>JBAXMJ010000275.1:0-1019 GCA_037134355.1 bacterium | reverse complement strand
TGAGCTTCCCCCCATCGGTTGGACAGGTTTGACCTCAAAATAAGAGAGAGTCTTTCCTGTGTCCAGCCTCCTTTTTTCTGCCTGTTGTTTGCCATCAAAGTGATCTGCGGCGAGGTTTTGCCGCTCCCTCTGCGATCCGAGAATGGGCCATAAAAGCTCGTCGGAGGATTGCAGAGGGGGCGGCAAAACCGTGTTAGACTGGTCAGGGGTCAGTAGCATGCCGCCAGCTTTCCCTTGGTCACAGGGGCGAAATGGATCTCGTGCGGGGTTCGGTAGTCCAGCGCCTGATGACGTCGCTCGGTGTTGTAATACCGAAAATACCGATCCAACCGCTGATGAGCCACCCACCCGTTTGCGTAATCGCCGGGATAGACTTCCTCGTACTTGACGCTCCACCAAAGTCGCTCGATAAACACGTTGTCCAAAGCCCGCCCCTTGCCGTCCATACTGATCTTGACCCCGGCCGCCTTGAGCCTGTCGGTGAAGTCCGTGCTGGTGAACTGCGAACCTTGATCGGTGTTGAATATCTCGGGAGCCTCCTGTTCCAAGGCCCCATTCAGAGCATCCAAACAGAACCCGCAGTCCATCGTGTTTGACAGTTTCCATGCCAGGACATACCGGCTGAACCAATCCATCACGGCCACCAGATAAAGGTGCCCCTGATGTAGCGGGATATACGTGATATCCGCACAGCAAACCAAGCCAGGAGCCTGTATTTCCAGCCCATTTAACAGGTAGGGATAAATCCGGTGCCCCCGTCCTGGCTGACTCAGATTCGGCTTGGGCAAGATGGAGCGAAGCCCCATTTCCCTCATCAGTCGAGCCACCCGCTTCTCGTTCACATACGTTCCGCAGTGCTCCTCCAGGGCAAGTTTCATCCGGGGTGACCCGTAGAACGGCCACTTCAGATAAAGCCGGTCGATCTGACGCATCAGCGCCTCGTTCTCCGCACTCTCCGCGCCTGTCGGCTCGTAGTAGTAGCTGGATCTGGCGATGCCCGCCAGATCGCACTGCTGCTT
>JBAXMJ010000274.1:0-1028 GCA_037134355.1 bacterium | reverse complement strand
ACCATGGTGTTCCTGTTGAGCGGTTCAATCTTTGCCTCGAAGATCGACTTCGGGGACGGGATGTTTCCGTTTCCTGTTGATGTCATCGGGCGTGAGGGCGAGAACGTGGGAATGGTAACGTATCGCGGCCGGTTGATGGATAACATTGCCTACCTTCAGAAGGCGGATGCCCTCGTTGTCAATGGCGGATTTTCAGCCGTCAGTGAAGCCCTGGCTCTGGGGAAACCCACCTTTGTTATTCCCGTGCCCGGCCATGCCGAACAGTATATCAACGCGCGGGTTGTCGCCGATATGGGATACGGCTATGTCGTGCGGGAGGACGAGGTTGTGGCCAAACTCAAGGATCTGTGCCGCGTCAACCGTTGGGAGGGAATGAAATCCCGCACTCCCATCACCGGCGTCCAGGGCGCCCGGGAAGCCTCTGAGATCATTATTGACGTGATGCAGAAGCAGGGTCTACCCCCGGTCTGACGGAGAACTGCCCATGATTGTGTGTGCGGATGATTTTGGACTGACGACTGACATTAACAGCGCCGTGATCCATCTGGCCGGGCAGGGACGGATTTCCGGGGCGTCCTGTATGGTGGCCCTGGCTCATTTTGATCGGATGGCTTTTTCCGGT
Organism: bacterium; assembly: GCA_037134355.1. Lineage (GTDB taxonomy): Bacteria > Verrucomicrobiota > Kiritimatiellia > CAIKKV01 > CAITUY01 > JAABPW01. The sequence goes on along the minus strand of JBAXMJ010000274.1, from coordinate 406 downwards.
TTGCTCAAATACCGGGATCGTCTGGATATCGGCCTTCATCTGGCCCTGACGGATAGTCCCCCGACCCACGCCGTGGCCGGTGTCAAATCCCTGCTCCAATCGTCATCCCTGTTCCATTCCATGGGGTCATTGTTGCGAAGAGGAATCGTTGGCGCCCTCAACCCGGATGACGTGGCTCGTGAGATTCGGAGTCAGTATGATCGATTTGTTGAGTATGCGGGATGTCCGCCGGACTATCTGGACAGTCATCTGCATGTCCATCAGTTTCCGGGTGTCAGGGACGGGATGTTACGCTTCCTCGACACGCTAGATCCCGCGACGGGACCCTATATCCGGAATTCAGCGATGACGGTCGGAAAGGCCATCCGGCAGGGCGTCTCGCCTCTTAAGTGCCTGGCGATAGGGA
>JBAXMJ010000273.1:0-1049 GCA_037134355.1 bacterium | reverse complement strand
ACTCATTAAACCAATGGCTGTTTTTTGATGGTATGTTCTTTGTTGTAAATCACCTTAAGCCATGCCCCGGTCACCTAGAGATTGAAAAGCACGTCCGGCGATTCGCCGGGCGGGGAAAACGCCTGATCCAGTGCGATGCCGGCTTTGTGCTTTTGATGGTAGATGAGTTTCCGGCTGACGCCTTCCCGTTCGGCAACGCGGGAAACCGGCTCGCTCCCCGCCAAGGCATGAATGGCGAAGTGCTTGCGGGTTTCGAAAGGAAGGTTGGCCGCCACGGAGAGGGAAGAAGATGTCATCGGAACCGGAATCCAAGGGAAGTTTAGGGACGCCGAGTATCCTAGATGAATCCACTCGCTTCAACAACTCGCCAGACTCTTGGTTCTTCCCCCCGATCCCGGCAAAAGTGTTACCTTGATTTGAACCACGCCGGAAAAGGCAGAGGGGAGTGAACGCTTACATCGTCGCCACCAACGACACCAAAGGGATCGTCCTTGGCGACGAGGAGGTGTTCGAAGCCTACCGGAATCGAGCGCGGCTTCCGCTTCCTCAAAGCCCCCCTGTTCATGGCCTCCACGCTGTTCCTCAAGATGCCACGGCGCATCATGGCCCTGATGGCGATAATGATCTTGTGCCTGATGGTCCATGCCGCGCTCGAACACCGCATCCGGCAAAGCCTGGCGCAACAGTCGCAGACCTTCCCCAACCAGAAGGGCAAGCCCACGGAACGCCCAACCGCCCGCTGGGTGTTCCAGTCATTCATGGACATCCACGTCTTGCTGGTCGCCCCGTTCACCGAGGTCGTGCCGAATCTCAAGGCCCACCACAGGGCGCTGCTCGCCCTCCTCGGCGAACGCTATGTAACCCTATATGCCAATTCGGGATAAGGGGGTGCGGAATGACGGCTATAGACAGCATTCAAGCTTTTGATATAACAGTGCCGTCTGATTCAGTTTCACTTAAAAATCTAGTTATTCAAATTTCGGGTGGAACAGGTGATGTTGATTTATATGTTAAACAAGGCTCTCAACCTACGTCGAGTGTTTACGATT
>JBAXMJ010000272.1:0-1055 GCA_037134355.1 bacterium | reverse complement strand
GCCTGAGGTGGTGGTGGTTGACGGGGGGATACGGATTGGCCGTATCCCCCCACTTTTTGAGGGTTGAAGCGTGAGCGGCTGGACTCAATTGACGGAGGAGACAGTCATGAATGGGATGCCCACGGACATGGGCAACCTGTACCGCTCATGGGTAGATGCGAATCCGTCGAAAACAAACCGGCTGGCTGAACTTGTCGCCGAGACACTGGGGATATTTCGGGAAGCAGTGAGCACCCAGCAATTGGTCGTCATGGATGAAAACCCGACGATGATCCCGGTGACGGGGTTCCGTCATGCGTTGAATCTGGTGGTCTTCAACCTGGGAATGGAGATGGGCGTTCAGTTTTCTCCGGAAGTTTACGGTTTGAACGTGCAGGCGAATATCTGGCTGCGAATGGTTCAGGAGGGATCATTGAAGCCGGTGGAATCGGTAACGGCAGGATCACCAATGTATTGGAACAAGAGACACAGGGAATAATCCATGAAAAATACGGCTTTAGTCATTTGTTTATTGATGGGTCTTGTGAGTGGTTGCATGGCCGGGTGGCTGAATCCGACCCAGCAGGGGTTCGTGATTCAGACTTTCACGACCTATGAACCTATGAGTGGCAACAACACCGGGACCATTGTCACCAATGGAAACTCCTACCAATTTGCCGGGGACAATACCGGATGGCTCTGGATTGGCGGGCCGGGTTCGCAGTTCCGGGGCAAGAATGACGGGCAGATGTATCTGAGCGGTGATGGGGCATTTATCCTTGGCTCCTTCGGGAGCCTGGCGGCCGTAACGAATCGGGGAAAAGGATCACTGCTCCTGGGCAATCTATCCGGCGGCCAAAAGGCAGTCATCACGGATGTCGCCCATGCCTCGATCCTACTGGGGGCCGGGACGGCCAGCAATAGTCAGTCCATTGTCGTGGGTGATGATAATGCGTCGCATGGAACCAAGTCAGTGACGGCGGGATCCGTCTGGGCCACCGGCACCGGGTTCTTTGGGCGGGGTGATGGGCTGACCAACCTCCGGGAGTTCGACACGAATGCGCTCGCCGCGATAG
>JBAXMJ010000271.1:0-1068 GCA_037134355.1 bacterium | reverse complement strand
AACAGTGATTATCCAACCTCCCATTAGCATATCATGAACGAGAAAGACGCCGACAAACGCCTGGTCGAAGTGATCCGCCTGCGGCACATGGCGCTGGCAACCGAGTCCTCATATCGCGGGTGGCTCAGGCGCTACATCGGGTTTCTCAAAACCGATCAGCACGATGGATCTCGGGAGGCGAAAATGGAGCGATTCCTCACCATGCTCGCCAAGGATGGCGTGGCCGCATCGACCCAGAACCAGGCATTCAATGCCATCAAGTTTTTTTATACAGAATGCCTGAAGGTTCCGCTTCAAAATGTGGATGCCCTAGCTTCCTCCCGTCTCCTGTCATTGCCGCAGCATTGATATGGCCGCTGACACATTCGTAAAGCGCTACCTCTACCAGATCCGGACCAAATTCTACCCGGACAACGAGAAGGGATTCTACCAGGAACGCACCCTCCTGCTCCGGGCGATCACCCACCCGGCCCACTGGCTCAAGGACCGTGGAGTCAGCCTGCCGGAAGCCAAACTGGAGGCGATTCTGAACGAAATCCTCCGGGGAATCATGCACCACGGCGACACCGGAAACATCGGATTCTTCTCAGCCTACCTCCTGAAGGCCGTCCAGACCCACATGAGCAAACAGGGCGACCGCTACTACGACGAAGCCAAGGCCCTCCGGAATATCGCCGAGTCTGCCCTGGCCGATCTCACCTCGAAGCAGCGATCCCGCCTGCCGGACGCCATGGACCAAACCACCGTCCGGCTCGCCGACCTGAACAGCCTGGTCCGGGCGACGAAACCCGGTCGGAAGAAAAAAACGGCATCGGCCGGGACTCAACTTGACCTTTTCTGACCCCATGCATCCATCCTGCACCAACCCTGCACCGGCGATTCATGAGGTGGAATTCGCCCTCGTAAAATTGATAAAAGGCCCTTTTTGGCCCTTTTCCCCTCGAATCGGCACATTCGCGCCGATTCCATCATCCAAGGCCCACAGAGGCCGATAAACACGGCCATTTCGGGCTATTTCGGCCTGCTCGACTCTATTTCGGGCTCCCTCGAATCGCGCGGCAAGACTCA
>JBAXMJ010000270.1:0-1085 GCA_037134355.1 bacterium | reverse complement strand
CATTCCCCCTGGGAATACCTGCAAACCGCCATCACCCGTCGGCGTCAGGGATTGGCCCTCTTGCCGTTGCCGGCGTAAGGGGGTGAACGCTTACGCGCCCCCTAGGGCGGGCATGGGCCACTTTCTCTTGGCGTCCGACCTCGTTTTCCTGCTGGTAGCGGTTGGCCAGCTTCAAGACATCCTCCAACTGACCGGCGGAAAGCCCCTGTAGCGGCCTGAGAAGCGGCTCGTTGCGTTTCCTGTACTCGGCGGCAGTGTTCTCCGCCTCCCGGCGTTTTCGGTTCTCCTGGGCGGCGAGAAGGGCCACGTCGCGCACCGGGGCCATCTGCTCTTGCACCGACTCGGCCACGCGCACGGCAAAATCCGCGTCGGCCTCGACCGTGCGGGTTAAAAACCCCTTCTTCAAAACCAGCCGCTCCGTCGGCACCTCGATGTTTTCAGGCTCGCCCAGGGCGATGTTGCCGTAGAACTGGCTGACCCGCTGATGGGTCGCCTTGGAACCCTCCATCCCCCTCTCCAAACCCGCAGGGATGCCCACCTTGCGGTGAAACTCGGTTTGCAGTTCGGCGAGGGCCTTGGCCCCGCCGAAAAAGTGCCTGGCCGAGAGGTTGATGCTGGCCGCAGTGGGGTACTCGCGGGTTTCCCGGACCGGGTTCCCTTGCGGGGTAGGCGTAAGGATTCGTGCGTAAATGCGCAAAGTTGGAGTTTTTAATGAAAAAAACTAGTCCCAATTAAAGTTTTCTATAAATGGACCACTATTTTGCTACGGTGGAATGCGGGTTCCAGGGCTGTTTTGCAAGGATGGTTCAATTGGGACAGGTTTTATCGCTAAAAAAACGGCTTTTCTGGTCTAGCCAGTAAAAGAGCAGAAATGTAGACTTGGCGCGGGTTTCCGGGCGACTTTACGCACGAATCCTTACGCCTACCCGTGTTCAGACGCGCAACCTTATGAGGGTAGGCATAAGGATTCCTTTCGTCTGGGTTAGAAAATCACCGGAACAACTCCGCGTGAGTGCCTGCCCTGGTGAACACAACGGCGTCGCCCGGAAGTTGGTAGATCAACAGAAAATCGCCGCCTATGTGGC
>JBAXMJ010000269.1:0-1095 GCA_037134355.1 bacterium | reverse complement strand
TACCTGATTATCGGCGACCCTCAGCCTGAAGGCTCTATTCTTGACCAAGATGTTGGAATACATCATGGAACAGTGAGGGAACTAGATGAAGATCCCGGGCCCAGGCAAGGGCGACGAGCCGAAAAAGCCCAAGGAGGGATCGGGTCTCCCCGGCGCCGACCCGGAGGCTCAAAAATCCGCCCATGCTCTGCCAGAGGCGTTCAAGGCCCAGGCCCAGCCTCCCAAGCCTTCTGAGTTGAAGGCGTTCGTCCCCCTCTGGAAACCAAACACTCCCTCGCCCAACAAAAGAGACCCACTAGGTCTTGACGTATGTAATAAAACACATAATCTTGGACTAGAGGGTTCTTTCAACCCTGGCACAGTGGTCAATTTGGCGGAGGCAAACGGATGGTGGAAAGGGCGAGCAAAGCTGGAGACAGAACGGCCGGATCCGGATCTGGCCGACCCAAACACTCTCGCCAAGATGTTTCACAAGGAGTGGGATCCGGTGACCGTCCCAAAGGTCATGCACGGCTCTGCGGTGATCGTGGACTACATGCTCATGCTTCACATCCCAATGGAGCAATGGCCAAAAGGGCTGGCGGACTTCTATCAGGATTACAAGAACATTCCAGAATTCGATGAGGGGGACTTCCTGTGAGTGGGTTCTACTACATGCCTGTAAAGAAGAAGGTCTACGAAGGGATCACTACCTACGTGGCCTTCAACGCGAAGGGCGAGCGGGCTGTTGCCGCTGATGGCGCAACCAAAGAGGAGGCAGCGGCGATTCTCCGGTCGTGTGCCAGGTCCTACATGGAAGCACTCGCAGAGCAAGGGCATGATCCCCTTTCAAGACTCCACTTCGGCGAACCGAAGGGCGGGTGCCTTGCGCTCACCGAGCAGGACCTCTTCCCGGTCGTGCTGCGGTATCTCCGAATGAGTCGTGGGTTTACCCAGGCTCAGGTCGCTGAAATGATTGGGAAGGACCAACCCGCCTATAGCCGCCTAGAGAGCCACAAGGCCAACCCGTCTGTAGAGACGTGCGTCCTCATCTCTAAGGCGTTCGGAACCACGGTCCACCAGGAAATCTATCGGCGGCAGGGCGCTGCCTAGACC
>JBAXMJ010000268.1:0-1140 GCA_037134355.1 bacterium | reverse complement strand
AGAAGGTGGACGTCAATAAGGGGCTGGACAGTTATTACAGCCAGCCCCGGACGGTAGATTTGGTCACGATCAAGGGATCAAACATGACCATTTCGGCGACCGGCGTGAATGAAATGAAGGTTTCTTCCATCCTGCCGCCCCTGAATGCGATCCCCAGGGAGCCGGGCGTGCTGGAGAAGCTCGTCGAGGGTGCCTCTGGCGTGGCCAGGTTCGGCCTCGGTTTCTATTACGGGAACCAGATGTTGAACAAAGCGCTTGAACAGCCCCGCACGGTGAGTCCGGAGATTGTCAGGCCGGAAGTGATTCAAACCAGTGGGCAGTAGGCAGTTTGCAGTAGGCAGAAAAGCAACCCTCACCCCAACCCTCTCCCCTCCCAGGGAGAGGGAGAAGACGGGAGGGACGTTTGTCCGGATATTACCGGGACATTTATCCCTACCCCACCGGCGGAGAACACCATGAAAGCGTTAAGTATTTACGACCAAAAGAACAACGCATGGCGGGACGCCTATAATCCATTACGCGGGATGAACCTTTCCCGGTTGATGGCCCTGCTTGATGCCGGGGAACGTGGACAGTACGCCGATCTCCAGTGGTTCTACCACTATATGGAGCGGTCGGATCCGATGGTATTTTCGGTTATGCAGAGGCGACGGGCCGTGTTGCTTTCGTGTGATTGGGACGTGCGCCTCTGCCCGCCGGAGGCGGGAGAGGCGAGAATCCAGAAGTCAGAATCCAGAATCCAGAAGAAAAACGGCGATCAAATTCTGGCGGAAGAGCAGGCGGCGCTGTTGCGGGAGGCGTATGACAGGGTGGAGAATCTCCGCGACGCGGTTTCCTTCCTGTTCACCGGGTTCTTCCGCGGGTTCGGGCACCTTGAGAAGCATTATGACCCCTCGGGATTGGTGACGCGGCTGGAGCCGGTCGAACAGTGGTTCTGGGTTCGGGACGGGATGTACGGGGACTGGGAATACAACCAGAACGCTGTCAGCGGGCGCAAACGCGGGAGCGCGATTGACCCGACCAACTTCGTGATCCTCGACACTGTCCCCATTGACCGGTTGCTGGCGCTTCAATACCTGGGCCGGACCCTGACGCTAAAAGACTGGGATTCCTTCCTGGAGGTCTACGGGATTCCCTCCG
>JBAXMJ010000267.1:0-1156 GCA_037134355.1 bacterium | reverse complement strand
TCCGAAAAACCTCCGGAGGGTTGGAGGGTGGCATGGAACCCCGATGGCCCGCTGGAACAAGCGGCGGAATACAGTGATTTAACCGCCATGAGAGGCAAAATGCCCGGCTCCAGCCGCACGACGCTGCAACGCGGGGTGTTGGATGGTAAGGGGGGCTTGCGGGAGGATACTCCCATCCTGACTTCGAACGGGGTGGCGAAGGTGCCGGAGAGCCCCGCAGATGGACCGAAAAGATACCTGATCGCATCGTATACCATGCCCCGGGATTCCTCCGGGTTGGTTTGGGTGAATGATGGCAACATCCAGAATAAAACCGTGGCAGCAGGCGTGGAGCTAAAGATTTTCCTCAACGGAGCCCTTCTGAAGGATCTCACCGTCGGCATGGCCCGGGTGCCGACCCTTTTTCAGCAGGCGCTCGGGCCGCTCAAAAAGGGGGATACGGTTTCCGTGGCCGTTGGCGCGGCCAAATTGGTAGACAGAACCGTGGGCGCCATCCGATACACTCTGGAGGAATGGCCGGACGGAAAATCTCCGGCCCCGCCGCAAAACACATTTCATCTGCCGATCGATGCCTATGGTCCGCAGTATGATCCCGACGGAACCTACGCGGTTTACGAAGCCAAGCAGGCCGCTTTCAATGAAGCCCTCCTGGCTCGCAAGCCCGAGCTGGTCTTTCTCGGAGATTCCATCACCTCCCGCTGGCCCCAGGAGTTGTTGGAAAAACATTTTGGGGCCTACCGCCCGGTCAATCTGGGAGTCGGCGGAGACCGGGTGCAAAACGTCATCTGGCGCATGCAGCGGACCTCGCTGGAAGCCGCCCCCTTGAAGGTGCTCGTCCTGCTGATCGGGACAAACAACGTTTCCAGTGAATTCCCTCCCGAGGAGACCGCCGGAGGCATCCAAAAGCTGGTGAAAATGGTGGAGGAAAAGGCCCCGGAGGCAAAGATCCTCATTCTGGGCGTCTTTCCCAGAGGCCCCGCCATCCATGATCCGAAAAACGCAAGTGTCGACGCCCTCAATGCCAGGCTCAAGGATCTGGCCGATGGCAAAAGGGTGTTCTATCTCGACGTGGGGCCGAGCCTGGCCGAGCCGGATGGAAGCATTTCTCCCGAGGTGATGCCGGATCAGCTGCATGTGGCCCTGCCCGGGTTTCTCC
>JBAXMJ010000266.1:0-1191 GCA_037134355.1 bacterium | reverse complement strand
TCTGTGTGCGACTTATCCCGCACGTGGATGGGAAACTGAAGTTTGTAAAGGAGAACCTGAGCGCATTGTGATCCCTCCTGGCCAGTTTGGCAATGCCAGATTTGTTCAGGATTGTTCAGGGGGTGCATCTCCGATAAGTGCAAACCCACAGATCGGGGTAGGAGCGGGGATGCAACTCCTCGCCCCTCCCACCAAACCGGACAGGCGGATTTCCCGCATCCGGCTTTCCAGTCAGCATTTTGCTCCTTGTTGGAGGCTGGTCAGTTCCCTTGCTTGGGCCGCTTCAAGGCTGAAGAGCCCAAGGGTGTCAAAGTATCGATTCTTCCACCGGTGATGATCCCGGCCTCGCGCCCGGCCTCTTCCCTTCCTTCTTTTGCGCAGGATTCCGCGCAGTCGTCCCCTCACCCATCCGTCCATTTCTTCCAGCAAGCTCGCATGGGCGTGCTTGAAGTATCCATACCAGCCCCGCAGGACTGGATTGAGCTTCGCCACGATTGCTTCCATGCTCTGCCCGCTGTTGCGGCGGGTTTCCGGTTTGAGGTTCTGCCTCAGTTTCCTTTTGCTCTTCGGGCGCACCAGCCTTTTGATCCCTCCTCCGCGGCTTCTCCAAAACCGATACCCAAGGAAGTCGAAGTGACTCCTTGGCTCGATCATTTCCACCACTCGGGTCTTTTCGGGATGCAATGTCAGGCCAGCTTGTCCCATCCATTCCCGGACGGCTTCCAGTGCTCCTCGGGCTTTCTCGGCGTCGCGGCACAGGACGACCATGTCGTCGGCATACCTCACCATTTCCAGCCCGTTTTGCACCATCAGCCAGTCCAGCGGGTCGAGGTAAATGTTGGCCAGCAGCGGGCTGATGACTCCGCCTTGCGGCGTGCCTTCCTCCGGCTCCCAGCTTTTCATCTCTTCCATCACTCCGGCTTTGAGGAACCCCTCGATCATTCCCAGCACCCGCCCGTCGGCGATGCGCTTTTCCACCAGCTCCATGAGCCGGTCGTGCGGGATCGAATCGAAGTATCCCTTGATGTCGATGTCCACGACGTGGACGTGGCCGCTTTCCAGCAACTCGTCCACCCGCCGCAGCGCATCCTTGCAGCCTCGTCCGGGCCGAAACCCGTAACTCTGTGGCGCAAATTCCCGCTCGAAGATCGGTTCGACAACCGCTCTCAGGGCCGTTTGCACCACCCGGTC
>JBAXMJ010000265.1:0-1266 GCA_037134355.1 bacterium | reverse complement strand
GTGCGTCACGCGCCGCCGCGGCGGCATACGCCCCACGGGTGTCGTAGGCCCCGTCTCCGTCGATCTGTTCGATGTTGCCCTCCACCTGGTCGAGCAGCCCCTCGAAAACCTCGCCGTCCTCCCAGTGTCGGCCGTCGTCACCTCGACGCCGACCATGTCCAACGTGTAATGGTCAACTAAAACCGGACACTTTTTTAGGCAGCCTTGCTGTAAAAATCCCGTTCAAATTCCAGAGGTGTTTTGTACCCCGGTTTTGAATGTGAACGCTTGCCGTTGTAAAAAGCCAGGCAATCGATGACACTCAATTTTGCCTGGCCTTTGGTTTCGAATCGCTCATAGTTCAGTTGTTCGTGTTTCAGTCTGCGGAACACGCACTCCGTCGGGTTGTTGTCCCAGCAATTGCCCTTCCGGCTCATGCTTTGCCGCATGTCCATGGCCTTCATCTGCCCACGGTATTCGGCGCTGGTGTATTGGCTGCCCCTGTCGGAATGGTGCGGCAGCCCGGATTCCGGCCTCATCCGCCAAAACGCCATTTGCAAGGCTTGCACGCACAGCGACACCCACATGTGGCTGTCAGCCGTCCAGCCCCCGCCCCGCGGCGGGAAAACAGGTCGATGACGACGGGCGACATACAGCCAGCCTTTCAGCGTCCACACAGACGTGATGTCGGCCGTCCAGACGGTGTTCGTGGCCACCCCGTCGAATTGCCTGGCCAGCAGGTTGGGCGAAACGGCCTCGCCGTGATCGCTGTCCATCGTGACACTGAAGCGCTTGGGGTAGCGCGGTTGCAGGTTCAGTTTCGCCATGATCGACCGGGTCTTGTGACGGCCTGCGGCAAAGCCCGCCTTTTTCAATTCTCGCGACAGGCATTTGGAGCCGTAGGTGCGCCTGGAATCCTCGAAAATCCGGGTGGCCTGATGTCCCACCTGTTGCATTTCCCGATCCTTGTCGGCCGTCTCGGGCCGCTTGGCCCACGCATAGCAGGCGCTCCTGCTCACTTGCATCACTTCGCACAGCACGGCAATGGGGTAGGCCTTCTGTTGCCCCCGGATGAACCCGCATTTCACCCAAGGTCTTTCGCAAAGAAGGCCACGGCGTTTTTTAGGATTTCGCGCTCACTAGTGTCCGGTTAAGAAGAGGGTGAAAGTTCTGCAAGCCATGATTCACGCGGTCTCCAAGGCAAAAAGGCGTGGTGTCGATTTGAACGGGAAATTCAGAACTCCTGATCTCGTGAATTAGCCCCTGCACCGGGTGTGAAGGGTGAAC
>JBAXMJ010000264.1:0-1307 GCA_037134355.1 bacterium | reverse complement strand
TTATGGCCCGGCAACTGGCCGCCCTCACCGGGCTTCGCGCCCTGAGCAATCTTGATCTGGAGCTCCTTGCAGTTGACACAGTACTCGGTGGTGACACCAAAACGCCCGCTGGCAACCTGCTTGATGGCACTACACCGGCTATCCCCATTGGGGAGCGGCTTGTACCGGGCGGGGTCTTCCCCACCCTCCCCGCTGTTACTCTTTCCGCCCAACCGGTTCATGGCAATCGCCATGGCTTCATGGGCCTCGCGACTGATGGAGCCAAACGACATGGCACCCGTGCAAAAACGTTTAACAATGGCCGAGGCAGGCTCCACTTCACTCAACGGTACGGATGTCCCCTGAACAAACCGGAACATCCCGCGCAAGGTAAACTGCTTTTCAGACTGATCGTTGATCAACCGGGCATAATCCTTGTATAGCTTGGAATCCCCTGACCGGGTCGCGTGCTGAAGATTGGCAATGGCTTCCGGCGACCAGAGATGACGCTCCCCGTCAGCCCTGAAGCGGTACTGTCCGCCCGAGGTCAGGATCGGCGCCGCGTCTTCGGGCAGATGGTAGGCTTCACGATACCGGGCCTGGGTCTCGGCCGCAATTTCCGCAAGCCCGATACCCCCCACCCGGGAGGCCGTTCCCTCGAAATAACGAGCAAGAATCGACTCATGTAAGCCGACTGCCTCGAAAACCTGGGCGCTCCGGTAACTACGCAAGGTCGAAATGCCCATCTTGGACATGACTTTCCGAAGTCCCTCGCAGAGCGAAGCCACATAGTTTTCCATGGCCCGGGCCGACCCGATCTCGACGCTCAATTCCTTTTTGAGGGCCATATCCGAAATGGTCTCGAACGCCATGTAGGGATTGATCGCCGTGGCACCATAGCCCAGAAGAAGAGCCATATGCATCACTTCACGAGCCTCACCCGTTTCCGCAATCAAGCCAACCCCGGTTCGTCGCCCTTCACGGGTCAGGTGGCGATTGACTGCCGACACCGCCAAAAGCACCGGAATGGGTGCCAGACTCGCAGGCAGGTTTCGATCACTGAGAATCAATAGGTTCTGCCCGGCGGAAATGGCTTCATCCGCGCTGACACACAGGGCTTCAAGTGCGGCTTCAAGATCGCCCGCGCCCCCGCCCGCCACAAAGCCAATCGGTAAGGTGCAGGCTTTGAAATCCTTGATGTGAAGACTGCGAATCTGTTCCAGATCCTCGTTCGACAAAAAGGGATTACGAAGTTTCAACAACCGGGCATACTGAGGAAGTTCCGTCAGGATATTGGACGGATTTCCGATAAAGGTCATCAGCGACAT
>JBAXMJ010000263.1:0-1317 GCA_037134355.1 bacterium | reverse complement strand
TGAACGATGAGGCTGCCTCGCGGTAAATCTTTTCTTCTTTCACCTGCCGTGGTAAAGAGAGCCCCATGTTCAAAGCCATTGATAAGTGGTTCCCCGGCTATCTGAGATCCGTTCTGTCCCGCTCGCCTCGAGTCTCTGGCACACGCCACTTGATCGTCTGTGTTTGCGATCACTTTGAGCCCTTTCGTGATGGCGCCGATGTGGCGACCGCTCGCCAGACGGTTAATGACTGGCTCGCGACATATCCCGGATCGGTGGACTCGTTTCGTGACGCCGACGGTCTTCCTCCGCGCCATACCTTCTTTTATCCGCAGGAGGAGTACGATGCCACCATTCTGGACTCGCTTGCCGCCTTTTGCCGCCGTGGCTTTGGGGAAGTCGAAATCCACCTCCATCACCGTCACGATACCGCCGCGGGTTTCCGTGAAAAGCTGGTGAGCTTCAGGGATCTGCTTCACGAAAAGCACGGCTTGCTGGGAGTGGAGATTCAGGGTTCAGGGTTCAGGGTTCAGGATTTTGGAAACAAAAAGCCTGAAGTCTCTGATCCGAAGTCAGGCGGCATCCCAACCCCTGAACCCCGAACCCTGAACCCTGAACCCTGTATTCGCTACGCCTTTATTCATGGCAACTGGTCATTGTGCAACTCGCGGCCGGACGGCGACTGGTGCGGGGTGAATGAGGAACTCGGAATCCTCGCGGAAACAGGATGCTTTGCTGATTTCACATTCCCCTCCGCCCCTTCACCAACGCAGCCGAAGATGGTGAATGCGATCTACTATGCAAAAGATGTGCCCGGCCAGCCGCGCGGGGCGGACAGGGGAGTGCGTGTCGAGGCCTTCAATCGAGTAAGAGAGAAGAATATTGAACAGAAGTCGCAAAGCTCGCAAAGGAAGGCGAATTGTTTTTCCGCCGGAGGCGGTAAAGAAAACTCTTCCTTTGCGAGCTTTGCGACTTCTGTTCAATCTCTCCCTCTTCTCCTGATCACCGGTCCTTTGGCGCTAAACTGGGCGCGTCGCAAATGGGGGGTTCTGCCGCGGCTGGAAAATGCAGATATTTCAGGAGCTAATCCGCCGACAGCCGGCCGGGTCCGGTTGTGGGCACGTCAGCAAATCGGGGTGAAAGGCCGTCCGGACTGGGTATTTGTCAAACTCCACACGCATGGCTGCGTCCCTGAAAATTCCGGGGTATTGTTGGGCTCCCCGATGCAGGCCATGCATGACACCCTGCAGCGGGAATTTAATGACGGACAGCGCTGGCAGCTCCATTATGTGACCGCTCGAGAAATGCACAATCTGGTGAAGGCCGCCGAGATGAATC
>JBAXMJ010000262.1:0-1364 GCA_037134355.1 bacterium | reverse complement strand
GTCTTTCCTGCCGTTACCCGCAAAAGAGCGTGCACCAAATCGCAGATGCGCCCTTTTCCTGTTGACTATTCCGGCGTTTGTTTCTATACATAGAAACATCATGTACCCCAATGAAACAAAGTATGTCGGACTGGCGCGGGATTACGATATCGTGCCGGTGATCAAGGAAGTGCTGGCCGATCTTGAAACGCCGGTCTCCGTCTTGCAGCGATTCATCAACCGGGAGAATGCTTTTCTCCTGGAAAGTATGGAGGGCGGTGAGAAGTGGGGCCGGTATTCCTTTGTCGGGGTTGATCCGCGTCCTTTCCTGGAAGTGGATCACCGGAAAGATGAAGGCGGGCTGGAGGAGATCCGTCGGGTTTTTAAAGGGGTGCGGGTCGCTCCTGTTCCGGGGTTGCCCCGGTTTATCGGGGGCGTGGTAGGCTTTATCGGTTATGAAGCCATGCGGGAGTTTGAGCATATGCCCGAGCCGAAACCCGGCCGGTCGGGGCTTCGACTGCGAAGCCGTTTTGTTCAGGCAGACCGGATGATCGTGTTCGATAATATCCGGCACACTCTCAAGATTGTGGTGTGTACCCGTCCGTCTGAATCCACGTCTCCGGAAGCGGCGTATCGTCGTGCGGTTTCGGAAATCGAAGGCATCGAGCACACCTTGAACCAGCCGGTGGAGCCCCCGTCCTACGAGGGCGGTGGCGAGGTGCACTTCGAGTCCAACATGACCCGTGAGGAATTCTGCGGCATGGCGAAGAAGGCGAAGGAGTATATCTACGCAGGTGACATCATTCAAGTGGTGTTGAGTCAGCGGTTCAGCGCAAAGGCTGATATTCCGCCGCTGTATCTTTACCGGGCGTTGCGGTTGTTGAATCCCTCGCCCTATACCTTTTTTCTCAAGGTGGGAGGACAGACGCTTGTGGGGTCGTCCCCTGAAGTCATGGTTCGTCTGACGGGCAACCGGGTGGAGTTGCGTCCGATTGCCGGAACCCGGCCACGCGGGGTGGATGATGCGGCGGATCGCCTGTTGGCGGATGAATTGTTGTCGGATGAAAAGGAGAAGGCCGAGCATGTGATGCTGGTGGATCTGGGCCGCAACGACATCGGGCGGATTGCCGAGATGGGCAGCGTGCAGGTTACCGACTACATGATGATCGAACGGTACAGCCATGTGATGCACCTGGTGTCGCATGTGCAGGGGGTGTTACGCCGGGAATTTGATGCCTTTGACGTGATTCGCGCCACTTTTCCGGCGGGAACCCTGTCGGGTGCCCCGAAGATCCGGGCCATGCAGATCATTCATGAGCTGGAGCCTGAGCCGCGCGGGGTGTATGGTGGGGCGGTGGGGTATGTGGGATATGATGGCAATATGG
>JBAXMJ010000261.1:0-1392 GCA_037134355.1 bacterium | reverse complement strand
GACGCCCACGCCCAGTATTACTGGGTAAGCCGTCAGGTCGACGGGGCGACTCCACAGCCCGTGCAGAAGATGACCTACGACGAGCTCCTGCTCTTTGTAGTTAAACAACAGAAGCTCACCGGTAACGTGGTGACCTGTTATGAGGCGGGTGCGTTCGGGTTCCACTTGCACCGTCGGTTGGAGGAACTCGGCATCAAGAACTACGTGGTGCAACCCCAGGACTGGGATGAGCGTGGCAAAGGCGTGAAGAACGACCGATTGGATGCCGCCGCGCTGTGCCAGCGTCTGGATCGGTATGAACGTGGAAACAAAAAAGCGTTTAGCACGGTGCGTATTCCGACGGTGGACGAAGAGCGGGAACGTGCCATAACCCGGCAGCGGCAGCAACTGGTGCGCGAACGCCAACGACTGGCGGCGATGGGCCGGAGTCTCCTTGCGACGCACAACATCCATGTCACAGGGAAGTGGTGGAAAGGAAAGGCGTGGACCGCGCTCAAAATACTGGCTCCTGCGTGGGTGATTGAACGGCTGGAGGTGTTCATCGTGATCCTGGGCCCATTGGAGGTTGAGGAGGCGAAGTTGACAAACGCGATTCAGGAAGCGGCCCAGGAGCAAAAGATCCCAAGAGGAGTGGGTCCCTTAACGTTTGAGATCCTGAGACGAGAGGTGGGAGACTGGAATCGGTTTAACAACCGGCGCCAGGTCTCGAGTTACACGGGGTTGTGTCCTCGGGAACACAGCAGTGGCGGCAAACGCCGAGCCGGAAGCGTCAGCAAGAGCGGGAACCCCCGAGTACGAGCAATGCTTGTGGAGATGGTGTGGCGAATGATCCGGTGGCAACCCGGGTACACGGCACTCCTGAAATGGGCCCCCGTGTTGAACAGTCCCACGCCCAACCCAGCGGCGAGGAAGAAAGCCGTTGTGGCAATAGCACGGCAATTAGCCGTGGATTTATGGAGAGTGTTTACGGGACAAGTGGAGGCGGAGAAGTTCGGGTTGGTATACCTGCCCGAAGCGGCTTGAGACGGAAATCGGAGCAACCCTGAAATGAACCCGCCCACGAGAGTCCACCTCCCCCAAACGAGATCCCAAGACACTTAAATTTTCCGTATAAACTTTCCCCTCCGAATGTCGCGCGTCTGGAAAATTCTTTGGGCGTTTTAGAAACGTCCGATTGATAGATGAGACCGCGTTTCCTTTCCTCGACCCGTATCAGTCATTTGGCGCTTTGCTGGCGAAAGCCAAAAGTAAACGCGCGGATAGCAGGCTGCGATCGTTGAAACCCAACGGCGCTTACCCGGCAAGGAAGACATTAGGAATAACCCAGCCCCCCGAAAACCATTCACCCGAAACAAAAGCAGTAATCGGTCATTAAAACACACAAACCCTAGC
>JBAXMJ010000260.1:0-1398 GCA_037134355.1 bacterium | reverse complement strand
AACGAGATTCTACGGTGCCGGGTAAGGTATTTCACGGACGGGGTGATATTTGGGAGCCGGACATTTGTAGAGGACCGTTTTTTGAAATATCGCAAGAATTTCGGTGCCAAACGGGAAACAGGTGCCCGGCCGATGAAGGGGGCGGATTTTGGGTCCTTGTGCACAGCCCGTGAGTTACGGTTGAATGTGTATGGGGGTGGTGTGCCGGCTTGAGGGTAAAGGTAGAGAGAGTGGAGTAAAACTGGATGAATCCTGGTGGCCGATCAAGCCCACCCTTATCCGGTATTGAGTCCTGATAGCTGATTGGTTGAAAACAACACCGAACCCCTGTAGAAGGAAGTCGTGCGGAGGGAGCGTCTGACCTTCCGGCAGCATGTAACTGGCTTTATTGAATCAAAATTGAATTATGACTGGGAATTCATCGGAATACTTACAATTAACCTGTCCCTGCTCTACTGAGGGCGTGTTGGTGAATGACTTTCCGGTTTGACGGTCCAGTTGGCCTCTTGATGGATTAATTATTATGGGAGCGAACGATAGAAACTTTGAGGGACGACATCAGTCTGTGTGTCCCTGGGACATCCTTCCCTGGGACATCCTTGAGGGACGACATCAATCTGTGTGTCCCTGGGACATCCTCCCTCCGCGGCCGAGATCCGCGGCCGGGCGACGATCGTGCTGGAGGGCTCGATTTTCCGAATTATCCCGACGCTCACCCCGCCGGGAGTGGCTGACGAGAGTGAAGCATGAGAGCGGAAACATCCGCAGGCATGGTTCAAATTTAGGGTTTGTCGGGGGAACCTTTCTGAAGAATGTTCTCCCCCGAACCCCCTTCCAAAGACTTTTGTAGCTAGAGAAATCCTAGGAAGTCGGGGTCAGACTGTAAATTACAAATAGGTAAATTACAAATAGGTTGACGGGTGGTTGTATGTCGAGAAGGCGGGGGCATGCCAAGGCCGCTGCGAAAACAATTTGCAGGAGCGCTGTACCATGTTACTAGTCGTGGGATTGGAAGAGGAATTAAGGGAGCGTAAGAGTGGATCGTCGCGGGATCGGGATGTGGCGTATCCAGAAGTCCGGATTTCGCGGGGACGTGTTGATGAAATTGTGGCGAGAGAGTTTATGACGGTGGCCGGGGAGTTGAAAGCGCATGGTCGCAGGAAAAAGACGGGGACGGCAAAGCTGGCGGCGATAGAGTTGGCCTGCCGGTTGAGTGGGATGACGCAAAGAGAGATAGGCGAGTACTATGGTGGAGTCAGTTTGCAGGCCGTAAGCGCGGCGCGGAAACGCGCGAAAGACCTTGTGCCACCCGAGGTATTGGCTCGACTTGCCGCGCTCGCCAGGAAGCAGGCACATGTTTCGAATTAATTGTAATTTACAGTCTGACCCCGACAGGTC
>JBAXMJ010000259.1:0-1419 GCA_037134355.1 bacterium | reverse complement strand
GTGCCCAACCCTCGTTCACGCCTGCCCTTGCAAAACAGCGGTAATACCACGTCCCGGGCGTAATGCCCGTCACATGAATCGCGAACGGCTCCGCATTTACAGACCGGACGTAAGTGGCATTATCCCACCACCACCGGTTAGTTCCCTGATCTGTCCGCCCCCAGCATATATATACGTCAACCGGGCCACCCCCGATCAGCCTCCCGTGAATGTCAGCTGCCGTATCCATGATGTTACTCGCCCCGACATTTACCAGTGCCAACACCCCGATTGTGGTAGTCCGTGAATCATTAGTCCCTGCCCCGCCCGCATCTATCATCCTTGCCCACAAGTGATAAGTGCCGGTCTCACTCTCGTTCCACACATATTCGTACGGCTCCGTGCTCGTAACGAACAGCAGGTTAGTCCCTTCCCGGAACTCCACCTGCACCACCGAGTCAGTAACTCTGGAATCGTCGATCACTGCAGTGAACTTAGCTGTGGCCGGGGCAAACATAACAGAACCCGAATACGGCCCCATCAATGTGACTACTCCCGGCGACAGACCCGGCGTTGGCAGGCTGCCCATCCAATTTGCCGGATCATTCCCGCTCTGCGAGCCCAGCAGGCGGCGCAGTGAATATCCTGTCCCATCAGTATTATCGGGCCACGGCCACTGCTCGAAGTAGATCACCTCGTCAACGATCACCCAGAACATCCCTGGATCGCCGACCACATCAGGCGACAACGGCCGTTCAACCGCCACCCTGCCTCCGTGATTGGATAACTTTCCAGAGTATGGCCCGACTATATTTATCTGCCCCGCCTCCAGTCCGTAAGTTTGCAGGAACGCAGCCAGCACCGTCGCATTCGTCACCGGATCAAATGATACCACGACCAGATAACCGCCTGCCGCGATCGTCGTGTTGCTCGCAAAGACAAAACTGACATCTCCGTCAATCCGGTAGGCACCGGCTTCGTTCGTGAGCGTGACAAAAGCAGACCCGGGATTATACAACTCTATGAACTCGTCGTTGTAATTCGTGCCGGGATTGACCGCATTCGTGGGCGGATGAAACATGATCTCTGTAATCACCAACGTCTGGGCGGCAAGGGCATTGGCCTTGTTTGTGGTCGGCATCGTCGTGTACCACCATGCGCCGCCATCGCCATAGCGGCCCCACGTGCGATAGTTTTCCTGACCTTTGAAGCTGACACAGTCGGCAACGCGGTCGTTGGTATTACCCGGCAGATACGACAGGAATATGTCCTCCCCTCCCTTATTCAGACCGAACCCTGAATTGGTCGCCGGATGAAAACCATTCACCTCAAAGAAAGTCATCCAGTTCGTCGGCGCTATGGTGTTGGTTCCGGGAATAGCCCACTTCTTAAGATCAGCCGAATCATCACTCAGGTACCAGTTGCTGAAGCACACTCCGG
>JBAXMJ010000258.1:0-1437 GCA_037134355.1 bacterium | reverse complement strand
TCCCGAATTATCCTGTTCATCCTGTATATCGATGTTCATTTTCTTCTGCGAACGTCGCAAATCTCGGGCGGCGGAAGCCGTACCGAGCATTTGCTGGTTGGCATTGTTGTCGTTTTCGTCAATCCGTGCGTATTCGCAGCCTGTATGCCTTGCTAAGCCCTTCAAGCATCATGGTCACCATGACGCCGCTCATTCCGAGAAAGTCAACTCCGAGCCCCTTGCCTGAAATGGAATCATAGCGCTCATTGATGCCGTTCATGAGCGCATTGGCAATGGTCTTGTCTGCAATCACCGCGGCAAGTTCCTTGTACCCGTAGGCCGCCAGGCCGTCGGCAACTTGATAGTTTGTCGGTGGCCAGACGTCTCCGCGCCAAAATCCATTAGACCTGTATCGGGGATCCTGTCGATCGACGGTGGGAAGCGGTAGTGGTGTCTGCCAATTTTCCGACTGGAGCGCCTCGGCCATTCGTTCGGCTTGTTTCTTGGTGGGAATTCCGGCGTGGAGCGGGATCCAACTACCGATGGTCGCCACCGGTATCTTCTCCAAAGTGTCACGCTTGACCGCCAGGAAAAGGCCTGTCCCTTCGTCCCACATATGCGTCCGCATGGCTTCGGTGCCTTTGTCTGCCCTGGCCCTGCGGCGCCTCGCCATCTCGTTGTCCCCCATGATCTCCGCCAAGCGGGCCAGGCACTTTTCAGCCAGAATCAGATACGATGATATCCCCGGCAAGCAGATATCCCCGTACCATGGGCCTTCGTGTTCGCCCAGGCGTGTCGGATGCTTCGTCAGTTTCAAGTCATCCAGGTTACACTCAAAGTCGAAGGTTTCAAACCGTGCGCACTGAACGTCGTCCCAGTCAGGATTCCCCAAATTATTTCCGTAAGTGCCAACTCCGACCAAATTGACGTTGGTCACATCCCGTTCCCGCCAATACCAGTCGTGATACTTTTCAAGGGGCGCGAGGCTTTGGGCGACGAGTTGCTTATCACCATTTCGCCGGTAAACCCGCTCGAGACCCCAGGCCATGGTCGGGATCTGGGTGTACTGAGTATACCCCGTCGGCGGTAATATTGCGCACGCGACCATGTCATGAGCATAGTCGGGCATATCTCGATTCCACCTTGCCTGAAAGTCCCAGTAATTCTGGAATACGTCGCGAATCGTCTCTTCGGTATCAGGCACAATGCTCAATAGATCGACAACGAACATCGTATCCCATATCCACTGGCCTCTGTAACATCCACCGGGAGCAATCCAGTTCTGCTTCAGGTCGCCCTCGGGCGGAAAGATCTTGCCAAGAATGCATTTAGCGAAGATTTCCTCCGTCAACCGGAGAACGGCTGGGTCTTCCCACTGAAACAGCGCTCGTACATCCGCCTTTACTTGATTCATCGTGCAGTTCCTTTCTGAATGGCCCCATCTGTTTCGATGCCAAC
>JBAXMJ010000257.1:0-1464 GCA_037134355.1 bacterium | reverse complement strand
GTGTAAAGCTGAAAAAACACCTTTCACATGATTTGGATGGGGGTGGGGAGACCCGGGGACTTTGTCGCCCCGCTTAATAGATTTCCTATTCACAATCAGCGACTTGTGACGCATGCAAATACTCGTTTTGTCGCCAGATCTAACTGCCTCGTCCCGCTAGATTGGTCCTGCGCCCATCGGGAAACGCATTTCAAGCGTGCTGCGAAACCTATTGCAGAAAAATTTCCAATAATTTTCTTGGCAGAGCCAAACAGTTTCGTAGTCTAATTGCGATAGAAGTTTTTGAACCTAACACCATCAGTCATGAGACAATTCCTGTTTCAGTTCTTTCTAACGTGGTTGGCTTATTGCCAGCTCCTCAGAGGCGAAGATACCCCGCCCGCCCCGGTGCCGTCATCTGACACCAATACACCGGAAATCGCCGGGCAAGCCTTCGTTAGGGAATTCGTCCCCCCCGCTCCAAAGCCGCCCATTCCCGCAGTGCTTGAGTCCGACGTCCTCCAGCGTTTCAGTAAGACCGAGCGTGGCCGCACGATTACGATGGAGGAACTTGTGCCACTCGAAGAACCTCCCATGGTCGAGAAAGCCGCCGTCCCAGTGCTCTCTCCCGAGGAAATCGCCGCCCGTCGCGCCGAATGGCTGGAGGAAAGGCGCGCTCATCCGGTTGTGTCGCTGGGTTTGTCCGGCACGGTCTATGACCATAGGGCGACGTTGCTCCGATGGACGCATGGCGGGGAAGAATACGAAGCGTGGAGCAACCTTGACTTTAATGTGATGAAAGACACGAACTCAGTAGAGGTTGGCAGCACGACATATCTCATTTTTATGATGATAGGAGATGAATCCACCACGCCGCGCATCGTCGAGTCTGGAGTTATCATTGCGTCCAAGGTTCCGACAATCCCTCCGATTCCAAAAGAACCCGGCTTTGTGCTCGTCAAGGGAAACCCGGAGAACCTGGTTGCGACTGGCGGTATCAGGAAGCTCCATGAGCTATACAGAACTCACAAAGCTCAATTTGACGATGCCTACAAACAGCGATTGCGTTACGAAGCGGCCGCCAAGGCATGGGAGAAAGAGCATCCGCCGCAACCCGAGAATGTGACGATCCGCTGGTGGCGCGGCAAACGTGCCCCCCAACCGGGTCCAGATGGGCAATCTGACACGAAGGCGAAAGGAGCCACGCCATGAAGCCTGTCTTGTTACTGCTCGGATGCCTGATTTGTCCGGCGCGTGCCTTGGAACCTGGCGTGCCCGATCCCCACCCCACGTTCGAGCAACATGGAATTGATACCGACTCCGGCCTCCCAATATGGCGATTCGACTGGACCGGCACGGAAGGCTGGACTTACTTCATCCAATGGTCTGACGATCTCGTCCATTGGCACTATCTCCCGGTGATTGATTCTGGAGCCACCCATGATCCGTTCGACAACGAGACGGACGCGTCCAAGCACTTCCTGC
>JBAXMJ010000256.1:0-1468 GCA_037134355.1 bacterium | reverse complement strand
GACTTCATCCTTCTTTAGGCGGTCTGCGAGTTCCCGCGGGTTCCTCGGGCACAGCCCGTTGAAAACGTCGTCTTCCTCGAGCATTCGGCGGTTGGCTTTGCTCTCAAACCCCCGGTCTGTTATGACCCCGCAGAGCTGCCCGCCGCTCTTTTCCTTCATTCCAGGATAGCGTTGCTCAAGCCACTTCGGATCTCCCGGTGAGCGCGCCTTCATCAACTCGTGATCGAGGATATATCCATCTGTGGTTTCCGCTAATAACAGGCTGTTGCCGAACTCGACTGGGGCTCCTGCTTTTCCGCGCACGATCACATGGATGTCGCTCTCGTAAAGACTCAGGATCTTATCCTTGCTCGGCACCTTCCGTCCCCCAATCACTCTCTCGTGTGCCTGCCGTTTGGCTTCCGGCATCTGCGCGATCACGCTGTCCATCCCTCGCAGGATCACTTCGGTTTGCGGGCGCGTGAGATCGCTTTCCTCCCAGCACTCATCCAGGAGAGCGCGGTAGCGCCCGGCATGTTTCAGCACCACCGCGCACAAGGTTTTCATTCGACGGAAGATTTTCTTTCGCTCTTTCTTGCGGTCTGTTTTTCCCCCGGTCTTTTTCCCGGCCCCGGCGCTCATCGCCATGCAAAGCGCGTTCATCTCGCGCAAAAAACTCTCCGGTTCCGGAATCCGGTGGAGAAGCCCGTGACGTCGGATTGTCAAAATGTGTCCCGCGAGCGTCCTGACTCCGTCGCGCAGAAGCACCCAGTCCACCGGGAAGTGGATGTTCGCCTTCAAACACGTCGAATCCACCCACACCACCGCCATGTCCAACTCGTGCTCGAGCCCGATGATTTTCGCCCGCGCCTCGTCCCGAAGCGCCTCGCCCAGTGTGTCGCGCAACAACTCCATTTCTTCCGCCGGAAGCCACTTCGCATAATCGTTGAGCGTGCTTTTTGACGGTGCCCTTACCACGGGAACCCTCTGCACCCGGCAGAACCACTGGTAAAGTTCGCACATGGCCAACTGCCGGCTCATCTCCCGGTAGCACACGCCGATCAGGTTCTTGAGCACCATGCACCGCAGTGCCTGGCTGCTTTGTTGCTGGTATCGCCCGATGGCGTCGGGACCGGAAAGCACTTTCTCCCCGGCCGCTTCCAGCTTGGCCACACGGGCATCGAAGCGCGCCATGCTCAGCTCCACAAACCGGAATTCCAACCCGCTGACATGCAAAATCCGGTCGACGCGCTCAAGCAACCGCTTCAGATCCGCGTAATCTTTGTTTCCGAAAACCGGAACAATTGCTGGACTCAGGAACTCTTGGAAGGATATGATCTTGCTCATCGATGTGTTTGTTTTTTGTCTGCAAACCGAAATATAAACACCCGATTTGAGGCATGGCAGCATTTTTTGCTGTCCATGCCTTCTTTCTTTCGCCTTCAAACCCGCTCCATTGCTTGTTCTCCGCCTAGGCGGACAGGGCCTA
>JBAXMJ010000255.1:0-1547 GCA_037134355.1 bacterium | reverse complement strand
ATTTGGACGGGCTGACAGGGGCTTTGGAGGGAGCGACGGCCGGCTGAACCTGCTCGGTGGCCTGGTTTTTGGGTCCCATTAATTTGTTCACCAGACCGCCCAGTGGGGTAAACCGGAGGGCGTCCCGATAGGTTAATATCACAAAAAGGCCAATCAGGAGGGAGGCGAATATATTGGTTGATATTGTAACTACCTTGGGATGAACCGGTCGGCGAAAAATCATTTCGATGAGCGAGAAAACGATGTGACCGCCATCGAGCACCGGAATGGGCATGATGTTGAGGATCGCCAGGTTGACATTGAGGAAGCAGGTGAAAAAGATTGCCACCATGAAGCTGGCCTTGACGATGAAGTAATAGCTGATGAGGATGGCGAGCGGTCCGCCCACCTGCTTGGAGGTCGCCTTGGCCTGACTGGGCGTGGTCAACGCCTGAAGCGTCCGGAAGATCGCCAGGGAATGGGATTTGATCTGGGCCATCGGTGCGGGATGCACAATCCGGTCGAAATCTACTTCGTTCGGATTGAATTGCACTCCGATGCGAACCAGTTTGGTGCCCTCATCGTAGTCGGGGGTCACCATGCCCGTCATGGTGGTGTCATTCCGTTTGAAGGTGATGGGGACGGGCCTTCCCTTGCGCTCCGTGACCAGCGCAATGAGCTGGGCGCGACTGATGATCGTCTGGCCGTCGAGGCCTGTAATGATATCGCCCCGCTTCAGGCCGGCGCGGTCGGCGCTCATTCCCGCATCCACGGCGAGAATCATGCACAGGCTCTTGCCGTCCATTTTGAAAAGCGATTCCTCGCCCGGCATGGTGAGCGTCATAACGTTTTCGGCACGCTTCAGGGTCACAGTGATCGTCTGGTAGCGGGAACAGGCCATGAGGAAGTCGGTCCAATTTTCAATCTTCTCGCCGTTGACGGTCTGGATTTCGTCTCCCATGCGAAGCCCGGAGGCATAGGCGCCGCTGTTCGTGGCGACATAACCGACCAGAGCGCTTTCCTCGGCGGGTGTGGCAGGCTTTCCGACGATATAGACAACCCAGGCTAGGATGAGGGCGAAGATCATGTTGCCCACCGCGCCGGCGGCCGAGACAACAATACGTTTCCAGGGCGGCATGGCCAGGAGTGTCACGGGCGGAGTTTCCTTCCCGTCCTCAGTCTCATTGGATCCCTGAATCAGGGCCATGCCGGTGGGGTCGAGCTGGGGAAGCGCCACATAGCCGCCAAACGGAATGCAGCCGATCTTGTAAACGGTGCCATTGACTTTCCGCTTCCAGAGCGCGGGGCCGAAGCCGATTGAAAAGGTTTCCACCACAAACCCGCACCACCGAGCCGCCAGGTAGTGGCCGAGTTCATGCACAAAAATAGTCATTCCAAAAAGAATCGCAACAATGGCAATCGTAATAATCATAAGCTCCCGTCAGGCAATCGATTAATTAATTTGAATAGACTACAGCAAGGCACTGCTGACATCAAGATTAGTCGATCTGACATCTGCGATTCAGACACTGGGGAGGGGCTCGGAGGGTGCCAACCCTGACCGTTAA
>JBAXMJ010000254.1:0-1591 GCA_037134355.1 bacterium | reverse complement strand
TCCGGCCCCGGTCATCCATTCCCGGAGCTTTTCAAGCGCGGCTCCGGCTTCTTCATGACTGCGGCACATCACGACCATGTCGTCGGCATACCGCACCATTTCAAAACCGGAACCGGCCATCAGCCAGTCCAGCGGATCGAGATATATGTTGGCTAACAATGGACTTATGACCCCACCCTGCGGCGTGCCTTGCGGCTCGTTTTCGGGCATATCTTCCACTGTCTTGGCCAATTCAACTCCTTCCATCACGCCTTGTTTGAGGAACCCCTCGATCAGCCCCAGAACCCGCCCGTCGGCGATGCGCTCGCGCACCAATGCCATAAGCCGATCATGGGGGATCGTATCGAAGTAGCCCTTGATGTCCACGTCAACGATGTGCGTCCTCCCTGCTTGTAACAGTTCTTCCACACGCCGCAGCGCGTCTTTACAACCGCGTCCGGGGCGGAACCCGTAGCTGTGTTTGGCAAAGCGGTTTTCGAAAATGGGTTCAATGACCATCCTCACCGCTGCCTGCACCACGCGGTCAGTTACCGTGGGTATCCCCAACGGCCGCTTTTCCGCGCTGCCCGGTTTGTCTATCCACACCCGTTTGACCGGCTTGGGTTGATAGGTGCCCTTTCTGAGATGCTCATTCACGGCGAGCAGCCGACTTTGGCTGTCTTGCTCAAAGCGCCCTATCGTGATGCCGTCAACGCCACAGCTCCCGGCGTTGCCACGCACCTTTTCCCACGCCAGTTGAAGGGTCCTTTCTGTGCTGACCTTGTCGATCAGGCTGAACCACTTGTTTCCTTTCAACCCTCTTTCGAGGGCCACCAGCATCGGCTCGGTCCACACTCCGCGTTCGGCCTTGTGGCGCTGCCACAAGTCCTCTTCCGCTTGTTTATCCCTCTCGGGAACTGGCACGGATGGTTCTTCGCGATTCATGGTCTTTGCCTTTCCACCTTCCTGCCGCCCTTCGCTCCACGGGAATTACCCCGCTTCATCGCTACTATGGCGACTCTGACTGCTGCCCGGCTCCGCTCGCGCGGATTCCTGCCCGGACAGCTCTCAACGCGTCCACATGATACCTTCCCCGCGTTCTCACCCCAGCCATCCACAACAGCCCGTTTCTCCCCCGTGAACGAGGGATGTGGGAGGAAACGGTTGCCGCTCATGCGGCAGGCTTCGCCACTAGCCAGTAGGCTCGCCGCTGTTGTAAACCGAATCGGGTTCACTCTCGTTTGGGACCGCAGGTCCGCCTCGGGCTGCTCCCCACCCCGTCTCACGACGACGCAGTTGCCTCCGGCTGCTCTCCCGTTGCTCGTCTCGGGATGACTCGGACTTTCACCTGTTGATTTCATGTATGTGCGTTCGCACTGGCTGGAGCCTCTGGCTCCAGACCGTGGGCGGAGCGTCCCGCTCCGTGGCGCAAGCCACCCTGTTTTTCCAATCTGGTATAATATCGCGTCGTTCCCCAAAACGGGATATTTCGATTCTGCTCTGTGTTCTTCATCTGCGTCCATCTGAGTCCATCTGCGGTTAAAAATTCTGGTTCTTGGTGAATTTCGGTGGGAATTCTTGTGGAAATTCGCTGGGCTATCAAGCTTTGGCC
>JBAXMJ010000253.1:0-1593 GCA_037134355.1 bacterium | reverse complement strand
TTTTGACGATATGGAAGCGGTCGAGAATCTGCAAAGCCTGGGGGAGATGCCGGGCCACGGCATTGAGGTAGGGCTTCCACATGTCCGAACAGATGAAGCGGATGCCCGCGCAGAACTCGGTGCCGAAAACCTCGAAGAAGAGGTCGAAGGTTTCCTCGGTGCGGTCGTTGCCGATCCACAGAAGCCGCTTGCAGTGGTTGTCGATCTGATAGACCAGAGTCCAGAACTTGTCTTTCTTGCCCACATGGATCTCATCGACGCCAAGAGCTACGACCCCGGAGAGGTCTCGGTTTTCGATGCCGTATTCGACAACCCACTTCACCGCGCCAAAAACATCGGCCCAGCCGACGCGGAAGGATCTGGCAACCTCCGCCCAGGAAAGCAATCGAGCCCACTGGGCGAGGAAGAGCCGGAACACATCGCAGATCTGATACTTGCCGGTGGCCCAAGGCAGCCGTTCAATGGTTGGCCCGCACTTGCGGCAGTCGATGCGCCGGGGAGCATAGACCAGAAAGACGAGCAGTCCCCAGAAGGGGATGAAGTCCCATTGGCGTTCGGGTTGCCGGTCATATCCCGGCCCCTTCGTTCCGCATCCCGAACAAATCCCGCGACAGCCGTGGCGCTCGGCAACTTCCACCCTCACGGCTTTTGGAATGACCGGATCCCATGCCACGGATTGATAGACAAAGCCCTTGATCGGATGAAGCTCTCTGAGTATGGTTTTCAGCGTTATGTGACACATAACAGGCTGGTTTACAGGAGTCCTTTCGGGCTCCGCCAGCCTCTCTTTTTTTCACGCTTGCCGCAGGCAAGCCTTACCCAAGTTCCCCCCGAACGCCTGCCGCGGCGAGCGGTGCGGGGTTTGGGGGCGCACAGCCCCCATCAAACCGGTTCGCATTTACCCACAGATTTTTTTGAAGAGCCGGAAAAACTTTCTTGGTGAGTCGGGCAGCATGGAATACGGACACATCCCCGGTCCGCTCGCCATCAACGGACTGTCTCTTCAACTTGAGGAGGGGTTCGAGATTCAGTGCCTTCCGAGCATCGGTAAGGTCAACGGACTGCTGGAATTCTTACAACAAGCGGCAAAATCCGAAGGTGCCCCAGTGGAGATTCAAGGCGAGGAAAGCGACTTCGACCCCGATGAATTCCTGGCCGTCCACTACAACGAGATCAACGCGCTCGTCGGCATGGACTCCGTCAAGAACGATCTCATTGAACTCACGAACCTGATGAAGATCAACATCGCCCGAAAGGCGGAGGGGATGAAGATTCCGAAAATCTCGCTGCACATGGTTTTCTGCGGGAGCCCCGGAACCGGCAAAACGACCATCGCACGGATCATCGGCAAGATTTATCGCAGCCTGGGTGTTTTGAGCAAGGGGCACTGCGTTGAAATTGATCGCGCCGGACTTGTGGCCGAATATATCGGGCAGACGGCCCCGAAGACTCTTGCCGTTCTCGAAAAAGCTCGTGGTGGCGTGCTTTTTATTGATGAAGCCTACACGCTCACCCCGGCTGACTCGGGAAAAGACTTCGGGTAACTGTTCAGGTCGTTTGACCTGAACGGCAAGGTGACGGTGAAAGCCCAGG
>JBAXMJ010000252.1:0-1628 GCA_037134355.1 bacterium | reverse complement strand
GCTTGTTCCGGTGGATTGCCGGATGGTATAATCCCGGATGGTATAATCAATGTCGACGTCACTCGGCGCTTGGCCTTGTCCGCCCCGATAACTTCGAGGCGGGCCTTAATTGAAGTGACATAAATCTCGCGCCCACTGTTCGTGGGGAAGACCAATGTCAAAAAAAAGAAAATGGAATCTATCATGCAAAACTGGTTTCAACGTGTAACCATCGGATCATTGATCCTCCTGAGTCTGACGATCAGTGTCCAAGCGGCTGAACCGGCGAAAACCGCGTTGCCGGCCTCGGATCTCGACGCCCTGGTCGGCCAACCCATCGACCTGGCGCCCTGGGCCTATGCCTGGCGGGCGGATCGTCAGGTCCAGGCTCAACCAGAGGCGGTGTTCATCGAACGGCGTCTGAGTCGGCTGGATCGGGTGTATCGGACCTTCCCCGAATCTGATTTCGCAAAAAAGAACGAGCAGGCAATTAAATTTCTGAAGAACAGGCCGCCCTCCATTCCGGCGCCCTTGGGCAAACTGCATGCCGCCCGGTTGTGGTTAGGGCCGATCAACGATTTCCGACTGGAACTGCAATGGCCGGCAGATCAGGAGGCGCCTCCAGCGGAAGCGATTGAAGTCCGCACCTATCCGATTGGCGACGGCAATACGAAAAGCACATATAATCCTGGGTGGTTTGCATATTTCCACGATGAAATACTGACTGCGCCCACGCTTTCCGCTGATCGCAAAACCTGGACGTATGTGCGGGACTTCAAGGACAAAAAAGTTACTTGGAATACAGGGTCTGAAATGGTCGCGGTCTTCGTCGATGCAAGCAAAACCAAAGCGCTTCCTGGTATTCCTGAAATGAAAATCGTCCCAGCCAGTTTAGGCTCTTGGCAACGAATGGACATTGAGATCGAGTGGGGTTTCCAACCCGGTCGAGAAACTGCTTCCTTTGATGCGCGTTTGGAAACCAGCATGGGTAAGGTCGGCGCGGTCAGCGCACTGCCTGGTGATTCCGGTACCCAAACCAGCGGGCCGCAGGCGTGGACATCCAAAGGTGCTGCACCACGACGAGGGATGAGCGTTCCAATCCTGTACAGTGCTAAAAACGCACCTTATCTCGATACGCTTTGCACAGTGCGGACGGCCACGGGTGGATGCACCTTCCGCCTGAGCGATGTGAAACAGGGTCCGATCCTCATACCAGAACAGGGTCTTTTTATCACCAAGGCCGGCAGCGGCGCCACAGCGCGAAACTTTATCGCCGAGTTGGCCAAAAAGAATATCAAATCGCTGCGGCAAATGGTCCGTGAGTTTCCCGAACAAGCCGGTTCACTGGATAACCTCATTCGCAATTTGCGTGGTCCGATCACGACCGAGATCGCGCCGTTCCCGAAAGTTGCCGACGCGGGCAGCATGCGGGTCGAATTATCGGATGAACGGTGGACCGCTGGTTGGCGAGTGGCAGCGTTGCAACTCATGTCCAAGGGTGGGTATGGACACTTGGCACACGAGGGAGGGCGCACCGCTCGTGGCAGGAATCTGGTGGGTGAATTCGAAAGATCGCAAAATATTTATGATATCTATCTGAAGAGTCCAGGTGGAAAACCGGATGGCGATTTCCAGGATGGCGATGGCGC
>JBAXMJ010000251.1:0-1644 GCA_037134355.1 bacterium | reverse complement strand
ATTGCGGTCGTGGTTGCGTTGGCGATGACACTCGGGGCGCCGGTGCGGGCGCAGCACGAGGCGTCGAAATCAGGAGTTCAGAAAACCGGAATTGTCGCACCTTTGAGCCTGTGAGAGAGGCTGGATAGCGGGCGATAATCGGGTTTGAGGGGTGCGGGGAGTCGCCTGCGGCAAAAAAATGTTGTCGCAGGCGTTTTTTTTGTTGCTTTTATTAATACGTATATATACATATTAGTCATGAAGGCCATAAAACCCATAAAGAACAGGTTCGTGACGCGGCGCGAGGCGGTCTTGCGGCAGATCGCCGGCATCGGCCCGTTTATCGAAGGAACACTCGTGAAAGTGCCGCGCAAGGATTGCCGCCACGTGGCGCACCGGCTGACCTACAAGGTTGACCGCAAGACGCACGCCGTCTATGTGCCACTGGAGCGGGTCAAGGATGTGGAGACATGGACGAAGACATACAAGCGGCTCAAGGGATTAATCAGGGCAGTGACCAAGGCCTCGCTGGGGGAACTGCGCAACCATGTGAGGTCGCGAAAGGCAAGCCGGGGCGCCGGAAAAGCATCCGGCCGATAGCCCCTGAACTGGCCCGTGAACTGGTTGTAACGATCCGGCATTTCCTGCCTGAACTGGCGGTTTGGCTTGGGGGCGTCAAGGACAAGCGGGATCCGAAGCTGGTGACGTTTCCGCTGAAGGTGCTCCTGCTCCAAGGGGTGTTGATGTTCCTGACGCATAGCGGGAGCCGCAACCACTTCAACAACTGGACACGCGATGCCGTCCAGATGGCCCGGCTTCTGGGCCGACTGATGGATTGCGAGGTGGAGTCCGTCGCCCATCTCGACACTCTGGAGGGGGTGTTGCGCAAGATTGATCCGGTGATGCTGGAACGGGTTCTGGCCGCGTCGATTCGCCGCCTGATCCGGATGAAGGCTCTGGAGGGATGGCGCGTGGGGGGCCGGTTCCTGCTGGCCATCGATGGCACGGGGATGCATTCCTTCAACGAGCCCCATTGCGAGGAATGCCTCAAAACGGAACATGCCAACGGCACAGTGACGTACAGCCACAAGCTGTTAGTGGCCTTCCTGGTGTCTCAGGATGGCTTCGCCCTGCCGGTGGCCTGTGAGTTCATCGAGAACGCGGGTGGAATCTATATCAAACAAGATTGCGAGAAAAAGGCATTCCATCGACTGGAGCGGCGGGTCCGTGACCTTTTCCCGCAAACCTCATTCTGGTTGCTGCTGGATGCGCTTTATGCCGACCAGAATGTCATGCGCCCCTGCTTCGCCCATGGCTGGAACTTCTGCATTTCGTTCCTCGATACCGACATGCCCGCCCTCTGGAAGGAGGCGCAAAGCTTACTGATCTTGTCGCCCGGACAACGCGCCTCCATGACACTCCCCAACAAGGAGGGTTCGCGGGAGGTGCGATGGATCAATGATCTGGACTATGCCGGAATGTCGCTTGGCGTCATCTTCCAGACCGACAGGGATGCCCAGGGGCAGATCATTGCCCAGTTCGCCCATCTCACAGCCAGACCCGTCCATCGAGACAATGTCTGGACGGTGGCCTCCGCCGCCAGACTCCGATGGCGCTGTGAAAACGAAGGCTTCAATGTGCTCAAGAACGGCGGCTTCGCTCTGG
>JBAXMJ010000250.1:0-1680 GCA_037134355.1 bacterium | reverse complement strand
CCATGCTCAAACGCATGGACCCTAAATCTGTTCCAAGCGGAGAGGAATCCGAAGCACCGAAGAAACGCAAAGCGGGAGCGGCCAAGTAAACCCCATCTCTCAACCAAGTCATGAAACACACCCTCACCCTCCTCACCACCCTGCTGCTCGTACCCCTGGCCGCGCTGCACGCTGCAGAGGCCCAGCCAAAAGAGACGGCGCAAGTTCTTGCTCACCTGCCGGCATTCTCCTGGGACACCGTTTCCCGCGGCCTGTTCATGCACAAGCCGACTCCGTGGAACGACGAAGATTACGCCCGTATCGCGCGGCATGACTTCCTGCAGACCGATGTCAATGAGAAGGCTTTGACCATGGCTACCGAGGTAAAGAAGTTCAATCCCAGCCTGATTATCGTGGGTTACAAGAACCTGGTCCTGCATATTGAGGGTATAGCAGACCCACTGTTTCGTGACCACCCCGACTGGTTCCTGTATAGCAACGGGAAGCCCGAACTTAACGGTTCCGGGAGAAATAAGCGGCCCCTGTATGATTTGCGCAAAGCCGAGGTCAGGGAGTATTGGATCCAAGATGTCGAGAGGACCCTGAAGATGCCAATTTTCGATGGGATTTTCTTTGACGCCTATGCCAAAGTGGTGGACTACGCTGCGGTAAAGCGAGCCACCGGACAGGATCCACCCACGGATTTCATCGCCGCCTATCACCAGATGATGGACGAGCACCTCAAGCGTTCGGGGAATTGCGGCAAAATCCGCATCGGTAATTTTCTCAGAGCTGACAAGGAGGCCAGCGCGATCCCCGAGGTGATGAAATATCTCGACGGATCTTATTTGGAATGGTTTGACCACCACGGCAAGCTGCCGCCCCAAATCCATTCCTACGAAGAGTATTTGGCTGCGGGAATCCAGGCCGTGCAGCAGGTCGCCCAAGCGGGCAAACTCATCGTGATGCATTTGGAAGCAGCGGATGACAAAGACATCAAGGTGACTGCCGATGGCGCCGATCCCGCAGCGCCCGACGCTTCCAGCACCCGCTACAACAACTTCGAGTATAAGCTGGCCATGTTTCTAATATGCGCCGAGCGATACTCCTACTTCCAATACCAGGGTGCTTACAAGGTGACAGAGGACTTTCAGGCATGGGCCCCGGACTTTCCGGAGTTTAAGAAGCCGCTTGGTCCGCCCCAAGGACCGGCGGTCAAAAACGGCTTCACTTACACGCGGGAGTTTCAATACGCTAGCGTGTGGCTCGACCTCACGAAACGACAGGGCCGAATCACCTGGAAGGCCAGCTACCCCCAAGCGAAGACGTTTTCGCCCCGTCACGGTGACGATCAAGTCCCGTTGGGTGCCTTGGAGTGCCGGATCGAGTTTGATCGTCCAATCAAGAAGGGTGCCGGCACCATCAGCCTCCATCGCCTCAGCGACCGGCAGAAGCTAGCGTCGGTGTTGGTCGAATCCGATGCCGTCTCGTGTCCTGACGACAAGACCGTAATCGTCCGGTTTCCCGCCGGTGTGGAAGCGAAAACGACGTATTCGGTCACTGTGGACAAAGGAGCCTTTCACGACGTGGAGAACATGAAGTTCCTCGGCATGCCGGTGCTCGGAGAGTGGAAGTTCACAACGCGGTCCAAATAATAGACATATAAATCTACCATGAAACCCACCCTCACCCTCTTAACCG
>JBAXMJ010000249.1:0-1700 GCA_037134355.1 bacterium | reverse complement strand
GTGGTGAAGTTCATCGTCACCCGGCCGACAACCTTGGCGCGACGCCCTCCGATCAAGACATACCCTTTATTACTCATCAGCCGTGACAACCCATCCGAATACCCCACATCAATTGTGGCCAGCCAGGTCGGCTCAGGCGTCACATAGGTACTCAGATAGCCGACAGGGAACCCTGCGGGCACTTTTTTCACCTGTAAGACGCAGGTCTTCCATTGCAGAAACGGCAGGGTATGCACCCGCGAGCCGATCCGGCTCCCTCCATAACCATACGCCAGAATTCCCACCCTGACTCCATCCCTATCCCATTCCGGATGCCCCACAAAGGCCGCGCTGTTGGCAACATGCTTGAAAAGCCCCTCAAGCCCGCGTTCCCTGCATCCAGCAACCACTTTCTGAAACCGCTCCTCCTGAATTCCGGCAAAGTCATCCCGAGTCTTACCGGCGGAAGAAAAGTGCATGCTGATACCCTGGATATCGAATCCCCCTTCACGTTTTAGCCGCGCGAGAATCCCGGCCGCCTGCTCCCAGGGAAGGCCAAACCGGCCCATCCCGGTATCAATTTTGAAATGGCAGGGAACCGTCACACCCGCCTCACGGGCGCTGGCGGCCAGATCGTTTGCCTGATCCTCACAAACAATGACAGGAATAATCCTCCGGGCAAGAATCACAGGAATGTCACGAGCCCAAACGGCACCCAAAAGCAGGATCGTGGCGTCAGGAAGTTCAGCCCGGAGTGCGATCGCCTCATCCATCCGCGCCACCAGAAACCACCGTACACCGCATCCGAAGGCTTTCCTTGCCACGGCGGTCAAGCCATGTCCGTAGGCATTGGCCTTCACCACCAAGATGATTTCCGCAGACGGCGTGAGCACCGCCTTCATGGAGGCGACATTGCTACATAACACATCAAAATCAAGTTCCAGCCAGGCGTTGCTTCGGCGGATCACGTGCCTCTCCATGCTTTCCAAATCAGACATAAAATTGCCTTCACAATTCATCCGCTTACCACCGGTCACGCCTGCATGGCATCGCCCTGCGGCATGGGGGGCGTTTGAACTCTATTAACGCGCAACGGGTATCGTAACTTGAGATCATCATCCAGCAGAACCTCAATCCAATACACCCCTTCTTTGTCAAACTTCAGATTCATGAAAAACTCTACATTCGTGACAGTGGCTTCGGTGTTCTGCAACTGAACGGAAATGCCCTGCCCTTCCGCAATCACGATCCCGTTGTCCGGCCCCACAATCCGGGTCTTTTCCTTAAACACGCCCTGCCCGCTACACCAGCGGTTGACAATGCAGACTCGCGGGAACAGGGCGGGAAACTGGGGCATTCCGATCACATCAAAAAGCCCGATGAGAATAAATTTCCCGGACCGCTCCTGCCGGACATCGTCGCACAACACGCTCATCTGAAGATCCGGAATCATGAAGGCACCTCTCCCTTGACTGTTCCACCCCACTCCAGGACATGGGTGGCAATAAATTTAACCACGGCCGCATGCTCCTCCCGGCCGTTTGCCACGACAGTGAGCGGGGCCCCAAATGAGAAATGAATGGTTCTCTCGGGGTGTACAAATCCCATATCCTTGATCCAGACCCCATTGGCCATGAAATCCGTTTTCAGTGCCAGGGGGATCACCGGGACACCCGCCCGGGCCGCCAGTTTGACACCCAGCGTATTGAATCCTTCAATAT
>JBAXMJ010000248.1:0-1740 GCA_037134355.1 bacterium | reverse complement strand
TCAAGATTGCTCAGGGCGCGAAGCCCGGTGAGGGCGGCCAGTTGCCGGGCCATAAGGTGAATGATGAAATCGCGCGGGTTCGCCATTCAACACCGGGCGTCACGCTGATTTCCCCGCCGCCGCATCATGACATTTACTCGATCGAGGATATCAAGCAGCTGATTTATGACCTGAAGAACGTCAATCCCGAAGCCCGTGTCTCGGTCAAGCTGGTGTCCGAACTCGGAGTGGGTACCATTGCCGCCGGGGTTGTGAAGGCTCATGCCGACGCGGTGCTGATCAGCGGATTTGACGGCGGGACGGGCGCTTCGCCGCTGTCCTCCATCAAGCATGCCGGTGCGCCCTGGGAACTTGGATTGGCCGAAACACAACAGACCCTGGTCCTGAATAACCTTCGGGGTCAGGTGCGCCTGCAGACCGACGGACAGATCAAGACGGGTCGGGACGTTGTGGTGGCCGCCTTGCTGGGCGCGGAGGAATACGGTTTCGCGACGACCGCACTGGTCGTACTCGGCTGTGTGATGATGCGAAAGTGTCACAACAACACCTGTCCTGTTGGCGTGGCCACCCAGGATCCGAAATTGCGGAAACTCTTTTCCGGAAGCCCCGATTATCTGGTGAATTTCTTCACCTTTATTGCCGAGGAGACCCGTGAAATCATGGCGCAGCTTGGATTCCGGTCCATTGACGAGATGATCGGGCGGTCGGATCGGTTGGAAATGAATGATGCGATCACCTTCTGGAAGACGCGCGGACTGGACTTCTCCAAGGTGTTGTATCGTCCTACCACAACGGGCCCGGTCCGGTGCATGACCCAACAGGATCATGAACTGAAAAGCGCATTGGATTTGACGCTTCTTCCGAAGGTCAAGCAGGCAATCGAGACGGGTAAGCCGGTTGTGATCGAACATCCGATCCGGAATGTCAACCGGACGGTGGGCACCATGATCGCCGGTCAGGTGGCGCGGAAATATGGACACGCGGGACTTCCGGAAGACACCATCACGTTGAAGTTCAAGGGTTCAGCCGGGCAGAGCTTTGGTGCCCTGTTGGCCCACGGGATGACTATGATTCTGGAGGGTGAATCGAACGACTATCTGGGCAAGGGGCTGTCGGGCGGGAAGATCATCGTTAAGCCATTTTCCGGAGTTGATTATGAGCCTGAAGACAATGTCATTGCCGGCAATGTGCTGCTGTATGGAGCCACCGGCGGGGAAGTGTATCTCAACGGCGCGGTCGGGGAACGGTTCGCCATCCGAAACAGCGGGGCGATTGCCGTGGTGGAGGGTGTGGGGGATCACGGGTGTGAATATATGACTGGCGGACGGGTGGTTGTTCTGGGCCGGACCGGCGTCAACTTCGGTGCCGGCATGAGTGGTGGCTTTGCCTATATCTATGATGAGGGGCGGAATTTCGATGCCCGGTGCAACCTGGATATGGTCGATCTGGAGCTGGTGTCCAGTGCGCGTGACAAGGCCGAGTTACGCGGGCTTTTGGAGAAACATGTCCGATATACAGGCAGCCGGAAGGCAGCGCGGATCCTGGCCGATTGGGAGAATCATCTTCCGTATTTCATCAAGGTCTTTCCGATGGAATATCGTCGTGTTCTGGGGCAAATGATGAGGGAAGATGAAGCCACCGAAAGAGCGGAGGTAGTCCATGGGTAAGACTACAGGATTTATGGAATATGACCGGCACGATGCGCCTTACCGGGCCGTGGCGGAGCGGGTGAAGGATTTC
>JBAXMJ010000247.1:0-1756 GCA_037134355.1 bacterium | reverse complement strand
CCAGCCGCCCCCAGTGCCAGTTCATTGGCGGTTACTGCCTGGAAGGTGGGGCTTGCCCCGTTTGTCACCGTCGCACGGTACCGGGCATCGTTGGTTGAGACATACCCCTTGATGGCGGCGGGGTTGATTCCGCCGTTGCCGTCGACGACCGGGTGCCCCCGGAAATGGAACCATCCGTTGCTGACGGCCGCTCCCCGCCCGATTTCGGCCGTGTCAATAAAGCCAGGGGGGACGACCGCGGTCAGCCCGCCTTCCTCGCCGCCGCCTACGGCGACATTCCCCAGGCCATTCCCTATGGCATTGGCCCCGATCCCGACACCTGATGAATACCCGCTGGCCGAGACGCCCACGGCCGCGCCGTTGGCACTGCCTACGGAAAACGACCCGACCGCCACCCCGTAAGACCCCATGGAACCATACCCGATCGCCGCGCCGGCGGACCCGTCGCAGGAATAGCCCACGGCCGCCCCGCAGGAGGATCCATTCGCCTCGGCCCCAACCACAGCGCCAAAACTTGATCCATTCGCCGACCGCCCTACGGCAGACCCGTCCTCAGTGCCATTTGCTTCAAGCCCGAGCGCCGTGCCGTCGATGTTTACGACGAATCCAGATGGTTGGGGGATATTCGACAACCCGGCCCCGTTCCCAAAAAAGCCGGCCCCCGTCGCCCAGACCGATCCCGCGGTGACCGACTTGGCCCCGTGCGAGGCATTTCCGTCACCAACGACAATCGCCTGGCTATTGCTGGCGAGCCCGCCGCCCAGGACAAGCGCGCCATTCCCGAAGAAACCGTCGCCCATCGCCCAGAACGCCCCTGCCGTCACCGATTTGGTCCCATGCGAAGCATTATCATCACCCACCACAATGGACTGGCTGTTGCTGACCGTCCCGGCTCCCAGTAGGATCGAGGCATGGGCGACATCTGTTATCACCGCCTTCTGGCCGCCCGATAGGTTCCCCAGGAGCAGAGACCCTTTCCCGCGATTCGTCACCGTTGCCAGAGGCCCGAACGCACCAAGGACAAATGTCCCTTCGCCGTTCAGGACCATTTGTCCCTCATTCTTGCCCCGGAACTGCGAGCCCGGCCCACCGATCCAGACCGCCCCGGCATTGTCCCCGGCGAACTGGTAGGAGTTGCCATTGGTGACAATTGTCCCTGTGTTATTCCCGCTCATCGGCTCATAGGTCGTGAAAGTCTGAATCACAAACCCCTGCTGGGTCGGATTCAGCCACCCCGCATGACACCCGCTCACGAGTCCCATCAGTAAACAAACCACAAACGCCATGTTCTTCATCATTCCCTGTGCCTTTCGCTTCCATAACTTGGAGATCCTGAAGACGCCGCTTCAACTGTCTTCACCGATCCCCTCTGGACCATCCTCAACCAGATATTCGCCTGTACGTTCAAGCCGTAGACTTCCGGCGCAAACTGGACACCCATTTCCATGCCAAGGTTGAAAACCACCATATTCACGGCATGCTGTAATCCCGTCACCGGGATCATGTCCGGATCTTCATCCATGACGACCCATGCCTGGGTGCGTACCGCTTCCCGGAATGACGCGAGAGTCGCGGCGACATGTTCCTTCAGCC
Organism: bacterium; assembly: GCA_037134355.1. Classification (GTDB taxonomy): domain Bacteria; phylum Verrucomicrobiota; class Kiritimatiellia; order CAIKKV01; family CAITUY01; genus JAABPW01. The sequence continues at coordinate 163 of JBAXMJ010000247.1, read as the reverse complement.
GGTTTACCTTGGAAGGATTCGCCTCCACCCAAGTCCGGTACAGGTTATCCATGTCCGTCGGCATCCCGTTTTTCACCGTCTCAACCGTAAACTGTGTCCAACCACTCATCGCCAAACTCCGAAACCAAAGCGGGGACCCGGATCACTCCAGGCCCCCGCGCAT
>JBAXMJ010000246.1:0-1790 GCA_037134355.1 bacterium | reverse complement strand
GGCTCTCCGAGCCGTCCGCGGAGGCCTCGGAGAGGCCTCCCTACCCGGATCATGTTAATATATTAGTGAACCAGGAATTAAATCAGCGACCAACCAAAAACTTTCCAAGCGATGCCGGGCACGCTCACGCCCCGTCTATTATGCACCCAAAGAGAGCAAATAGATCGTTCAGTATGTTTTGAATGATACGCGCTTCGGGAGCTTAAGGCAAGCGGAAAAACTGAACAGAATGAGTCCGCCTCTACTCAGTCGTCTATTCGAAGGGGTTGACCCATTTGAGTTTTGGGACACGGCCAAACCCCTTGTCCGCGCTCACCAGGGTGGCATGGTTTTCAAGTGCAAGTGCCGCAATATAATGATCCGTCACACCATCCCCCGCCCCCGAGCCGGAACACAGCCCTGAAAACAACACAGGATGACCCGACCCGGCATGGATCCGGCGAACGTTTTTCGCCATACCAAGAGCTTCAATGAAAGCCCAAGCCGCGACCCACGTGGCTGCGGGCAACTCCCCCAGCGGCTTGGTCATCAACCTGAGAAAGGCCAATTCAACCGGCACGACGAGCCCGATCATCTCGTTACCCGCCAGCGCCCCTCGCAACCACTCAGACGCACGCTCGTGCTGAGGGAATTCCTTGCGAAAGGCATAAATCAAAACATTGGCATCCGGAATGATCATGCGCGGCGCCCCACGACTCCCGACTTCTTCCGCCTGATACCCAAGCCCGTCATGATCTTGCCATCCTGCTCTTCATCAGCCACCCGAATAGCCGACGCCAGATCATAGGATGCCGCCAACCTCTTCCCGCTATCGAACACAGGCAAATCCACGCCAACAGGTGACTCACTTTGCCGCCCAACCCGCATCCTGAACGACAGGGCTTCCTCAAGAAACCGGGTCAACGTCATCCCCTCCCGCGCGGCCTCAGCCTTGGCCTCGCGAAATATCGCATCATTAATCCGCAATGTTGTTTGCATATGTAAAATATATCAAATGACAGATATATGTCAAGGAATCGGGCGTGGAGTTCATCGAATGATATCACGGCATACTCTCGCCCTGTGAGAACAAGCAAGGGTGCCACATATTCCTGTCCACTTCTTTCCGTCGCCTTAAGGGTGTGCTCCGTGACAAAAACGACAGCGCGCATAAATGGGGCGTCACCCTTCTCATCAGTCGTCACAACAGGTGGCAGGAACTCTGAATACGGATCGCCGTTCTCATACCCCATTCCGGGCGTTGGCGAGCCAATATGGGGAGGCACACCCTGTGCCGTGACAATGATCCAATCACACCCGAGATAATCATCCCCCTCACTGGGGAATTTCAGGTTCCACAATGTTGCGTATATGCTCATCATTAACTGTCTCACGATTGTCTCTACATGATCTGGGTAGGGAGGCCTCTCCGAGGCCTCCGCGGACGGCTCGGAGAGCCGTCCCTACCCTGTTCATGTCCAGTCCCTGAGGAGGCTCTCACAGCGGCCATTCTGGGCTATGCGGCGTCACCACCGCATTCGCACTTGCTCCTCTGTCTCGTTCATTCGTCAACACTCATCCTGGTAAGTGACAATGGTCTCGAATGATGCACGTCGCAACTTGCGATTTAGTGGTCTCCTCTCTTGTATCGTTCACTGGGTTTAATTCGTTATTCGAGTGGTGAAGTCCTTTCCGTCACGAGAAAGGTGCTGATCAAGAGCAGATCCCAAGGCGTCAGTCGGGGCGTCGGGAGGCACCTAGGCCGAGGCGGACGAACTGGCGATAGAGATTGGAATAGATGCCGCGCTGGG
>JBAXMJ010000245.1:0-1794 GCA_037134355.1 bacterium | reverse complement strand
GCAAAGGGAAGACAATGTTGCGGCATTTTCGTTCGGGAGTACCCGAGCCAAAAATCCCGCAACGATTCTTCGCCGGAATTGGGAGAAATAAGACAACTCCATCTGTGCTTCGCGCCTCAAAACTTTATCCTCAATTCCTCCCGAAAGGGCGTTTCACGATTTTTGGTGGATCCCGCCCTGGCGGATGCAGCAAAAATCGTGAAACATTCTCTTCCTTCGCGAACTTCGCGTGGTTGTTCAAATTCCGGATTAGCGAAAATTAGTGCAGATTAGTGGTGAAGTCCCTCTTCCGGGCGGCATTTTTTGATGAGGTTCACGATCGCCCACACCACCATTCCGGTTACGATGGCCAAAATCGGGGCGGCTATCAGGGAGCCCAGAAACCACTCCCACACCCGCTGCGGAGCCTGATAGATCCAGGTCTCCCGCGTCATCGCTTTCAACCACTCCCCATGCCGCATGAAATACCCAAGCTCCACGCACAAAAACGGCACCACCGGCGGCATGCACAGGTTCTGGATCGAGAACGCCATCACCCGGTTCAACTTGAACCGGGTGGCCACATAGAGAATCACCGCCGTATGACATGACAACAATGGCAACGTGGCCAGAAAAACCCCCACTGCCGCCGCCATCCCCAGCTCAGCAGGCGTGGCATGCTCCAACAGCAGGTGCCGGAAAACCCGGATTGGATGTCGAAAAAACTGGGTGAGTTCATCCGGCTCCCGCACCACTAATTGCCGGTGCGGCCAGGGATTCAACCGCCGCAATACCAGAAGCACATGCCGGTGCGTCAATCGGAGATTATCCAGGAATGGTCGGAAATGGGAAATCCGCTTCCCCTTCTCCAGATAGGTCACTTCCACCCCGATGGATTTTACCGTCAGCCCGGCCCACGCCGCCCGAGCCAGCACCTCAACCTCAAAGTCATACCGCCCGGAATCGAATTCGAGCTCGGAAAGCAACTTCACAGGATACGCCCGGAACCCGCTCTGGGTATCCGTCATCCGCACCCCCGTCTCAAGCCTCAACCAGAAGTCTGAAAATCGCATCCCGAACCGGCTTGAGGAGGGCACATTCGGGGAATCCATGTTGCGCACCCCAATGACAATAGCCGTCGGATCCTCCGCCAGCACAGGAAGGAATTTCCGGATGTCGGAAGGATGGTGCTGCCCGTCCGCATCCACCGTGATCATGATGTCGCCACCCTGCTCCCGAACAGTCGCAAGCGCCGTCAGGATCGCTTTCCCCTTGCCCTGGTTGATGTCGTGCCGCAGGACAACAATATCCGTCCCGCAAAACATCCCGGCGATATCCCCATCCGTACTACCATCGTCCACCACCAGGACATGCGGCAATTCAGCACGACACCCCAGCGCCACCTCTTTTACCGTGGCCGCATTGTTGTAAACCGGAATGACCGCCCAGATGCGATCCGATAATGATAAGGCGTCAGCTTCCATAGAATTAATTATCCGTCAGCGAATATAGACTCCTCTGTAAAGAGGGACTTCACCACTAATTTTCACTTATTTCCACTAATTCGGAATTTGAACAGAAGCTCGCAAAGTTCGCAAAGGAAGAAAATGTTTCACGATTTTTGCTGGATCCCGCCTTTGCGGGATCCAGCAAAAATCGTGAAACGCCCTTCCGGGAGGAATTGAGGATAAAGTTTTGAGGCGCGAAGCACACATGGAGTTGTCTTATTTCTCCCAATTCCGGCGAAGAACCGTTGCGGAATTTTTGGCTCGGGTACTCCCGAACGAAAATGCCGCAACATTGTCTTCCCTTTGC
>JBAXMJ010000244.1:0-1854 GCA_037134355.1 bacterium | reverse complement strand
CACCTGTCCGAAAAACTCACCCGGCCGTGGTTCCTTGAAATCATGCGGATCCTGAAACCCGGCGGCATTTTCTGGTTCAGCAGCCATAGCGGGGAGAATCACCGGAATGAATTGGATCAATCCCTGCGCGAAAAACTGGATCGGGGCGAATTCGTGGCCATCCACAGCTGGCATAACGGCTCCCAGATGTACTCCGGCATTCACTGTCCCGCCCTGATGAAAACCATCATCGCCTCCTCCGGTGCGACCCTCCTGGAATACCAGCCCGGGGGAAATAACAAGTATCAGGACGCCTGGATTGTACGAAAAAACGGTTTTTGACCCCTTTGTTCACACCGCCGCCATCCAGTAATGGGTCAGTTATAGGGGGTGCCCCGCCACCTTGCGTGGCGGGAACCAAACATTTTCGCGACCCGTGGCACAAGGCCACGGGGACGCCCCCCCCTGTAACTGACCCCTTACGGGTAGGTTGTAAAGTCAATTGCCGTAGGTAGTGGTCGTTGTTTGTGATCAAGCGACAGCCCTCAATTCTTTGTTGAAGAGCTCGAGAGGGGTCATGTAGCCGAGGATGCGGCGAGGATAGTGGTTGATCCATGCTTCAACCGAGGCGACGGCTTGCTTGGTAAGGCGGGCGATATCGGAGCCCTTGGCGACGAACCTGCGGATCATTCTGTTGGCATTTTCGTTTGAGCCCCGCTCCCAGGATGCATAGGGATGGGCGTAGAAGATGCGCGTGCGAGGCTGGGAGGAGAGGAATGATGCTTCGATGGCCTTGAAGTCAAGGAACTCGCTACCGTTATCCGAGGTAATGGACTTGAAGATTTTCCGGAAGCGTTTGGGTCCATAGTGTCGTTCGATCCCCTGGAGGGCTTTCAAGACACTCGCCTGGGACTTATCGGGCAGTTTGCGGATGAGCAGGTGCCTGTGTTTGCGCTCCACGAGGGTCAACAGCGCGGCACTCGATCCGCGAGCAGGGCCGACGACAAGATCCATTTCCCAATGTCCGAACTCCTCACGGGTCTGGACTGCCGCAGGGCGTTGTTCAATGCTGGTTCCCCGCGCCAGCCGCTTGATTACGCGCCGAGACCGCCGGATGGAGTGCCGAGCGCGTTTACGCTTCTCCCATAGCGACTCATTACTCACGCCTGGGAGCACCCCTTGGTCGATGTAACGATAGATCGTCCGGGTACAGACCGCCCCGGCCATGCCGGTTAGGCGCATATGGGAGGCCACCACATCAGGAGACTCCTTGTGATCGACGATACGACACCGGATGAACTCAGCCAGCGGATAGTTCCTGCCCAGTTTCAGGCTGGGACCTCTAGCCGTGGCATTGAGGTCATGAACCTCCTGGCCACGATCGCTGCTGTACACGTATCTCGTGCGCAAATAGGTATCTAGATGTTTCACGCGCCCTCTCGCCAGCTCACGTTCAATGGTCCGGGGATCCCGATCCAGGACCGCCGCGATGTCCCGAGGGGGGTACCCCCCTCGGGACATCCTCTCAATCACCATGCGCTCTCCCCTCGTCAAATGCCTACCCTTCCTGCTATTTTCCCCTCGTTCCATGCCGTGCTCCTTCCTTCGTGTTCTTTGGTCGGACCACAAAGGATAGCGATCCATGGCATGGAACGCTTTCTCTTATCCCTACGGCATTTCACATTACAATTCTCCTCCCTTTTCTCCGGCTTGAATCCCGCTTGTTTTCGGGTATAGTCCCCGCTCCATTGGGAGTTGTGAACATGAAAGAAAAATATCCGTTTTTCGAAATCGAGCCGAAATGGCAGCAGTACTGGGCCGACCAGAAGGTGTTCAAGGTGGACACCTCCATCCATGACAAGAAGTACTATTGCC
>JBAXMJ010000243.1:0-1880 GCA_037134355.1 bacterium | reverse complement strand
TCAGACCGAGCGGGGTCACGTCTCCATATTCTGCAAATAAAAAGTTGAAGGTAGCGGCAAAGTTTGCTTAATAGAAGTCATGGCAAGACCCGTAAGAGTGGATGTTGAGGGAGGGTGGTACCACATCACAGCGAGAGGGATCGAGCGGCGAGCGATCTTTGAGGATGTGCGGGATCACGCGCATTTTATCGAACTGCTGCCGGAGATGAGTGAGCGGTACGGGGTGGAGATTCATGCGTATGTCCTCATGGTCAACCACTATCACTTATTGATAAGAACCCCTAATGCGAATGCCAGTGCGGCAGTCCAGTGGCTGAATGTGAGTTATAGTGTGTGGTTTAACCGGCGACGGAACCGGGTGGGGCATGTATTTCAGGGCCGGTTTGCCAGTGTGCTGATAGACGGGGAAGGTTCCTGGGCCATGGCGGCGAGTGTCTATATTCATCTCAATCCTGTTCGGGTGAAGAAAGAGGGGCTTGGGAAGGCGTCAAACCGTGCAGAAAGCCGCGGACTGAAGCCGTTGAGCCGGGAGGTGGTGAAGAGGCGATTGAAGAAGTTGAGGACGTTCCGGTGGAGTTCCTATGGGGCGTATGCGGGCTATAAGTCGGAGCCGGAGTGGTTGATGACAAAGCCCTTGTTGGAGCGAGGTGGTGGGCGATCAGCTTATCGGCGCTATGTTCAGCGGCATGTGACACGAGGTGAAACGCCGGAGGGGTATGAGGACTTTGGTGGCCGGGTGGCGTTGGGTTCGCAGGCGTTTCTGATGAAGGCGAAGGGTTGGGTGGGGAAGATAAGCAAAGAGCAGCCGGATCGCGTTCAGATGATGAAGCGTGTAAGCCCTGACGCAGTGGTGAAGGTTGTGGAGCAAAAGCGTGGTGAGGCATGGCCGGTGTTTGCGGATCGGCATGGAGATTGGGGGCGCGAATTGGTGTTGTATTTAGCGCGACGCCGATGCGGATTGACGCTCAGTGAGATCGGGCAATTCTTTGGGATAGCTGAATATAAAGCGGTGTCCTCTGCAGTTAAAAGATTCGAGGCGGCAATTGAGAAGGATGTCGCGAAGCGCCGAATGGTCAAGGAGTGCCTTCTTAAAATGGAGAAAGTGGAGACGTGACCCCGCCACATTTTCAGGGCCGGTTTGCCAGTGTGCTGATAGACGGGGAAGGTTCCTGGGCCATGGCGGCGAGTGTCTATATTCATCTCAATCCTGTTCGGGTGAAGAAAGAGGGGCTTGGGAAGGCGTCAAACCGTGCAGAAAGCCGCGGACTGAAGCCGTTGAGCCGGGAGGTGGTGAAGAGGCGATTGAAGAAGTTGAGGACGTTCCGGTGGAGTTCCTATGGGGCGTATGCGGGCTATAAGTCGGAGCCGGAGTGGTTGATGACAAAGCCCTTGTTGGAGCGAGGTGGTGGGCGATCAGCTTATCGGCGCTATGTTCAGCGGCATGTGACACGAGGTGAAACGCCGGAGGGGTATGAGGACTTTGGTGGCCGGGTGGCGTTGGGTTCGCAGGCGTTTCTGATGAAGGCGAAGGGTTGGGTGGGGAAGATAAGCAAAGAGCAGCCGGATCGCGTTCAGATGATGAAGCGTGTAAGCCCTGACGCAGTGGTGAAGGTTGTGGAGCAAAAGCGTGGTGAGGCATGGCCGGTGTTTGCGGATCGGCATGGAGATTGGGGGCGCGAATTGGTGTTGTATTTAGCGCGACGCCGATGCGGATTGACGCTCAGTGAGATCGGGCAATTCTTTGGGATAGCTGAATATAAAGCGGTGTCCTCTGCAGTTAAAAGATTCGAGGCGGCAATTGAGAAGGATGTCGCGAAGCGCCGAATGGTCAAGGAGTGCCTTCTTAAAATGGAGAAAGTGGAGACGTGACCCCGCCACAT
>JBAXMJ010000242.1:0-1895 GCA_037134355.1 bacterium | reverse complement strand
ACCCTACACAGAACCCTGCGTGCGGAATTACCCCATGCTACGTTCTGTGGGAATAGGAGGCGGTTGATCGCCTCTGATGACCCGGTGACGGAGGCAATTGCTTCCTCTGACCCGATTAGTGAAAATGCAGGCTTTCAGTGAAAATAGCGACTCCCCCAAAAGCCCTTGCTTTACGCTTTCGATAATTTGATAGTACTGTACGGGGCACTAAACTCATGAAACGTTTTATCTGGATAATGCTGACCCTCCCCTTGTTTACGACCGGCTGTTTTTCGAAAATCCAGGAGCTTCCTCGTCTTGAGCATAAATCCGATTTTGCGGCTCCGGACGACCGTGACGAGCTGATCGGCATTGCCATCTCGGGTGGGGGCAGCCGGGCGGCGACTTTCGCTTCCGGGGCGCTGGAGGCCTTGGGGGAAATCGGCCTTCAACAGAACGGTAAAACTCTGAGTCTTCTGGACCGGGTGGGTTATATTTCCAGCGTGTCCGGCGGCAGCTTGGCGGCGGCCTACTACGCGATGCGGAAGCCGGGAAAGGAAGTGGCGATTCTGCGTGGCCAAGAGCTGTCCGCGGCCTACAGGTCCTTCTTTGACCGCTTCCAGCAGGATATGCAGAAGGATTTCGAGATGTCGGCCTTTTGGCGACAACTCGGCCAATTCAGAGCATTAAATCCAACCAAGAACACCTATTCCTTCGCGGAGGCCTGGGACGCGGAATTCTTCGGAGGGCAAACCTTCTCCAATCTGTACGAGCGCGAACGACGGGGCGACAGCCCGCGGCTCATCCTCAACGGGACATCCTACAACACCGGCCAACGGGTGGCGCTCACGACGCTGCCGGCGTCGGAATTCGAGTACGACTTCGTTAAAACCGTCACCGATGATCTCGCCACTATGGACAGTGGCAACAGGGAGCAATCGCAAAGCTTGGCGAACAGCCTCGAAATTGCACAATCTCATTTTCGGCCCCTCACGTTCGACGCACTCAAAGCGGACCATCATTCCCTATCGATTTCGTTGGCCGTCGCCACTTCGGCTTCGTTTCCGCCAGTTGTCGGTCCCGTCACATATTCCGTGGGAGGGCAGCCGCCTTACATCCACATTGGCGACGGTGGCCTTTTTGATAACCTCGGAACAGAGTCCCTCATCACTGTCTTCCTGAAAAAGATTCCAGCCGGCCCAAGCAAAAAGAGGGGTTACATCATCGTGATCGATGCTTCCTATCCCTTCGATGCCGGTAAACTCGATCTGGATAACCAACAAAAGGGATTCTCCGTGTTCAAGAACGATCCCTCTCGCATCGTTTCCATCATGGAGGAGCGGGCCAATACCTACCAAAAGATGCTCTGGTATAGCCTCCGGGCCGAAGGCAAGGTGATCCCGGACATCAAAAACCTGGATATCGTCATCCTCAAACATACCGACGCCGACTGGCCCAACGGCTACTCCGAATTGCCCGAGGAGTGTCGAGACCAATTCAAGGCGACGGCGACGCCTCAGGACATTAAGAACTATGTCAGCAGAATTCCGACGTTGTTCCGCATCAAGACCCCTTGCGACGGCGCGCTCCTGATCAAGTCCGCCCGGAAGGTAGTGGCCAAACACAGGACCCAAATCACCGAATTTCTACAAGGTGGGAGCAGGGGTGCCGTCGCTGAAAATGAATGAGACTCTCGCGGCAGGTTAGGAAGTCAGTCGGGCGCAGCTAACCGGATCGAGGAAACACGAATCTGGAGGTCATATTGGGGGCTGAAGTCCAGAGGTATCTTCTGTAACCGCAATTTAGAAATATCCTACATTGGCTCATATTTGATTGGCCGGTCGAAAGTGCCACTTTGCCAATGACCGGTATCGGGAAGCTTAAATCCATATCCGAATGACCGGAGTGGGTCGTAA
>JBAXMJ010000241.1:0-1921 GCA_037134355.1 bacterium | reverse complement strand
CAACCAACCACACCAAACAACAAAAAACGCCATGAGCAAAAAACGCAAAAACAAGGCCCATCCTACACCTGCCATCAACACGCAACTCCACCCCAACGCCGCCGGCATAGATGTCGGAGCCGAAGAATTTGTGGTCGCGGTCCCTGCGGATCGCTGCCCCGAGAGCGTGCGCACCTTCCCGTCATTCACCAGCGGCGTGGAAGCTCTCTGCGAGTGGCTTCTGGCTTGCCGGATCACTACCGCGTCGATGGAAAGCACGGGCAACTACTGGATCACCCTTTACGACAGGCTCACAGCAGCGGGCATCGATGTTTACCTCGTCAACGCCCGCCACGTCAAAGGGGTTCCTGGCAAGAAGACCGATGTGTGTGACGCCCAGTGGCTCCAACAACTCCACTCGGCAGGCCTACTCAAAAAATCATTCCGGCCCACATTGGAGATCGTGCCCCTGCGCTTCCTCATGCGCCATCGTTCCGAGATGCTCGGGGACAGTGCCCGGCAACTCCAACTCATGCAGAAGACACTCACGGAAATGAACATCAAGATCCAGCATGTCTTCAGCGACATTGACGGGACGAGTGCCCAAGCCATCATTACCGCCATACTCCAAGGCGAACGCGATCCCGCCAAGCTCGCAGACCTGAGAGACGGCCGCTGCCGCAGTTCTGTAAGTGCAATCATGGAGGCCCTCAAGGGCGATTACCGAGAGGAATATCTCTTCGTCTTGGGGCAGAGCCAGAGTGCTTGGCACCAGCTTTCGCAGGCCATCGGCGAGTGCGACAAAAAAATCGCCGTTCTCATGGGGGAAGTCCACACACAGGAGGGGCCTCCGCTCCCTCCAGCCTCTGGCCAACAACACAGGATGACGAAAAACTGCCCCAATCTTCCGATTTTCGAAGAGTCGTGGCGGTTTTTCGGAGTCGACTTGAGTGCGGTGCCCGGAGTGGGAGGAGGATTGCTGAGCACGCTGATGACCGAGTTGGGGACACGGGAACAAATTCTGAAGCAATTTGGCAGCACCTCCGCCCTTTCCTCATGGTTGGGGCTAAATCCCGACAACCGGATCAGCGGGGGAAAAGTGCTCAAAGCCAAAACGCGCAAGGTTGTGAGCCGACTGGCGAAGGCATTGCGCATGGGTGTCTTCGGCCTTCAGAAGTCCAATACCAAGCTGGGCGAATATGTCCGGAAGATGAAAGCTCGCTTGGGAAAAGCCGAGGGAATCGTGGCCGGGGCCCACAAACTGGTGCGCATCATTTATGGGATGATAAAAAACCAGAAGCCTTACGACGAAACCGAAGCCTTCAAAACAACCCCGCAAACGGCCGCCCGCCGGCGTCGAAACCTTGAAAAACAAGCCGCCGCCCTTGGACTGCAACTCGTTGCGGCTGTGTAGAAAGGAGATCAGTTATTCAGGAGGAGGGGGCATCCTGAAGCAGGAAGCCCCTGAGAGACGTGGGCGGCACTTGATTGTCGTCGCAGGTTGTCCGAACACTACGAAGTGGTGGCCCCGGGAGCGAACGGAGAGCCGGAAAACGCGAGGGTGAGGGCGTCCATGGCGCTCACGGCATTCTTGCGGGCGGTGGAGATGTAGCTGCGGATGCGGCAGAAGGCTTTTGCTCCGTCCTCGCTGCGGAACGTGCCGGAGATTTTCTGTTGCACTTTCATCATGCGGATATCACGCTCGGCCCGGTTGTTGTCGAAGGGGACATTGAAGTCATACATGAAGGCGAGAGCTTCCCCCCGGTGATGGTCGAGGCGTTCGGAAAAGGGGTCAGGCATTGAATATTGACATTCCAAACATCTGGGAGAAGGCAAGACGGGAAAATTTCAAGTATTCTCCCGATTGAAGTCGGACACCCCGGCGGTCATGCGCGTCAAGTTAGGCTAAAGCCTCCCATACTTCGGAGTAGTTCTGGCGTTT
>JBAXMJ010000240.1:0-1950 GCA_037134355.1 bacterium | reverse complement strand
GATCAAGGATCCTCCCGAGGCAAAGACCTACGATGGATTCCAGTATATCTTCACCTTCAAGGCACCCGCCATGCCCGGACAACTCATCAGCATAACCGTCCCCGCGGACGCCAACGGCAAAGTTGCCTACGGCGGCGACCAGGGGAATGCGGGCTTCCAATTCCTCAACGCCGATGAGAAACCGTCCCCCTCTCCGGCCAAACTGCGCCGACTGGGCCCGCCGGAAATGCGATGATTTTCCAACCCCCTCACTCCCCGACGCGCGTCCGCGTTCTGACCGTTTCCGGTGCGGCGGGCGCGAAAGCAATTTCTCGAGTCAAGATAGAGCCCGGCCATGAGTGATAAAGATTATTTCAATTCCGAAGTACCATCAGTTGAGTGGCTCCGGGAACGCGCCCGGAAGCGGATGCCCCGATTTGCCTTTGAATATCTCGACGGAGGCTGTTTCTCCGAGGTTAACCTCGATCGCAACACCCGCGAAATCCGCGAGGTGCAACTGCAACCCTATTACCTGAAACCATTCACCGGTGCCTCGCAAAAAACCATGCTTTTTGGTCAGGAATACGACGCGCCCTTTGGCATCGCCCCGGTTGGGCTGCAGGGGTTGATGTGGCCAAAAGCCTGTGAGATTCTCGCCAAAGCAGCGACCGATCACAATGTGCCCTTCTGCCTCAGCACAGTGGGCACGGCGAGTATCGAGACGATTTCCGAAATCACCGGCGGAAAATTCTGGTTTCAACTCTATCATCCGGTTGAAAATGATCTGCGCAACCAATTGCTTGATCGTGCGGAAGCCGCTGGTTGCGAAGTCCTGGTCCTGCTGGCCGACACCCCGACCCACTCCTACCGGCCCAAGGAAATCCGCAATGGTCTGTCGATCCCGCCGCAGATGTCGCTGCGCAATGTTTTTCAGATGATGACCCACCCGACCTGGTCTTTTAGCCAGCTCGCCGCCGGGGCTCCCGAATTCAAGACCATGAAGCCCTACATCCCCAAAGGACTCAATATGAAGCACCTCGGCCTCTTTTTTGGGCGGACTTTTTCAAACCGCCTCACCGCCGACCGGATCAAGGAAATCCGTGCCCGCTGGAAAGGAAAACTTGTCATCAAGGGCATCGTCAATGCCGAGGATTGTGCCCTGGCGGTGTCACTCGGGGCGGATGGAATCGTTGTGTCCAACCACGGCGGGCGCCAGCTCGACAACGGGGAATCGACCATCAAACCCCTGGCTGATCTGGCGAGCCGGTTTAGGGACCAGATCACGATCATGATGGATAGCGGGATCCGTTCCGGGGCGGATGTGGCGGCGGCCCTGGCGAGTGGCGCAAAATTCACCATCATGGGGCGCACCCCCATGTATGGAGTCTGTGCCCTCGGCAACAAAGGCGGTCACCACACCCTCACCATGTTAAAGCGCCAACTCCAACAAGTCATGGAACAACTCGCCTGCGAGAAAACCTCCGATTTCCCGAATCACTTGATCAAAAAATAAGCGTCCTTTCCCCGGCTTTGGTTTCGGCAGAGGACAGGAGTTCTCCCAAGTTCACAGGGCTCCCTTTTCATGCACCTTTGCCACGGTCTCGGACCCCGGCAGGACGGGCTGCGACTGGCTTTTCTCGTCGCCTCCCGCGCGGTCCCCGCTGGGTCTACGGCGAAGACTCCCGCATTGGAGCTTTCGTGGCTCAATCCCGCGGCTTCGTTGCTCACTGTCAACGCTTCGTGCCAGCCTCGCGGCTGACTACGCATGACTCGTTTACGGCTGCATGGCTCCATGCTCTGCCGTGCGGGATTTCTACCCGCTGGGCTCCTTCTCAGAGTTTCTTCTTTTTTCACTGTTTTCTTTCACATGAGGCTTTTGCAAAACCCCTCCGCAGGGATTCAAAAAGTCGCAGCGCTCTCTGATGAGGTGTTCTGCGGGTGGAGATTTCGGAGGGTTTTGCAAGAGCCTCA
>JBAXMJ010000239.1:0-1954 GCA_037134355.1 bacterium | reverse complement strand
GTTTAAAATGGTCGGGCCGAGGGGATTTGAACCCCTGACCTTTTGCACCCCAAGCAAACGCGCTACCAGTCTGCGCTACGGCCCGATGTAATGAGACAAGAACTTTTTTGAGACCGGGATCCAGACGGTGTTGGGGTCGCCATCTTCCGGATCTCAAACGCGTGGCAAGGTATCAGTTGGATTTTTGACCGTCAAGGAACGAATCAAAAATCGCCGACCATTCTTTGCCGTCCGCCGCCCCATCGTCCTCGATTTTCGCTTTCTCCTTCAGACGGGCCACAAATTCGGACAACGCCTTACCCCGGCGCTCATGGGTCAACAAATCACGGATTCCATCCCGGACTTCCTCAAACGGAAGCGGATCCCCGAATTCCTTCTCATGCAACTCAATGAGATGAAATCCGAGCGAGGTCTCCACCACATCGCTGATTTCCCCCACTTCAAGATCATCAAACACAGTCTGGTCAAACTCGGGAACGGTTACGCCCCGCGCAATCCAGCCGAGACTTCCGCCGGCTTCTTTTCCGCTGGGACATTCCGAATGAACGGCCGCCAATCCTGAAAAGTCCTCCCCTTCAAGAATCTTCTGCTTGAATCCCATCAGCGTTGACCGGGTGGTTGCCTTATCCGCCTCGCTGGAGGAGGCCGGACTCATGAGAATATGCCGGACCTGGGCCCGGTCCGGGGCAATATACCGATCGGGATGGTCATCATAGTATTTCTTCACATCCGCATCCGTGCATTCCGGCGCGGTGGAGGTCACCCGTGCCACAAGTGAATCAAGTTGTTTCCCCACACGGATGCTGGCGCGGAACTGGTCGCAATTAAGCCCCTGCCGGGCCAGCATTTCCGCAAGCTGCTCATCGCCACCCACCCGCTTCGCCATGTCGGAAAGCGCTGTGTCCACATCGGCTTCGGAGACTTCAATATGACGCCGCTTCACTTCCTCGATGAGCAACTGTGTCCCGATCGCGTGCTCTCTCGCCCGTTCGACCAGTTCCCCCATATGCCGACCCAATTCCTCGCGCGGCATATGATGGTTGTAAAACTCAAGCAATCGCTTCAATTCGGCAAGGATCGCTTTCTCAGGAACAATTTGTCCATTTACTCGTAATGTCATCTCGTAGTCCTCTCTCTACTAGTATCTTGGTGCAATTGAAACTGCTGGATGGACATAGATTGGCACGAGCGGTTCGCCCGCCAGTCCACGATCCGCCAGATCGTCAACCATCCCCGCCACCATAACAGCGCTGGGACTCCTGGATTCCGGGATCAACCTCACAGAGACCGGGCACTGCGCGTCCAGAATCACGCCCAGGCGGTCCCAATCGGAGGTGACCCAGACGGTCCCCGGCGTTTTAAGCCCCTCAGCAAGCGTCTCTGCGGGACCGACCACCCAGTCGCCCTGAAGCCGGACAATCCCATCCTCACGCTCAAAACAACCCGCCCACACCTCATTCCGCCGGGCATCGCCCAGCACCACGACCCGGCTGGATCCCGTTTCCTGCATCACTGAACGGGCCAACGCGCGGGCACTGGAGACTGCCGTTACCGGTCTGCCATCCGGGAGTGCCAAGCCCCTGATCAGGGAAACACCGAGACGAAGGCCTGAAAAAGCGCCCGGACCGATCCCTACAGCCAGCCGGTCGATTTGGCTCCAGGGTGAAGCTTCGGCTTGAATCCATTGGTGAAGGTCGGCAAATACCGGGCGGCGTTGCCGAGTCCCGGCAAGCCATTCCCGCTTCATCAGCACGGCGCCATTCTCGACCCATGCCAGTGAACCGGAATCCGTTGAAAGTTCGAGCGCTAATGTTTTCATGGTTTTTGCTTGATTCAAGACCCCCGGCTGTGGATGATTCGCGGCTGCAAACAACATGGCGAATGTAGCTCAGTTGGTTAGAGCGTCAGATTGTGATTCTGAATGTCGCGGGTTCGAGCCCCGTCATTCGCCCCA
>JBAXMJ010000238.1:0-1955 GCA_037134355.1 bacterium | reverse complement strand
GGCAAAGGCAATTTGGGAATTTTCTGCGGCGCGGCGCTGGAACTGACCGATGGCACCCTTATCACCGGAAAAAATTCACCACTCATGCACGCCGCCTCCAGCGTCATCCTGAACGCCATCAAACACCTGGCCGGAATCCCGGATAAAATTCACCTGCTCCCACCCATTGTCACACAATCCATTGGAACCCTGAAGCGCGACATCCTGGGACGTAAAACGGAAAGCATGACTCTAGATGAAACCCTGATCGCACTCAGCATCAGCTCCACATCGAACCCAACATCGCAGGCCGCAATGGAAAGCCTCAAGGAATTACAGGGTTGTGAAATGCATTCCACACATATCCCCTCGCCGGGCGATGAGGCGGGATTAAAGCGCCTCGGAATCAATGTCACCAGCGACCCGCTATTCCCCACACGAAACCTTGTTGAACTCTAAGGGGAACAGGGAAAAATCAACGAATTGTGACCGGCACAGTGCGGAGCGCCTTGGTCTCTTCCAACTTCTCCTCGGCATCGGCGGCATCGGTTGCTGGAATCACGAGATCCGCCATGACCACCGTCTCTTCCGGGGTCACCTCAACCACGCCCCCATCCACCACAAACAGCCGGGAAACGCCTTCGGCCTCAACCTTGATAATACCAATCCCAACCGCGGCCACCATCTGGGCATGACGCGCCAGAATTCCGAAATACCCCTCGGGACCGGGACAGATCACGCTGTCGGCAACCCCATTGAAAAAGGTCTTGTCGGGCGTGGACAGAAGGAACCGGAACGTCATGCCGCGCCCCCGCTCAATTTACGGGCCTTCTTGAGGGCATCCTCAATATTTCCAACCATATAGAAGGCCTGCTCCGGAATCTTGTCGTGTTTGCCTTCCAGAATCTCCTTGAAGGAGTGAACTGTGTCGGCCAACTGGACATAGGCGCCATTCATGCCGGTAAACTGCTCCGCCACGAAAAACGGCTGCGACAGGAACTTCTGAACCTTCCGGGCGCGTTCCACGGTGAGCCGGTCTTCCTCGGACAATTCATCCATACCCAGAATGGCGATGATGTCCTGAAGTTCTTTGTAACGCTGGAGGATTTCCTGAACCCCGCGCGCCACCTGGTAATGTTCCTCGCCAACAATATCGGGCGAAAGAATGGTGGAGGTAGACGCCAGTGGATCGACAGCGGGATAAATTCCAAGCTCGGAAATAGCGCGGGACAATTCAGTAGTGGCATCAAGATGCGCAAAGGTTGCGGCCGGTGCGGGATCAGAATAATCGTCAGCCGGCACATACACCGCCTGGATTGACGTGATCGACCCATTCTTGGTGGACGTGATCCGCTCCTGCAATTCACCCATATCCGTCCCCAGCGTGGGCTGGTATCCCACGGCAGACGGAATACGCCCGAGTAATGCGGACACCTCGGATCCCGCCTGTGTAAAACGGAAAATGTTATCGATGAAGAGCAGCACGTCCTGTTTGAGTTCATCCCGGAAATATTCCGCCACAGTCAGCGCCGAAAGCGCAACCCGGGCACGGGCACCCGGCGGCTCATTCATCTGCCCGAACACCATGGCGGTCTTTTTGATTACCCCGGATTCCCGCATTTCACGGTATAACTGGGTTCCTTCACGGGTACGCTCACCCACTCCGGCAAAGACAGAATATCCACCATGCTCCGTGGCAATGTTCCGGATCAGCTCCTGAATCAGCACCGTCTTCCCTACGCCTGCACCCCCGAAAAGACCGATTTTACCGCCCTTTTTGTAGGGCGCCAGCAGGTCGATAACCTTGATTCCGGTAACCAGAATCGTGTCCTTGGTGTCCTGATCCTCAAAACGAGGCGCGGGGCGGTGAATGGGCAGGCGCGTCTCGCTCTCGATAGGCCCGGCGTTGTCAATGGGCTCGCCGAGCAGGTTCATGACCCGTCCCAGAGTATTGGGCCCGACCGGCACCGTGATAC
>JBAXMJ010000237.1:0-1990 GCA_037134355.1 bacterium | reverse complement strand
ATATGACCGGCACGATGCGCCTTACCGGGCCGTGGCGGAGCGGGTGAAGGATTTCAATGCAGTTGAACTGAGGCCTTCGGAAAAGGATGTCCGGGAGCAGGCGGCACGCTGCATGGATTGCGGAACGCCATTCTGCTTCGGGTGCGGGTGTCCCCTGGATAATGTCATTCCCGAATGGAATGAGCAGGTCTATCAGGGACGTTGGAAAGAGGCGCTGGATATCCTGCTGTCGACGGATAATTTCCCTGAATTCACGGGCCGGATCTGTCCGGCGGTTTGTGAGGGATCCTGCGTGCTGGGAATCAATAAGGAGCCCGTGTCGATCCGGCAGATCGAGCTCGAGATCATTGAGAAGGGCTTTGATCTTGGCTATATGACGCCGAAGCCCCCCTCGAAGCGTTTGGATGCGCGGGTTGCGGTGATTGGTTCCGGCCCCGCCGGTCTGACGGTGGCCGACACCTTGAATCGCGCCGGGTATGGGGTAGTGGTGTATGACGCGGCGGAAAAACCGGGTGGAATCCTCCGTTACGGAATTCCCGAGTTCAAGCTTGGGAAATGGGTTGTGGATCGCCGAATCCGCCTGATGGAGGCCGAAGGCGTTATTTTCGAGAACAATGTGTGGGTTGGGGAGGATATTTCCTATCACTACCTCCAGAACCGTTTTGATGCCATCTGCCTGTCCGGCGGTGCCCGCGAACCCCGGGATCTTAAAATTCCCGGGCGGGACCTGAAGGGAATTCATTTTGCGATGGATTTTCTGGTTCAGCAGAACCGGCGATTGGGGAGTGAGAAACTGGATCCCGTTCAGGATATCCTGGCTAAAGGGAAAAAGGTTCTGGTCATTGGAGGTGGCGATACGGGGTCGGACTGCGTGGGAACCTCCATTCGTCAGGGGGCGACCCAGGTGAGCCAGATCGAAATTCTTCCCGAGCCGCCACCGGTTCGCTCGGAAGCAACGCCCTGGCCGCGATGGCCGAATATGCTACGCGTTTCAAGCAGTCACAAGGAAGGCGGCACCCGTCGCTGGAGTGTGGCGACACAGAAAATTGAGGGTGAGAACGGGGCCGTGAAGGCCGTCCGCTGCATTGAAGTCGAATGGGTTTCCCCTGCGCCGGGTGCCCGTCCGGTAATGAAGGAGAAAGCGGGGACGGAATTCACGATTGAGGCGGAACTGGTTCTTCTGGCCATGGGATTTGTCGGGCCGGGTCGCAATAAACTGGTTGAGGATCTTGGCATCAAGACCGAGCCCAGCGGCGCGATCTCGCGTGATGGCCGGAACATGACGAGTATTCCCGGCATTTTTGTCGCCGGGGATATGACCCATGGCGCTTCGCTGGTGGTGAGGGCGATGCGCGATGGCCGCCGGGCCGCCGAAGGCATCGCTGAATATCTCAAGCACAAGCCTTCCGTCTGAGACCGTAGCCGCGAGATAGACATCCGCCAAGGTGGGCCTCGACCTTCCCGCCACGGTGGTGCCGGAACCGCTCCCGGAGATCGTGCCGACGCCAGTCATGGAAGCGGAGCAGTGGGCGAACTGAAACGCCAGGAGATTTTTGTAACGTGTGCCTCTTGAAATAACCAATGCTTAACAGTTTAAGCACCTCAAGCAGGTTGCTGAACCTGTTCAGCAGCGGCTATTGCGCCTGAAGACCACTCTGTAGTTTCTCTACGATCCGGTCTGCAAGGGTTTTGGGCTCCAGCACCTTCACATCCGGCATCCAGGATAGGATCCAGCGCACAAGTTCCTTGCGCCCAGTTGTCTCCAGTCGCATCTCGATGCGGCCATCGGGGTGCGTCAGGAATTCCTGACTGGGGTGCCACTGCCGCTCGGTGATGTAGACAGCCAGTTTGGGTTCAAATAGCAGTCGAACCTTGATTGATTCCTCGCCGCCCATGATGCCGAATGCTTGCCTGGCGTAGGACTCGGGGTTGAATTCGGCGGGGCGGGCGAAAGTTTGGCCTGTGGCATCGATGCGTCTGAACCGGGAGA
>JBAXMJ010000236.1:0-1999 GCA_037134355.1 bacterium | reverse complement strand
GGCTACTGGCGGAACCGGGGTCTGCGGGACCGGATTGGCTACTGGCGGAACCGGGTTCTCCTGGACTACAGGCGGAACCGGGCTCTCCTGGACTACAGGCGGAACCGGGCTCTCCTGGACTACAGGCGGAACCAGGACTGGCTGCAGCTTCTTGCTCTCGTCTGCCAGTTCCCTCGAGAAGCAGTGGTTGAAGATGCAGATCAGAACCTCTCCCTTAAACCCCTCGGTTGCATCTGTGAGAATCTTATCTGGCAGGGGAGGGTCGGTGATGCGCAGGTTGCAGGAAAATCCATCCTCTTCCTTCTTGTCCTTTACGCGGTCTCCGTGGCACATGGTGATGAGCATGCTGCCTCCCTTGTTTTCTTCAATCCCCTTCAGTTCCTGCAATATGGTGTCTTTGGACGGATCCAGAATCGTAGCCTTGCTTCCTGACATCAATGTGGCAATCATTTTTACATTCTGATCGTTGGTTATGACTACGATCTTCCTTTCAACCTTGCACATTGGCACAATAGTTTCGAAAACCATTTTGACTTCCTTGCTGAGCCCTATCAGATCATTCTTCCCGTCAGGCGGATGGATAGCCATTACCATTAGGAGGTCTACCTTCCTTATCCCTTGCTTGATGTTGTCGTCCAAGTCCACGTTGATGCAATCCACATTTGGTTTCATGGGATATATAGCCAGATTCAGATGCTTTCCGATCGCCTTGGACATGCTCTCGTTGAGCAGCCTTCCAGATACCGTGTCGTACTGATTCTCTTTCAATACTTCCGTGAATCCATAGGTGAGAAATCCTCCTTGCTGCGTGTTCTCCCACGTCATATCCTCTTTAGGCCCCGGGTACACGAGCCACTTGCTTGGTTGCTTACTGGCTACCTTCTCCATACTGAAATGTCAGTGGATTATGCCTGTGTGTTTGGCGTGCGTTTAAATAGCATATATTCCCTCTCATTTTTGCGTGTCAGATTTTTACAATTGTATTTTTTTACCCTCTTCAAAAAAAATTACGCCTCGTGCTTGTCGTTTTTTCTGCGCCATTCCCCATCCCTGCTGCGCAGCGTGCGAAACACCAGCCCCGGGCAGATCATCCCCGCCAGCACCGTCAACGCCATGAACGGCCAGCCGAGCGCGCGCAGGCTGAGCATGACCTCCGTCGCCGCGCCCTCAAAATGGGTTGCCCCTGTGACCGAGTTGAGCGCCAGCATGAACGCGCCAATCCTGGCGTTGCTCTCGGCCTCCATGCACGCGTTGGTGTAGATGGACAGGATGTCCTTGTTGGTCGTATTTCGGCAGATCTCTATGAGCCGCCTGTCCCTCTCCAGCTTCCCTGTGAACCGCATGTACTCCTGGTGCAGCTGGCAGAACCTATCCAAGCTAATCACCGCGAAGAATGCCATGGATAAAACCACTAGTATGGGCGCAAAGAAGCTCCTGGTCATTCTATTTTTGTATTTTTTTATTTTTTTATATAACCTGTCAAGACGTTTTCATTCCATCATCATGTCTCGCAGCCTTATTTTTTTATTCTGTTGTTGCTTGTCTGCCCGCGCCGACGTCCTGCCCCTCGACGACGCCCGGCCGCTCCTATCCAGCGCGGGGGCGACCATCCACTGGCCCTCTGGCGGGGCCGCCTTCCTCCTCGCCTCCAGCCCCGTCGTCCGGGTCAACCTGCGCGGCGTGTACACCGAGCCCCTCGGCATGCGCCTGCGCCCCCTGGATCGGCTCGGCTGGGCCCGCGCGCCCTGCAACCTCAGCGCCTTCGCCCTCTGCGCCACCGAGTTCGGCGCGGTCCTCCCGGTCTCCCAGGGCCCCCTGATCGCCGACGACCCCGCGGGGCTCCCGGTCGACTGGCGGGGCCTGCGGTGCGAGGACGCCAGGGGGACCGTCGTCACCCACGACGCCGTGTACGAGCCCAGCGCCTGCGACGTCCTGGACAGCGGGCTGGACCTGGTCTACTCGGGCGGCAGCGTCTACTTCCGCGACACCCACCTGCCCG
>JBAXMJ010000235.1:0-2063 GCA_037134355.1 bacterium | reverse complement strand
CGTCAGGCCACCGGCATGGCGGTCTGGGCGGCGTTGAGTTGCACCCTGCTGGAAAGGTTCGAGCCTCCAACTGGAACCAAGCATGTTGCCATTTGGGGGGACTTGGACCGCAAGGGTGTCGGCGGGGATTCTGCTCGAAAACTTGCCGAGCGTTTGTCCGAACGGGGCATTAACGCCTGTCTGCATATCCCGCCAGCGTCACTGCTGGGCGATTGCAAAAGCATTGACTGGCTGGATGTCCTCAACAGGGTCGGGCCTTCTGGCTTCCCGTCAGTGATCTGATTTGGGTTTGCGGCGCAATCACGCTGCACGGCCCGTTGACGTATTTTCGATTTTACCGGTGGGGTTTCTCCTAACAGAGAGGCTCCCCGGCCAACCATAACTGCCGATGATGTCGGCAGTTTCAACCACCGCCTTGCGGGGACAGAGAATCCCTGCAAGGGGTGATCCGTTTCCCCAAGGCATCATTTTTGAGGAAACCAAGATGTCCAAAGTAAACAAAACCACTGAAACCGCTTTGCGGGTCAACCAAGAGAAACTGGTCCAAAATCTTCGCTTCAGCTCCACCAACGCGACTACCGTTTTGGGGGAAGCCCTACAAAATTCGAGGCGAGCAGGCGCGACCAAAGTTGAAATCGACTTTGTGCCTGAAACCAAAACCCTCACCGTCCGTGACGACGGCTGCGGGATCGGGGACTACCAAACCCTGTTCACCCTCGCCGAGTCCGGTTGGGACGCTGAAACGATAGAAAACGAAATGCCCTTTGGTTTAGGGTTCCTCTCAGCCCTGTTCTCCTGCCAGAAATTGGAGGTGGAAAGCAAGGGCGGGCGCGTGTCCATGCCCACGGCGGAAATCCTGGCGTTCAAGCCGGTCAAGGTAACCCCTTGGGTGTGCTGTCCGGCGGAGTCCCGCTTCGATGGCGATGTTTGCGGCTGCGGTTCGGAAAATGTGCAAGGGCCAGATGCCGAAGGCGTATATGACTGTCTGGAATGTGGCATCTTCTTCACCGCCGAATCCATCGGCAACCGCTGCTGGGGAGGGGTGACGACGGTCAGGCTGGGCGGTTTCAAACCCGATGCCAGCCAAGTCGCCTCGTGCCTGTCCGAGTTGGCGAAGGGGTTTCCGATCCCGGTCATATTCAACGGCAATGCATTGCAACGGCCGTGGGCCTTGGATTCCGGCAGGGCGTTCATCGACACGCGAATAGGCAAAGTGCATTTGAAGGGGTTTGGGTCAGGCGAAAGCTGGACGAACTCGGTGCAGGAATTGCAAATCTGCCTGCAAGGGTTGCCGATTTACCGCACAAAAGGGTATTGGCGCGGGGATTCGATGGTCAACATCGTCCATCTGGATTCGCGGCAGTTCCATGCACGGCTGCCCGACCGCGACAAGCTGATCGACGAGGAGGATGTGGTCAAGCAAGTGAAGTCTGTCGTCCAGAAGGAGGCCATCGCGAAAATCATGGCCTTAAAGGAAACGCTTTCCCCCGCCGAATTCGCGGAAGGCTACGAAACACTCAAACTGTGGGATTGCCTGGCACTGCTCAACGACGTGCCGGTGATACCCAAAGGGGTGCTGGCCTACCTCCAGCACTATCCCATAAAGGAAGGTTGCAGCCCGGTCAACCTCGAACCGGCTGGCCTAGTCACCCGCGAAGACGTTGAAACAGGCAAAGTCACTGTCGCCGAACTGGAGGACATAGACGAAACCGGTGCAGTGCCGTGGATGTTCGCTTGGCACAAGGACATGCGGGTGTACGATAACCCGCTGGACAAAGGCCATTGGCTGTTCCGCCATCTGGTCGATTTCACCAAGCAAGCAGTCCAAGTGGAAATGGTCGGGGAAACCCATAGAGCCTATTTCAATGGACAATGGGTTTGTGGGGACGCGGCCTTCTGCGAAAAATACCGCTTGGCCTTTGGCGATGACTTCGTGGACATTCAAGGCGATTCAATGTACTGGGAGGATCGGGGGTTGTTCATCGTACCCAAGGGCGATGCGTCCGGTGGCGTGGTCAGGCAGGCCAGTTCCTACTTTGACGAGTATGAAAACTTCAACGAGT
>JBAXMJ010000234.1:0-2152 GCA_037134355.1 bacterium | reverse complement strand
GCCTCACCATACCCCGAAAACCTGTAATCCTTTGGATCCTTCACAATCCCAGCCCGCACCGCATTCAGGTCGATATACGCCGCCATCCTCATCAATGTGCCTGGACTTCCATCCACCAGCACGCTCTTAAACCGCTCCTCCCACAACGTCCCCTTCCGCTGATGGCGCCGATTATACGAAAAACTCACCCGCTGCTTCAGTGTCTTGCCAAACTCAGCCAGGCTATACATCCTGCAGGTATACTGCTTCTTAAACAACTCCGCCGCCTCATCCTGTCCGCTCGCCCGCAGGGTTGCCAGGTGCGCTGCAAGATTCCCCACCAGGGTCTTATCGTAGAGAAATAACAACCGACGCATCAGCTCATCATCCGCAACATCCTGCCGTTCGGGCACATATAAAAGAATGTGGAAATGATTCTCCAGAGCGGTCCACGTCAGGATCTGCGTCCCGCTGAATCCTTCTACCGCCCGCATCGTCTTACGAAAGAGCTCTTTCTCCCCATCATCAAAGACCCGACGCCGATCCACCACCCGCGACATCATATGATAATATGCCGCCCCATCCTCAACGATTCTCGCTGTTCGCATATGAGTCTCCTCCCTCAGGCACCCCTCCCGGCGCCTCTTCTACTCATAACGAACCTAGTATCTATTATATTGTAATCTATTTTAACTATCTTCCTGTCCCTGGCGGCTCCCCAGCTCCAGATCGACCATATCCAGGTTGCACCGGGCATCGAAATTCCGCCCCTCATCATAGATATAGGCAAAGCCACCACTCATGCCCGCACCAAAGTTGACGCCGGTCCGGCCCAGAACAACCACCCGTCCCCCGGTCATATATTCACACCCGTGGTCACCCACGCCCTCCACCACGGCAATCGCCCCGCTGTTCCGGATGGCAAACCGCTCTCCGACTTCGCCGTTAAGATAGACTTCGCCACAGGTGGCTCCATACAGAAGCACATTCCCGGCAATGATATTATTCTCCGGCGTGTAATCGGCGCCGCTAAACGGCTTGACGATAATCTTCCCGCCAGAGAGGCCCTTGCCCAGGTAATCGTTAGACTCGCCTTCCAGGATCAGGGTCATCCCGCGCGCCGCCAAGGCACCGAAACTCTGCCCGGCGGATCCCTTGAACTTCAACGTGATGGTGTCCTCGGGAAGTCCCGCGTGACCATGCTTCCGGGCCACCTGCCCCGCAATCATGGTTCCCACCGTACGGTTAACGTTCCGGATGGCATGTTCGACTGTCACCGGTTTTTGGGTCTCGATCGCTTGTTTGACCTTCGGAAGCAGGGTCAAATCCAAGGCACTGGCCAGTTCATGATCCTGCGTGGACATGCAACGGACCGGTCCTGTGGATGCCGGACGATACAACACCTTGGAGAAGTCCAGTCCGCGCGTCTTCCAGAAGGTGATCGCATCATTCATTTCCAACCGATCCGACCGCCCGATCATCTCATCAATGGACCGGAATCCAAGCTGCGCCATGATTTCCCGCGTCTCCTCGGCGATAAAGGTGAAGAAATTCACGAGGTAATCGGGGCTTCCGGAAAAGAGTTTTCTTAATTTCGGATCCTGGGTAGCCACGCCAACCGGACAGGTGTTGTTATGACACTTTCGCATCATCACACAACCAAGCACAACGAGTGCGGTTGTTGCGAAGCCGTATTCCTCGGCGCCCAGCAACGCGGCAACCACCACATCCCGGCCCGTCTTGATCTGTCCATCGGTCTGCAAACGCACCTGTCCCCGCAGATTATTCAGCACCAGGGTCTGCTGGGTTTCAGCCAGCCCAAGTTCCCAGGGCGCACCGGCGTGCTTGATGGAGGATAGCGGCGAAGCACCCGTCCCGCCGTCAAATCCGCTGATCAGCACCGCATCGGCATGAGCCTTCACAACCCCGGCGGCAATAGTGCCGACCCCGAGTTCGGAAACCAGCTTGACCGAGACACGAGCCTCCGGATTGACGTTCTTCAGGTCATAAATAAGCTGCTTGATATCCTCAATCGAATAAATGTCATGATGCGGCGGCGGAGAAATCAGCGTGACGCCCGGTGTCGAATGGCGAACCCGCGCGATTTCATCATTCACTTTATGGCCCGGCAACTGGCCGCCCTCACCGGGCTTCGCGCCCTGAGCAATCTTGA
>JBAXMJ010000233.1:0-2161 GCA_037134355.1 bacterium | reverse complement strand
GCCGCTCCTTGGTGTCCGCCCCGAGCCGGTCGCCGAACTGCTCCGCAGTTTCGCCTTGTTTCTGACGTATCGCCGGCTTGCGTGCCACGTCATAGATGACGAGCGATACGTCCCACCCAAGGGCGCGCGCAGCCAGGACGTACTGCATCACCTGGGCATTCCCGCGCAGGCGCAACCAGTAGTCACTGTCCGGGGCGATGTCGCAACCGGCTGTCTTATGTTCCACCAGCCCCAGCCGCCCGTCATGCATCACGGCGAGCCCGTCAATCTTCCCCGCGCTCTCGAACGTGCGGGATCCGGCCAGCGGGTGTCGGAATTCAACCTCCGGGTGTACGCTCTTAATAGGATCCGCTGCATAGCAGGTGTAATACCCCGCCAGCATCCCCGAGAGGGTGGCCAGCTGCACTTCACCCAGTTCCGTTTTCCCTGCCAGGGCGGCCGCAAAGGCGGCCTCCACATCCGCGCCCGTCCACCGCGCCTCCATCGCCGTATGCCATGCCGTCCCAAACCGCAACGCATCAGCGTCCATCGTCCGCTTAAGTCCCACCTCATACCGCCAGAAATGCTTCCGGGGGCATCCCAACAACGTAGCCATCCTCGTAGCCGTCAATAATTCCTTCATCGCAATTTTCCTTTCTTGAATTTTCTCCCTCTCCCTTCAGGGGACAGGGTGGGGGTGAGGGTCTCTTTACCGCCCACGGCCCACTCTCATCTCAGCCGCCGTTGCCACCCGGCACCCGGCAAGAAACGCATCAAGGTCCGTCAGCGCATAACTCACCGTTCGGTGACCGATCCTGTAGAACGCGATCTTTTTCGCCTTCCGGAGCGACTTGAGTTCACTCGCTGTGATTCCGAGATGCTGCGCCGCACCCGGCGAACCGACCCGCCTCAACTCTCCAATTCCACTCATCACGTCTTCCTTTCCCTGTTGTCGCTGGTCTTCGTGTCTGCGCATCACCATGGCACGAAAAGAAAACGCCCGCATGGAAGCGGGCGTGGAATCTTCATGGAATCTTCGTGGAATATACTGTCAAAGCGTTAAAAAATGGGTCAAAAACAGGCTGTCAAGGAAGGATCCGTGGAATCTTCATGGAATCTTCATGGAATGGCTAGGAATGGGCAGGGAAAAATAGAATATCATCCAATTCGTGTCTGGTCGCCATTCGGCATCTCGAAAATTACCCGTAGCCGGTAATGTCCGGATCCTTTATCCAGTGTCTCGAACAGGAGGTCGAACTCGATTTCCTTACCCCGGAACAAATCATCTCGAAACCGATCCGATCGCCATTGCCTATGCGCCAAGTCCCTTGAGAATTGTGCATTGAAAGCCACGCGCATCTCTTCGTCATAGAACTCGGCCGCCCCAGTCTCTGACAACCGCTGGTGAATAAATTGAAGGAATGCGCGACCTTTATGCTTTGCTGTCAGATTGATCTTTTTCCCATTGGGCATCACAATCACATTAAAATCCCCCAAGACCTTGGCCGTCGGCATTCCTTCCGGAAACGTCACTTCAGTCCTTTCTGTCTCTGGAGTCCCTGCGCGCTCACTGCTTTCAGTTTCTTTCGTAAACGCGAATTCCTCCTGATTCCTCACTGAAATCTTGTGCATGCTTCGCCTGGCACACGTCATTCGCTTGGCCTCGTCCTTGCACGGCTGGATGTAATAACCAGTTGCATGAGTGGTAACCAATACGGGGACACTTGGTGCTTTTGGCATATCTCCGCCCAGTCCCCAGTGACTTGCCGGATGATGGTAAATTATCTCATTTGTTTCCGGCGCCAGACTGAGGAAGGTCAGGGTGTTCTTGTAGTCAAATTCAGCCGTGTGGATCAAGCACTGCAGCAGATCCCGGTTTTTCGCTACCTGCCCAGAACCCTGGATCGGATCAATCAAGTGAATATCGCATTCGGGTAATTTAGCGATATTGTGCGTCTCGAAGAAGTTTCGAAACGTGAGAATCAGGTGTTTCCGATAGATCCCCCCGAACTGTACCTGGTTTTTGCTCAGGGCCGTATGGAGCTCTCTGTGATCCAATTCATCACCATTCAAGGCCAGCAGGGTGGCTCTCGCCACACAGTATTTCGTGATATGAAGATATTCGAAATGGCAAAGCAATTTCTTTTCTGTAAAAGTGTCGGCCTGATCGGCGGATCTCACT
>JBAXMJ010000232.1:0-2176 GCA_037134355.1 bacterium | reverse complement strand
AATAACGACACTCGCAGGACTCCTGTCCGTCCCAGCGAGACCTGAGCAACAGAAGGAACAACCCAATTAACGTGATCCGCTTGATTCGTCCCGCCCCAGGAAAAACCCGAAACCGAAACGGAAGAAAACTCCCCTCCTGTGAAATCGGAATACCGGATACGAGTCACCATCTGGTAAACCCCGGGGCGGGCGGGTGGCGGGGAAATGGACAGTTGTTCCTGAATACAGGTGCCAGGAGCCACCGTGCGTGACAGGGTTCTAGTAGCGGGGGCGGCGAGAGTTCCGGAATCCCCGCCGGGCGACAGGCCGACCTCCAGGCGCGTCATCCGCGCCGGTTCATTCCCGCCGTTGAAGACCTCGATCACCGCAACGGGAAGGCCGTTGGTGATCTCAACCCGGGCCTCGGGCTGAAGCTGGATCGTCCCCGCCCTCCCTTCCGGCGGGAGCATCAGAATCCAGCCCGCCAGAATGAAAAGAATGAGTCGCATCCGTCTCCCGGTCACATCAGTTGATCAGCCGAACCTTCCGATTGCCTTTTTCAATCCAGCCAATCAGCACGGGTTTCTCGCCTGCTTTTTTCAGCACCGCGAGAGACTTCTCGACATCCTGCTTGCGAACCACAACCACCATGCCGATACCCATGTTGAACACCCGGTACATTTCCTCCCGGTCAACCTTGCCCACCTTCTGGATGAACTTGTAAATCTCGGGAATCGCCCATGAACTCCGGTCAAAAACGGCATTCACCGTCGCAGGCAATACCCGCGGCACGTTGTCCGGGAATCCCCCGCCGGTGATATGGGCCATGCCCCGGATTTTCACAGACTTCATCAGGGTGGTGACCGGCTTGAGATAGCTCTTGTGAACCGCCAGAAGAATTTCGGACACCGTCTTGCGGGTGCCCGGCAAGACATCAGAGAGCTTTAGCTTGCCGGTTTCAAAGACCACCTTACGGGCCAGAGAATACCCATTGGTATGGAGCCCGGAGGATGGAAGTCCGATCATGACATCGTCGGGCCGGATGGTTTTTCCTGTGATCACCTCACGACGGCCGACCACGCCGACAATGGTTCCAACTAAGTCATACTCGCTGGGAGGGTAGAGTCCGGGCATTTCTGCCGTCTCCCCACCGAGCAGGGCACAACCATTTTCGCGGCAGGCCTTGCAGAGCCCGCTGACAACCTGCTCAAAGATCCAGCCTTCGAACTTGGAAATACCAACATAGTCCATGAAGAACAGGGGCGTGGCACCCTGGACCAGGATGTCATTCACGCAATGATTGACGATATCCTGCCCGACCGAGTCATGACGGCGCGCCATGGCGGCAATCTTAAGCTTGGTGCCGACGCCATCCGTGCTGGCCACCAGAATCTTGTCTTTCCCGGGCGAAGCAAAAAAACCACCGAAGGATCCGATTTCGTTCAGCACCCCGGCGGTTCGTGTGGACTTCACCATTTTCTTGATGGAGGCGATCCCGTTCATTTTTGAATCGATGTCGACTCCCGCTGCCGCATACGCCGACTTCGCCCGCCTCACAACTTTCTTACTCATAAACGTCGCATCCTCTCTTGAAATCTAAAATCACAAATCAACATTCTTCAATGGCTCAAAGCCCCACGGCCTTAAACGTCCTTGCCACATCGCGGAAATGAACACTCAGGTCGAAAACCTTATCGAGGTCGGAGGCGGTCACCTTTTCCATGATCTCGGAATCAGCCTCAATCAGTCCTCGCAGGCTCTGTCGCGTTTCCCAGGCGGCCATGGCATGACGTTGAACCATGCGATAAGCCTGTTCCCGTGTAAAGCCCACCTGAGTCAGCATCAACAACACCTGCTGCGAATGGATCAACCCGTGGGTCATATCCAGATTTTCCTTCATCCGAACGGGCGATACCACCAGGTTCCGAACCAACTTCTCAAGATTCACCAGCATATGATCCAAGGCGATGGTGCTGTCGGGAAGGATCACCCGCTCCACAGAAGAGTGGGAAATGTCCCGCTCATGCCACAGCGCCACATTCTCCAAGGCCGCGACGAGGTTTCCACGAAGCAAACGGGCTAATCCGCACAGCTTCTCCCCCGTGATCGGGTTTTTCTTGTGGGGCATCGCTGAGGAACCCTTTTGATCCTTGCCGAAATATTCCTCAACTTCCAGCACCTCGGTTCGTTGCAGATG
>JBAXMJ010000231.1:0-2248 GCA_037134355.1 bacterium | reverse complement strand
GTGTGGATGCCGGGTTTGGGGGGCATTTCGACTTTGCCGTTACCCTTGTCCTTGAACATCAGTTCGAGTGCCTTGATGATTTCTTTCATCGGCAACTGAACGTCTTCAACATCCTTGCGGCTGAGGTAGAGAAACTGCATCTTCTTCTTGTTGCTCATTGCATCCATCCTGCTGTGGGTTCATACAATTAATTGCTGTTCGCAAAACGACGAGAGAATACCCTTTCCCTGCCATTATGCAATCATTTGTGAAGGGAATCAGCGGTTCCGAAAGTAGGGAGCGGGCGGGGAAGCGGGAGGAAGGAAAGGCGGGGGGGTGAGGCTGTTCGGCGGTACTCAGCGAAGCAGGAGCAAATTCCGACAGTCATTTTTGGGTAATTTTTGGTGTCGTGGGCAGACCGGGGCCATGAGGTATGGAGCACCCGGATACATATGAGGGGATGGGCCGAGTCGTGCGGGCGCTAAGCCGGCGAGAAGCGCCACAGGCCTGTGATGAACTCGGCCTTGATCAGTTCGGCCCAGTGGATGACGGAGTGGCCCTGTCGTAGCGCGGGTTTGAGATTGCGCAGGAAGCAATGGAAGATGGCGTGAGCGACAAAGAGCATGAGCCAGAACGCGGCGATGGAGACGGGATGGTGATGGAAGTAATGGTTGGCGTTCCAGAAGGTGGCCAGTTCATTAAAGCCCTCATTCTCGATACGCCAGCGCTCGTGGCCGAAGATCACGACATGGCGGGTGGGGACTTCGTCTTGGGATAGAGTCGTCACCCATATCCATTCGGTTTGGATCGGAATGGCTTCCCCCGCCTTGGTGCGGATGGTCTTGGTTTCGAGGCTGCGAACAACGCGCACCCCATCGGGGTATGAGTCCCAGGACGTGAAGTGGGACTCATCCCAGCACTGATAGGAAGTCTTGTTTTGGTGAAAAGTCAGCGTAGGGGGTGAAGAGAAGAGTGCGCGGGCATCCTTGAGCAAATCCCGGCGTTCATCCTTGAGAACCATCAGGGCATGTTTTTGATGTCGTCGCAGGAGTTTGAAAAACCGGGCCTGGGGATAGAGACCGTCGCCCAGGAGAATATCGAAGCATCGGGGCTGAGTGGTGATGACGCGCTGCACAAGCCGCAGGGCGGCGGTGCCCTCGTCTTCCTTGGGGCCAAGCAGCTCGAAGTCCAGCAGGAACCGGAAGTCCGGGCCGACCAACTGGAAGATGACCGCGCGGTGATAGTACTGGATGCACTTGCGTCCATTGACCGTAATCTCGCGCTGCTGGCATTGAGGGCAGCACCGCTTGTAGCTGGAGTTGATTTCGTGGCCGTCAATGACGGCGAGGCGATGGCCGAAAAAGGCTGTGAGCACCTTTTTGCGCCCCAGTTGGCGATAGAGGTGGCGCAGGAGGGCGCGCAGATCGTCCAGATTGATGGTTTCGGAAAAGTTGGCGATCTGGTCGACACAGACGGGACGCCCCCCGAGAAAGCGCCGGAGGGCAGCGTTGAACTGGTGCCCCTCCCAGGCGTTGAGGCTGGGGAAGCGACACATGAAGACCAGGAACATGGACTTGAAAAAACGGACGGCGGGAATTTGCGGTTTTTCCCGTCCGTCGCCAAGCCGTTCCAGGCTTCTGACCAGCCCCAACGCCTTCTGGCCATATCGTAAGGCCCGAGCCAGCACGAATCAGGGCTCGTTCCGATCAAGTTGCTTCCACGCCTCCTGACTCATTTGGTCCAGGAGTTGGCGCGCCAGTTTGTACTGATCGAGCCAGCGGCGAACCTTGGCTTCCATCCCCTTCGGGAGGTGCTTCATCCGGGTTTTCCGCTTCTCTGTCACGCCGAGATACCACGATTCGTGCTTCTTATCCTCCGTGGCGCAGCGGCAACGGGGATTCCCGCACCGCCTAGCCATGCGGATCAACGACCCGTGAGCCAGTCCATCCGCCCGCTCCAGTAACTGGTGCAGGCGGCTCCGCGCCGCCTTGTCGGCGGACGACACCCCTTTCGCATGCTTCATAAGACTCCTTTCCTGTCTTTTGAAATATGATATATAATAATATATCATAATCAAGTAAAAAAATAAAGTTTTTTGAAATGCGAATTTGCTCAAAAGTCCACCCTGGGGTCAATTTCGGATCAAACCCCTACGTTTCCGCCCCCCCGCTTACCCGCCCGCTCCCTACTTTCGGAACCGCTGCCCTTCGTGTTCTTCGTGACCTTCTGAATACCCTCTAAGCCCTTTTGGGGAGTAGAGGCTCCTCCA
>JBAXMJ010000230.1:0-2277 GCA_037134355.1 bacterium | reverse complement strand
GAGCCAGCCCACCCGAACAAAGCAAGTCCAAGCAGTCGAGGAGCCAGTCTTGCCCGTGTAGAGCAATCGAATCGGGAAGCGTAGGCGGCAAGTTGACAGCCAAGGGAATGAGCCCCGAAAGAATCATGTACCGCTGGCTCGCCATGTGAGTGGATCGGCGAGCGGAACGGCCCCGACGAAGATGGACAGTCTGGGACGCGACGGCGGGGTCCACGGCCTTGGCGAAACAACAGGAGGTCATACAGGAACCTGTGAGAGCCCTGCGGCTCCCCATCAAGAATACCGGGACAGAGTTCAACCGGACACCAAGCACTTGGCCGCTGACGACGGGTCGTCAGACAGCGGAGCCTCGAAAGGAGGGACACAAAGCCAACGATCCGGGATGGGGTAGGCGAGTGAATAAGGAAACGAAATCACACCGACGGCAGCAGGGCAGTCTTAGCCTGTTCATAGTACCGTAGAGGGCGGCGAACCGTTATCCGACGGGAGCCGACAGAGGGAAGGGACGGGTCAACAAAGGGAAGCGTTGGAGAGAGACATGGCGGATACAAGGGAATCCGGAAATGTGTACACGAAACAACAACGCATAGCGGAACTGGCGGGGCGGACTCCAAAGTTCCGGATGGTGTCGTTGAATCAGTACCTTGATCAGGAATGGCTGGAAGAGGCCTACAAACGGACGCGCAAGGACGGAGCAACAGGAGTGGACGGCGTAACGGGGGCAGACTATGCCGCCGAAGGGCTGGACAGCAAGTTGGCCGACCTGAAGGAACGCGCGAAAGCAGGGACGTACCGGGCGCCGCCGGTACGCCGGACGTACATACCAAAAGGTGATGGGCGGATGAGACCGCTGGGGATACCGGGTTTTGAAGACAAGGTACTTCAGAGAGGGATCGTGATGCTTCTGGAGCCAGTGTACGAGGCAGAGTTCCTGGACTGTTCGTATGGCTATCGACCGGGACGATCAGCGCACAAGGCCTTGGAAACGATCTGGAAACAGACGATGAACATGGGCGGGTGCTGGCTGATTGACGCTGACATCAAGGGATTTTTCGACACCGTGGCGCATTCGGAACTGAAGACGATGCTGAACCAGCGGATAGGCGACGGGGTCATCCGTCGCTTGGTATCGAAATGGTTACATGCGGGGGTGTGGGAGATGGGAGAGGTGAGCTATCCTGAAAAGGGGACGCCGCAAGGCGGGGTCATCTCGCCGCTGTTGAGCAACATCTATCTGCATGAAGTGCTGGATAAGTGGTTCGAGGAACAGATCAAGCCGCTATTGGAAGGACAAGCCTTCATGGTACGCTTTGCCGATGATTTTGTCATGGGGTTCAAAAGCAAGCGGGACGCCGAACGCGTTCTGACGGTGCTGGCGAAACGTCTGGCAAAATACGGGCTGGAACTACATGCGGGGAAGACCCGAATGGTTGACTTTCATCCGTCCGGCAAGGATGGAGAAGGAGGATCGTTCGACTTTCTCGGGTTTACCCACACGTGGCGGAAGTCACGCAAGGGTGCGCCATATGTGGGCAGGACAACATCGAAAAGCCGGTTCACGCGGGCAATGGGCAAGTTAAAGACATACTTGATAAAGACTCGAAATCAGCCGCTGGAAGAACAGAGGGACGGCCTCAGTCGGCGGTTGCAGGGCCACTATAACTATTACGGGATGAGAGGGAACGCAAAAGCCCTTGGCCGGTTCTTGCATGAAGCGCATACGCAGTGGTGGAAGAGTCTTCGACGACGGAGCGGGCATCATGCGGAGGAATGGTCTTGGGAACGGTTCAATCGAATGCTGGCGCATCAACCATTGCCGAGACCAAGGATAATGACCAACAATGCTTAAGCAAAACCCAAAAGTTGAAGAACCGTATGCGGGAGATCCGCTCGTACGGGTCTGTGAGGGGGGCAGGATGAAAGTCCTGTCTCTACTCGGAGCTTCGCTTGAGACGCCGAGGCACAGAGAATTCCTTATCATCGCGAAAATGTTGCGGGAATTCCGTCTGCCGGAGTACCGGCAAACATAATTCCCGCAACGCCTCTTGAAGGAAGACCAGAGAGGGAGGAGCGGTTTTGTGTGTTGTTCCATCTCCTCTTTCTCAAGGTATTGCTCCAAGAAACCGTTGCGGAATTTTTGGCTCGGGTACTCCCGAACGAAAATGCCGCAACATTTTCACGAGGATAGGGTACTCTCTGTGTCTCGGCGTCTCAAGCGAAGCCTTTCTATTACCCACAAGTATCGCCGAAAAGAGGGACTTCACCACTGATCTTCAC
>JBAXMJ010000229.1:0-2314 GCA_037134355.1 bacterium | reverse complement strand
CAAGCCCCACCTTCCAGGCAGTAACCGCCAATGAACTGGCACTGGGGGCGGCTGGCCGGTTCATGATTCTGGGCGGCACCCAGTTGGTATTTATGGCCGGGACAGTGACAAATGTCCTTGATGGGGATATCGGGCGACCTTGATGAGCGGGAGTTACCATGAAACGAAATATTTTCACAATCTTGGGGATGTTGACGGTGGCCGGCGTGGTCTATGCGGCGCCCTGGGCACAAACCTACCCACTCAAGGGCGCGACGGTCGCGGTTACCAACCAGCATCTCAACACGGTATGGATGCCCGAGGTTGTACTGTGGAAGTTCGCGGTGGCCACGAATGCCACCCTGACGGTCTCCCGGGTGAGCCAGGGAAACACCTACCTCATCGGCAGTCTCTCCGTGACGAATGCCAGCACGGTCGTCTGGATTCCGGAGGCAGACTTCCCGTTTGAATATGGGGATGCCCTGCAGTTGAGCAGCACTGTGACCAACGGGCAGGTACAAATTATCCGGAAAGGGAACTGACATGAAATATGCGGCGTTGATTTGTGGCGGTCTGATCCTGGCGTCGATCCTCTGCATGGCGGAGGGCGGCAAGAAATTGAAACCGGAGCACTGGGTGATTGACGGGGCCCCGGCTGAGTGGACCAGCGACACGGCATATTTGGGATGGCTGACCAACCTGCCGATCCGGGCCGGGAAGAATATCAAGGTGACCTCAACCCCGACCGGCACCGTGGTGGCGGCGTCCATGGGAGACGTCACAAACCATTATGGGTGGATCCCGGCCGACTACCTCTACACCTGCCCCACGGAGACCCTGACCAACTCAAATGGCGGGGCGGTTTTCACCAAGCATGACAAAACGAAGACCGAATTCGCGGGGCCGATCTCATGCCCGGCGCCCATGGGGTATTCGTCGAACGTGACTTTCCAGTGGTTCACCTACCACTCCAAGACCGGCACCTACGCCATGGCCTGCCGGTGGCGCGAGGGCGGCCTGAAAGCGTGGACATGCGCGACCAGTGGTTTGTTCCAGGCCAGTACCACCCTGAGCAACCTTTCAATGGCGACCCTCACGGCGTATGCGCCCGCCCCTGACAGCGGCCTGATTGAGATGGAGTACTGGGTGGTGCCGACGAATGCGCCCGGCGGAGGGACGGCGGGCGGTTACGGGTATGTCCGGGGAATGAAAATTGAGTTTTGGGCAAAGTATTAGGAGGGCATGAGCATGATAGGAAAACTTGAAGCGATAGTGGCGGGCGGCGCGGCGCTGGGGGCAACCACGGCGGCCGCCTTGCCCGATTCTGAAAGTCTCGACGCGATTGGGCGCTGGCCCTTGGTCGTCGTCCTGGGCGCCGTGTGCTGCTTCTGCGTCTGGATCATCTACTGCCAGGGGTGCCAGTTCGGGAAGCGGCTGGACAAGTTGTCGGACGCCATCATGAAACTTGCGGCCAACCTGAAAGAGCGGCCTTGCATCCGGCACAAGGAGAACGATTGAGGAAATTATGAAGGATGAATTATGAATGATGAACAGGACAAGAAAAGGACGTGCGGGTGTTCATGCAAGCGAAAGACGGCCCAGGCGGCCACAGGCGGGGCGACTGGGGTCGGATTGGATCGTGCGACTGAGTACCACCGCATTATCGAATCCTTCGACGTGCTGAACGTGCCCCACGAAATCCAGGCGCTCGTCCGGGAGGCCTTGAACTCCAAGTCCTGGGACTGGTTCAAGGACTGTGACGGCTGCACCTGTGTCTCCGAGATGTACTGGCCAACCAAGTACTTCCCGCCCTGCCTGAGGCATGACTTCGATTGGCAGACAGGCCACGGCGGGTGGGAAGCAAATGCCCGGTTCTACAGGATCCAGCGCGCCTACCGGATGTCAGCCCTACAGTCCGGGACCCGATTCCTTGGCGTAACCTTGTCGTGGTACGGATGGTTCAAGTGGTGGCGGTAAAGAGCCCGAGAAGGGGGGCTTCCATGTTACGTCTTTGTTACGCCTTTTGAGGGTCAAACACGGGTTTAAGAGACTCGTTGTGTTTTGGAATTTTGCGAATTCCTCAACAAATCGCGGAATTGCCAATGAATGCTAGTATAATTAATGGATTAGCAAACCGCTGCTTTCGACCACTCAGCCACCTCTCCAGATGTTGATAATCAACGACTTATATCGCTGATGTCTTTTTGCTCTTGTTGTTTGCCTCGTTTTTGCCTACTGTTTCAATCATTAGACTATGAAAAACAGGGTTATTCATGAGCAATGATGTGAAAGTACGGGAAAGAGAGACGACTGTCAAGGGCAAGACGTACACGTA
>JBAXMJ010000228.1:0-2339 GCA_037134355.1 bacterium | reverse complement strand
GACTTTTTATGGGCAGCACTCGGACCTGCGCTGGCGGCGTATAGTGCGCATCCTTATGTCAAAAAGACCGCCGGCGGTTACCTGGATGTGAAGGATTTCCTGGATGAAGTCCGGAAGTTAGTACTCCAGTTTGCGCTGGGGGCGCTGAAGGGTTTCGATGATCTCCAGACCCAGACTGATCACGCGACGGTGGTGCTTGACCCGGTGACCCAGTATTACCTGCTCCACCGAGAGGCCTTTGGTTTCGATGCCGTGTTATCCGGTGTTTGCATTCTTTATGCAAACGCCTGCGGCAAGACAGACCGAGAGCTGCATATGGTGTGGAATGTAATTGAGCAGGGCGGAGCGAAAAAAGGGAAGAAAAAGAGCGGTAAGGCCAAAGAGCAAAAGTCAGAGGAAGCGACCGACGACGATGATGCTGGAGAGATTTTGAATTCCAACTCCAAGGCGGATAAATACTGCTTGGTGCGCTGGGATGCGCGCATAACAAATGAGCATTTGGGGGAGACCCGGGGTAACCAGCCTGCGCCTTTGATCGACAAATTGCATCGGCTAATGTATCTACTGAGACAAAACCGGGCTGGCGATGTGCAAGCTTCATTTGATTTATGGGGGCTCTCGGGCGACCCGGCGTTCCCGCGTGTGCTACAGGCAGTGCGGGAGCTGGCATTGGAGAACCACGAGGCGGAAGAACAACGACTGGTGGAGTCCCTTGCAAGTCAGTTAAAGATGAACCGACGAGTGGTCGAGAATAACGTTGTGAAAGAGACTTCATTATTTGATGCTTACACTGTCGGCACGAAAGAGGAAACAACATGAGTAAAACGACACCCATCCAACCCTGGAAAAAAACATGCACCTTACGGAAGGAAATCCGTGAGCGGGAATTGAAGCAGGAAGACTTTGCGGTCGATCTCTACCAGATCGCTAACCGGACCGGGGAGAGTGGTGCGCCGTTCTATTGTGACCCCGACCAGTTCTTCGCAACCACCTACGCCACAGAAAATCTCCGCAAGTTCTGCGCCTGCATCCTGGCGCGACTTGCCGGCCGCAGTGACGGGGTGAGCGTACTGAACATCGCACAAACTTTCGGCGGCGGCAAAACACATGCCCTTGGGACAGCCTATTACCTGGCCTCACTCGGAAAGAAGTTGCCCGAAAAGCATCCGGCGGTGGCGGAAATCCTGGCGGCGGCAAAAATGACAGCCGCACCTATTGCGCGAATCGCGGCGGTATCGTTTGACCGGGTGGATTGGAAAGGCGGCGGCTTTGTGAAGTCCCCCACTGGCGAGGGCAAGCACTTCCGTATGCCGTGGAACCTGATTGCCTGGCAACTGTTGGGAAAAAGGGGAATTGAGATCCTGAAGCGTGAGGAAGATGAGCCTGACTATTACGAAC
This sequence comes from bacterium, assembly GCA_037134355.1. Classification (GTDB taxonomy): domain Bacteria; phylum Verrucomicrobiota; class Kiritimatiellia; order CAIKKV01; family CAITUY01; genus JAABPW01. The sequence continues at coordinate 941 of JBAXMJ010000228.1, read as the reverse complement.
CGCCCGCACAATCGCTTTGGGAGGAACTTTTCGAGGAAGTGGAGAAGGACGGTGCAGGGGCATTAATCCTACTGGATGAGTTTCTGATGTGGGCGCACGGGGCGGCATCACCTGATCCGGACAGTGTGCGGAAAGACAAAGGGCCAGTTTGGCATGACCGGCTGAAAAACTTCTTCCAGACACTCTCCCAGGCCACAGTGGCCTCAAAGAAATCATGTCTGGTCGTCTCATTGCTGGCGACCGATCCCGCGATGCGGGATGAGACGGGAACGGAAATTTTGGCACGGTGTAACGCCGGGCTGAACCGGCAAGCGGACGTACAAACGCCCGTGGATAAGGGCGATTTTGCTGAACTACTGCGCCGGCGCATGTTTGAGGCGTTTCCAAATGGAACTGTCGAGTGCGACAAACATGTGACTGCGTTCTGGCATCGGATGCAGACCGTGGAACCGGCCCGCGCGAAGAACCCTGACAGCAAAAAAGAGATGATGGATGCATACCCGTTTCATCCCGACCTGTTGAATCGTTTGTTCGGGAAGTGGGCGGAGCTGCGCCAATTCCAGCGGACACGCGGGATTCTCCAAACTTTCGCGATGGCGTTGCGGGAAGCGGAATCGTGGGATGATTCGCCACTGATCAGCGTCCAGGTTTTCCTCTCGCGACCTGAGGCAAGTGACCCTTTGAGTCCGGCCCTTCAAAAGTTGGCTAATGATGCCATGAATTCGGTTGATGAGGCTGGCAGGCCACAATGGCCTAATAATTTGGCGACGGAAATTCCAAGAGCGCTGTTGGCTCAGAAAACGACCACCGTTGCGGGACGGGAGATCGAGGCGGCCTGTGCTGGAGCGTTCATCTTCTCCCAGCCTATCGGGGAGCAAGCGGAATTGGGCGAATTGCGGTGGCTCATCGGGGCGACGTGCGATATCCCGGCGATGTTAAAC
>JBAXMJ010000227.1:0-2346 GCA_037134355.1 bacterium | reverse complement strand
TGTGATCGTGGAGAAAGATTTCTGGGTTTGCTGGATGCTCGGGTTTTTATTCGGTGATATCCCACCACGCTGAAAGCGGGAGCGACTTACATCCGTCGCCGGGTGAAGCTGGAGTTTGGATCGCTCACAGATCAACGTCCGGCGGGCCGTCATCGGGTGCGGCCCTGGGTGGCCGATATTTTACCCGCACCGCTCGCGGAAATGGGCTGCGATGTGGTCGCGCTGGAGGTGGAACGGGCATTCTGGGAAAAGGCAACCATCTTGCATGCGGAGCATCACCGCGATCCCTCGACTCCAATGCCGGGCCGTTACTCCCGGCATTACGCCGACGTGGCGGCGATGGCAAACCGTCCGGAGGCGCAGCGGGCATTGGCGGACGACGCACTGCGCGAACGGGTGGTGGTTTGGAAATCACGGTTCTTCGCCCGGAGTTGGGCGCGATACGATTTGGCGGTGCCAGGAACATTCCGGCTCGTGCCGCCAGCCGCGCGCCTGGCGGAGCTGGAACGGGATTATCAGGAGATGCGGGACATGTTCCTTGAGGAGCCCGCAACCTTTGACACGATTTTGAAAACTCTGCGCGGGCTCGAAAAAAGAATCAATCGCCTCTCCTGAGCATCTTTACTTTTTCCGCCCATGCGTCACGGCATGGTCTGTCACATTACCACGGGCGGACACTCCCGGCATCTCCGGGTGTCACTGACGAATCAATCTTCCGCTGATCCGCCCCTCCCGAGCTTCGTCTTCACGCTCGCCGCGACCGGCACCACGGAAAGAAAAAGCGGAAACTGGAAAGCTGAAAGCTGAAGGAATTCAAAATTGTTCCGGTGGCGGGCAGTGTGGAATTCCTTGGTCGGCTTGAACACAACCTTCGTGCTGAGGGCACCCCCGGCGTTGTGGCGGGCGAACAGGGCTTGGAGTTCGCCGATGATTCCTCGGAATCAGGAATCCTTACCGTTCGTCCCCTGGTAATGGGGGAACATCAGGGCATGCGGCCAAGAAAGAGTCGAAGTCTTCCTGTTTGGAACCTTGAGACAACTCCCGCAAAGCCGTCACGTCTGATGCCTCCGGCAGCTTTTTGTTTACCCTGCCATCTTTGCCGATAACAAGCGGGGTCCTGGTAGCGACCGCAAGGCGGCGGGCTCTCTGGGCGGCACGAAGAATCGCTGCTGTGGCACCGTGAAGTGCGTTTTCTTCTTTAACAATGGTGCTTGCTGTCATGGTTGGCCTCCTTGGTCTATGAGTCGTGGGGACTCATCTGAATTATCATACAATCTCCACGAATCCACAAGCGGGCAGTAAATTTTGCTGAAATTGCTCAATCCTTGGGAAAAGCGGCGTCGGATTACCGCTTCAGGGATGGCATGACCGCCCTGAGCAATACGAACCGCAACCCGTTCAACAGCCAGAGCCTCGCTGTCGAGCTTGAGGAACACCAGATGCACGGAGTAGCCGCACGCACGCCACCGGGGGATCATGCTGGCGTATGCCCTGCCTGCCAACGTTGTCTCGAATGCAAAACTCTCCCGCTTCCTCACATGCTCAGCGATCTCTGACAGCATGAGACGACCGGCTCGGATTGCCACAAGGTCTGGCGCGAAGGGAGAGAGCCCTGCGGCGATCAAGTCGGCATTCACAAAAAGAGAACAACTCCCCTCGTTCGGCAGGTATTCTCGCGCGAAGGTTGTTTTTCCAGCACCGTTCGGCCCAGCGATAATGAGGATCTTGGAGGATTCTTCACTCATGGACTACGGCCCGGCTCAAAGCGTCGAGTTCCGGTTTGTTGAGTGAGCGGGACATGGGCAGGACATCCTGCATACATGAAACCCCGTCTGACGTCTAAAAGAAACCCGCCCGGAGGTAGATGGCCCACGTCGACAACTATCGACGACAAGCGCTTTCAAGCTCCCCCCGTCCCGCCACTCCCAAGCTTCGTCTTTCCGCTCGCCGCGACCGGCACCACGGGAAGAATAAGCTGATACTGGAAAGCAGAAAGCTGAAGGAATTCAAAATTCATCATTCCCAATTCAAACCGGTCGTGGGCTTTTTCGCCTCGTTGGGCTTCCTCCGCTAGCCAATCCCGACCTGGCAATATTGTTCGGCATCCTCATCCCGCTCAAAGAGGGAGGAGAATTCCAGATTTCCGCTTCACAAAGACAACGGTCATTTGGGCGGCGACGGATGCCGCGAGGCCTGCGGCGCAAACCAGATACATGTCGGTCGGGGACCCGCTGTGCCGCATCCAGGCATCGCCGAGCACAATCCCGACGATGGATCCCAGCCCGACCAGGGCTTCATTGACGCCGATGTTGAAGGAACGGCGACCCGAATTGCTGGAATAATAGA
>JBAXMJ010000226.1:0-2391 GCA_037134355.1 bacterium | reverse complement strand
GCTTGCGCGCGGAGATATCGGTCACGGTCACCCGGAGCCCTTTCTCATCGTCCTTATCCGGGGCTGGACTGGCAATCAACTCCACCCATAAGAGCGAACCATCACCTCGCACTATCCGTAACTCGCAGGCTGGCTGTGCGGCATCCTGCCCGGCCTGAGTCGGCCCCGTCGCGGGAGTCGATAGCAGTTGATGGCGAAACCGGTAAAATTTGTCCTGGTCTTCCGTTATGATAAACCGGGAGAGGGGTTGCATGACCAGCCTGCCCCGTGCGACGCTCAGCAGGATTGCCAGGGTGAGATTGGGCTCCAGAATCAGACCCTTTCCCGAGAGAGTGAAATAGCCCACGGGTGCAAGATCGTAGAGGTCTAAATAGCGTTCCCGCGAGACCTCGAGTTCATGCTGCGCGTGGAGCAGTTCCTCATTCTGTATCTCCAGCTCGATTTGGTGGACGCGCAGTTCATGAAGGTTTCGCAAGGCGTCCTCGAGCCGGGCTGGAGGCGCGCCGATCGCCTGGGCCGCCAGTTTCTTCTCCGCCTGTTGCCGGATCTCTATAGCATGATCACTCATCGTCCCCTCCCTCAGCCGCTCGCCACATCACTTTTCCGCTCCGTGGTCGCTATGGCATACATTGTGCCTGCCTCGTTCACCAACGCGGTGGAGATGATCGAAACCTCCACGACCGCACCGCCCTTGGTCATTCGCCTGGTTTGATATGGCGCCAGAACCTCTGCCTGGCTCAACCGGATCATCGTGTTCAAAGCCCCTGCCCGCAGCCCCCTGGGAATACGATCGCGGACATTCATCGCGAGCGCCTCGGCCTCGCTCCAGCCATACAACCGCTCCGCACCCGGATTCCAGGCGAGGGTGCGCCCCTCCAAATCCTGCATGGTGATGGCATCATGCGCATCGTGCACGATCACGGCCAACCGGAGCAGGTCATTGGCTTTTTTCAGCGCCACCCGCGTTTGCACAACCTCCGTAATATCCACAAAGGTCATCACCGCGCCCTCAATCACATTGGCGAGGGTGCGGTACGGCAGGATCCGCATGGTGTACCATTTGCCCGTCGTGGTCTGCACCTCCACCTGCTTGGGAATCAACGTATTCAGCACACTCTGCGCGTCCGCCACCAGACGGTCGTAGCCGACCAGGCTGGAAACAATGTGAGCCACCGGTCGACCCACATCGACCGGGATCAGATGGATGATCTCGTTGGCGCCCGGGGTAAAGCGCAGAATGCGCAGTTGGAGATCCACAAAAATGGTGGCGATCCCGGTGCCGGACACCAGATTGTTCATGTCGTCATTGGCCCGCGTCAGATCCAGCATCTTGATTTGCAGTTCCGTGTTGACCGTCGACAACTCCTCATTGATCGATTGCAACTCCTCCTTGGAGGTTTCCAGCTCCTCGTTTGTGGATTGCATTTCCTCGTTCACCGACTGCAATTCCTCGTTGGACGACTTGAGCTCCTCATTGGAACTCTGCATTTCCTCATTCGCGCTTTGAAGGTGCTCTTCCTTGACACGCAATTCCGTCTTGAGCGCCTCAATGCGCGCGTCGACGGGGAGTTTGTCGGATCCGGCGGACTCCGTGGCGGACGGGACAGGCCCCGGCTCTCCAGCCTCTTCCAGAATGACCAGATACAACGGCGACTCCGAAGAGGCGCCTGCGCCGGTCGTCACGGGACGAACCGTCAGGTTGACCGTGGTGAAGTGGCCGTTGGTTTTGACCCGTAGCCCCGGATGGCACACCGTCCCCCCGGTTCCGGCGGCCTTGTGCAGGGCCGTGGCCAGGTCGTTCCGCAGCCCTTCTCGTGCCATTTTCAGGATATTGTTGGTGCCCGCCTCACCTGGGGCCGGTTCCAGAAACATGCCGGTTCGTCCATGGAGATAATGAATGTCGCCCTGTCCGTTGACCAGCGCGCCCGCCGCGATAACCTGCCGCAAAAGCTCAGATTCGGTCAGTTCGCGCAGGGATAGTTTGATGGGGTGGAATCTCTTTCCGTCGGCTCGCGACGGAAGCGACGCATCCACCGCTTTCAGGAGTGGAACAAACTGATCGGTGGCTACGCGCCAGGCGCCGATAAAATCCTCTTTGCGCCGGTAGATCTTCTGCTTGCCATCCAGCACGGAAAACAGACGGCTGAAATCGCCCGTGGTTTCGGACGTCCCCAGTAGGAGCGTGCCACCCGGATTCAGCGCGTAATGGAACAGGGGGATGAGCTTCTTCTGCAAGACGCTACCCATATAGATCATCACGTTGCGGCAACTGATCAGGTCGAGTTTCGAGAAGGGCGGATCCTTGATCATATCCTGCTCGGAAAAGACGATCATATCGCGAATACCTTTATGGATGCGGTAGCTGACGCCACCGGGTTCGAGCGTAAAAAA
>JBAXMJ010000225.1:0-2396 GCA_037134355.1 bacterium | reverse complement strand
AGCGGGTGTCTGGAGAGTTAATAGGGAGATCGAAGATCAGGCGGCACAGTAGGCGAGCGGCACAGTAGGCGGGCGGCAGGTCGTATTGACGGCGGAGGCAACGCAGGCACCGGCGTAGCCGGTGTCCGGGTTGCCGGAGCCGTGCTGGACTGGAGCGACCCCCTTCACGGGGGGAGCGGTTTCGCAAGGGAAGCGTAGCGCTTCCGGTTGAGCGGAGCATTGGCGCACCGCCTGGCCTGCGAAAGCAGGCGGTGTGACAATGCGTAGCGGTCTTCGATCTGAACGAGGGTCACCCATCAACAACATCCCCCGCCGTTGATTCACACCCATATATTAGACGGCGTAATAAAATGATTGGCAAGGGTAAGACGTATGAACTTTGAAGTAGGACAATCAGGTAATCCCACAGGTCGACCGAAGGGATCGTGTGGTGGGCGAATTATGGCACTGGCGAGTCTTGATACGTTGCTGGGCAAGAAGAAGAACCAGAAGGCGCTAATGGCGGCTTTGGAGAAGGATTTATTGAGGGATCCTGTCCGGTTCTTCAAGACGGTGATCATGCCTTTGTTACCCAGAGAGGCTAAACTATCGTTTGACCATGAAGGGGTGATCCAGTGGAAGAGTTTATTGGGAGGGATGACGGGGGACAGTGATTCCGTCCCGATAGACGTTGATAGCAACCCTCACCCCAGCCCTCTCCCCTCCCAGGGAGAGGGTGCCGTTTCTGGCCAAGATGAGGAGGCGTAAACACCATGGCCTTCGTGTTCAATTATCTCCCCCACCCTGCACAGCAGGCAATTCATAAGGCACGCAAGAAAAGGTTCCGGACGGTGTGTACGGGACGGCGATTCGGGAAGACATTATGCCTGGCGGCGGAGTTGTTGGATCGCGGGGGATGCGAGAAGGCCGGTGATTATGGTTGGATTGCACCAACCTATAATGTTGCCGACCGTGGGATTGAGGCTTTTCGCACCATTGCCGATGGATTTATCCAGATTTGTGGGCGGGCACCAACACGGGTTGAGTTTACCGGCCCGGCTGGGCCGGTCCGGATCTGGTTTTTGTCCGCTGATAACCCGGATAATATCCGCGGATTCGGTTTCCAGGGAATTGTGATTGATGAGGCGGCGATGATTTCACCGGATGTGTGGAATTATGTCTTGCGCCCAACCATTGCCCAGACTCTGGGATGGGCGGTCTTCGTCAGTACCCCAAAGGGTCACAATTGGTTTTATGACCTGTACACCCGGGGAATGGATCCCGGCGAAGAGGATTATGCGAGTTTCACCTTCCCGAGTAAGGCATCACCATTTTTCCCGTCAAAAGAGTGGTATGAGGCGAAACGGACCTTGCCTGAAGATGTATTCCGGCAGGAATACATGGCCGAATTCATGGAGGATAGCGCTGGTGTTTTCCGGAATGTGGATGCTTGCCTGATAACACAGACAGAACAGACCGAAACAGACAAATATCACCGGCACGTCGTGATTGGCTGTGATGTGGCCAAACATACGGACTGGACAGTCCTTATCGCCATGGATGCTCAAACGGGGCGATGTTTCGCGATGGAACGTTTTAATCAACTGGACTGGCCAATCCAGAAGGAACGGATACTGAGGTTCGCTCGGAAACACCGGGGGCGGTTGATATTGGACGCGACCGGAGTCGGTGATCCAATTTATGACGACCTGAAACAGAAATATGCTGACATTGAGGGGTTCAAGTTAACGTCGGCGAGTAAGACGGCGTTGATTCAGAGATTGATCGTTGGAGTGGAGCAAAGGCGGGTGTCATGGCCTGCGCCGAAAAGAGAATTTGAACAGAAGCCCGCAGAGATCGCAAAGGATTGGGATATCCTGACGGCAGAATTAAAGCGGTATGAGTATGAAATCTCGCCGTCAGGCGGGATCACATATAATGCCCCATCCGGGTATCATGATGACTGCGTGATGGCCCTGGCTCTGGCTAACCATGGTCGGTGGGAAGCGGAGAGTAGCGGAAGTATGATTGCGCTGGGTGGAATTGGACGACCAACTGCCAGTAGGCGTCGCCGACGCCAACGCATTTTATCAGGTTAATTTTCATTTTTTCCCTGAATGCCGTTGATTCCCGCCCATATATTGGAGGTATCAATATGAAAAAGTGTTTATTCGTTATGTTGGGTTCTGGGTTGTTGGTTTGTGGTGGGTGCGCGTCCATGGTGAAGAAAGTAGACGTCAATAAGGGGCTGGACAGTTATTACAGTCAGCAACGGACCGTTGATTTGGTCACGATCAAGGGATCGAACATGACCATTTCGGCGACCGGGGTCAATGAGATGAAGGTTTCATCCATCCTACCGCCGTTGAATGCCATCCCCAGGGAGCCGGGTGTGCTGGAAAAGGCAATTGGTGGAG
>JBAXMJ010000224.1:0-2416 GCA_037134355.1 bacterium | reverse complement strand
GTGTTTAACCCCGTCAGCGTCGCCGCCGCATCCGCGCTCCCCCCTCCCATTCCCCCGCCAATCGGAATTTCCTTACGGATATGAATTCGGGCACCACCGCGATACCCTGTCGCCTCGCGGAGCAAGTGGGCCGCACGCACCGCCAAATTATCCGCGGGAGCAGGCAGCATCGGAAGATTTTCACCCGGCAACCCGACCACTTCACAGGACACCTCAATGTCCGCGTCCAGGGGCGTCAGGGTCAAGACGTCATAAAGGGATACGGGAACAACGAGACTCCGAAGGTCGTGATATCCGTCCGCGCGTTTTCCGAAAATCTCAAGCGTCAAATTGATCTTGGCAGGGGCAAAAATGGTCAGGTTCTCGTTTTTCATGGCGCGCGGAGTTATCAAACGCAAAGATGACTGTCAAGAAAGAGGAAACTGTTTATCAGACTTTATCGCTCAAGGCTGGCCATTCGAAGAATGGCGCGGCAAAGACCTTGCTTGAGACTTTTATTACCATGCACAGGCACCGTAATAATACATCGCTCGCCGGACTTGGAATAAATGTGATGACTGCCCTTGATCCGTCGCAACTCCCAGCCGTTACGTTCCAGCAATCGACAGACTTCCTTGCCCGAACAGGCACTACTCACACAGCCACCTCGTCGATTTCAACGTCACGTTCGGGCTCTCGGCCCTCTTCCATCATAACTTCCAAATACCCCTCGATGGCTTCCCTGATATTGCCTTTCAGCTCAGGCAACGTGTCGCCATGCGAGACACAACCAGGCAATACTGGCACTTCCGCCCAAAAACCGCCTTGAGGTTCCCTGTGAATGACAATCTTATAATTCATGTCTTTAGTGTACCGCTCGGCGGAAATAGAGGCAATGCCGTTCATCATATGATTCTCCGGAGTCAATTAACATACACGCTTTATTTACTCAACTAGTTTAAATATAACACGCCACGCACTAATCGATCAAGCACATTAACTTTCCGCAATCACTTTCCCCACGGCCTGAACCAAGTAACGCAACACCGGCTCAGGAGTGATCAGGGGCGGCATGACATAGATGACCGGGCCGAGCGGGCGCAGAAGAATACCGTTTTCGCGCAGACGGTCGCGAACCCGGATCGCACGCTGGGTGCCTCGCCCTTCCTTGTCATCCTCCAGTTCCACCACACCGATCATGCCCAGCGAGCGGATGTTCCGAACCCCGGGAAGAGCGGAAAGACCCTGAAGTTCCTCAGCCAGAACCCTGCCCATGGCGGCGGACTGGTCTACGATTCCCTCCTCCTTATAGACGCGCAATGTCTCAACCGCTGCAGCGGCGGCAATCGGGTTCCCGGCAAAAGTATGACCATGATAAAAAGTATGATCCTCGGGCTTGTCCCTGAACGTTTCGTAAATGGCCGTCCGCGCCACTGCCGCGCTGATCGGCAGGTACCCGGCCGAGAGGCTTTTCCCGAGGCAGACAATATCGGCCGCTATTCCCGCATGGTCGCAGGCAAACATTTTGCCTGTACGTCCCATTCCGACGGCAATCTCATCAGCAATCAACAACACTCCCTCATCCCGGCAAAGCTGCGAAAGACGCCGCAGATAGTCTGGATTTTGAATCCTCATCCCGCCTGATCCCTGACACATGGGCTCCAGGATAACGGCCGCCAGCTCATGGGCATGTTGCTTGAGAAGCATCCTCATCGTGTCAAAGCATTCGTTTAAGCAAACCTGCTCCGTTTCATGGAAAGCACAGGTTCCACAACAGGGCGAGGGCGCTTGAAAAACCTGAAAAAGCGCGCTTTTGAAGGGCTTGTGAAACTGCTCGAGGTAACCCACCGAAACCGCGCCAAGCGTATCGCCGTGATAGGCGTAATCAAGCGCCACGAACTTCGTCTTCTCCGTCTGCCCCATGTTATACCAGTACTGAAGCGCGATTTTGAGCGCGGCTTCAACGGCGCACGACCCGTCGCTGGCGAACATCACGCGCCGGTCATCAGGAAAGAGCCCGACGATCATCGAAGCCAGTTCAATGGCGCGGGGATGGGACAGGTTTCCAAGAATACTGTGCTGCAGTTCCCGTGTCTGCCGGATGATCGCCTCGACAATGCGGGGGTGCCCGTGCCCCAGATTGCAGGCCCACCAGGAGGAAATGGCGTCCAGATATTTCCGACCCTGATCATCGTAAAGAAAGGCGCCCTCACCGTGGGTGATCACAGGCAAAGGCCCGGCATTCAATGCCGAAAACCGGGTATAGGGATGCCAGAGACTCTGCCGATCCATACTCTGATAACGCTCCGGGTTATACGGTGTGGTCATAGTCCATAAGCTTTACCACAGATTCCCCCGGAAAACAACCAGCGCTGTCATGGGTGTCGTGTAGTTTTCAAAACTGGAATTTTTGTAGCGAGCAAAACTGGAAAGTGGG
>JBAXMJ010000223.1:0-2437 GCA_037134355.1 bacterium | reverse complement strand
GTTCGTAGGGGTGACCTGCAGTCGTAACAGCAATTTCACCTCAGGCAGCATCTATCGCTCCGTGATCTGCCGGGAGCGGGAAGGGGGGTATCTGGGGAAGACGGTTCAGGTGATTCCTCATATCACGGACGAGATTAAGGCGGCGATTCGATCCCTGGATGCAGACGATGTGGATATCGCCATCACCGAAATTGGCGGTACGGCTGGCGACATTGAGTCGTTGCCGTTCCTCGAGGCAATTCGTCAATTCCGTCATGAGATTGGACGGCAGAACGGGCTGTTCATCCATCTCACACTGGTGCCGTATATCAAAGCTGCCGGCGAATTGAAGACCAAGCCGTCCCAGCAGTCGGTTGGCATTCTGCGTACGATCGGGATCATTCCGGATATCCTGATCTGCCGGTGTGAACATTCCATGACGGACGAGCATAAGGAGAAGCTGGCTTTATTCTGCGACGTGGACCGGAACAAGGTGATCGAGGAGAAGGATGTTGAGCACTCCATCTACGAGGTTCCATTGGAACTGGCCCGGCAAGATGTTGATGTCTATATCATGGAACTACTTCATCTCCACGTCAACCCGCTGAAGCTCGATGACTGGAAAACCATGGTGAATACGCTGATCCATCCTGAACATGGAACGGTTGAAATCGCGGTGGTTGGCAAATACATCAGCCTTAAAGATGCCTACAAGAGTATCTATGAATCCTTGACCCATGGCGGCATTGCCAGCAGCGTCAAGGTTGAGGTCCGGATGGTGGAGTCAGAGGATATTGAAAAACAGGGCGCGGAAGCCCTGCTCAAGGGAGTGTCCGGAATTCTGGTGCCGGGCGGCTTTGGTGACCGCGGAATTGAGGGCAAGATTAAGACGGTAGAGTATGCCCGGACGAACAAGATTCCTTTCTTCGGGATCTGCCTTGGCATGCAGTGCGCCACGATTGAATATGCCCGGAATGTCTGCGGCATGAAGAATGCCAACAGTACGGAGTTCAATCCTGAAACCGCATATCCGGTCATTGACATGATGGTCGAGCAGAAAAAGGTTACCGCGAAGGGTGGAACCATGCGACTGGGCGCCTTTCCGTGCACGGTTACGGAAGGGACCAAGGCGGGGCAGGCGTATGGCGCAACGAATATCCAGGAGCGCCATCGCCACCGGTATGAGTTCAATAATAAGTATCGGGACCAGATGGCAAAACAAGGTCTTGTGTTTTCCGGGGTCTGTCCGGGACGGGATCTGGTCGAAATTGTGGAGCTCAAGGATCATCCCTGGTTTGTGGCTTGCCAGTTCCATCCGGAATTCCAATCCACCGCGCTTAAGCCCCACCCGCTGTTTCGTGAGTTCGTGGCTTCCGCTGTGAAATGCAGGGATAAGCCGGAAGTCAGGAAATCAAAAAAAGCCTAGAAAAACCCTTTTAAACCCTCTACCCTACGCCGCTATGCCAAAACGAACAGACATCAAGAAAATCATGTTGATCGGCTCGGGTCCGATCATTATCGGACAAGCCTGCGAGTTTGACTACTCGGGTGTTCAGGCCTGCAAATCGCTCAAGGAAGAAGGTTATGAGGTGGTGCTGGTTAACAGTAACCCCGCCACCATCATGACTGATCCTGAGTTTGCGGATCGAACCTATATTGAGCCTCTGACGACAGCCATGCTCGAAGAGATCATTCGCCGGGAACGGCCGGACGCCATTCTGCCTACTCTGGGCGGGCAGACTGCGCTGAATCTGGGCATTGAGTTGCATGACCGCGGCATCCTGAAGCGGTACGGCGTTGAAATGATCGGCGCCAAGGCCGAGTCCATCCGAAAAGCGGAAGACCGGTCTCTATTCAAGGCCGCCATGCTGAAAATCGGGCTTGATCTGCCGAAGAGCGGGTCGGCACATACCTTGGAAGAGGCTGTAATCGTCCAGAAGGAAATCGGGAAATATCCGGTCGTGATCCGGCCCGGCTTTACGCTGGGCGGAACCGGTGGCGGGATTGCCTGGGATGAGGCGGAGTTTGAGGAAATCGTGAAGCGCGGGCTTTTCTACAGTCCCACCTCAGAAGTGCTGGTTGAAGAATCCGTGCTCGGCTGGAAGGAATTTGAGCTCGAGGTGATGCGTGACCACAAGGACAATGTCGTCATTGTCTGTTCCATTGAAAACCTTGACCCAATGGGAGTGCATACCGGTGATAGCATTACCGTTGCCCCGGCCCAGACGCTGACGGACCGTGAATACCAGATCATGCGCGACGGTTCGATTGCCGTCATGCGAGAGATCGGGGTCGACACCGGCGGATCCAACGTCCAGTGGGCGCTGAATCCTGAAAACGGCCGCATGATCATCATTGAGATGAATCCCCGGGTGTCCCGGTCCAGTGCGCTGGCTTCCAAGGCCACCGGCTTCCCGATTGCCAAAATTGCCGCCAAACTGGCCGTGGGCTTTACGCT
>JBAXMJ010000222.1:0-2459 GCA_037134355.1 bacterium | reverse complement strand
GCAGTTCATGGATACGTTTTGCCCGGACATAGGCATCCTGCCGGTCAGGATCCTGGCGGAAGCGATCCAGGGCCTCCGGAATGAACGACCAGAGTTTTGATTTGAGCAGGGGCAGTTCGTAGGGCAGGGCGGTATTCAGGACGAAATCCGCGTTCCCGATGAAGGGGATGATGTATTTCAGTTCACTGCGCCGGACGTAATGCCAGTGCGTCAGGGTTCCCATGGGTTGGAGGTTGCGGTGATCCTTGTCGCGAATCATCCGTCGCAACAACCGGTTGTCGGCCCAGCGCATAAAGGTTCCATCCGCCGCCCGGAGTTGTCCCAGCGTTTCGACATAAAGCCGGTATTTCCGGGACGCCGGAACGGCCCGAGTCATGTCGCCATACAGGCCGTGCAGACTGTCGAGCAGGAGTATTTCATTGTCGGCCAGGTGGATTTCATTCACATCCAGGGCGCGAATTCCGGTCTTGAAGTTGTAGAAGGGAGTTTTCACGGATCTCCCCGCGAGCAATTCTCCAAGGTGGAAGTTGATCAGTTCAAGGTCAAGGGACTGGGGACTTTCGTAGTCGTAGTCGCCGAACTCATCACGGGGATGTTTGACTAGATCAAAGAAATAGTTGTCGATGTTGATGGCCTTAAGGCTTAAGCCGACCGATTTAAGGGCGTCCCCGATTTTGATCATCGTGGTGGTCTTCCCGGAGGAGGAGGGTCCCGCGATGATCACCAGCCGCAGATCCCCGGCCCGTGCGAGCATGGCGTCGGCGGCCACATGAACCTCCTTTGTGTAGCGGAGTTCCGAAGCCCGGATCAATTCAGGAAGAGATCCCTTTCGGACCACCGTATTCAGCGATTCGACCTGTTCGCAGTGATGCCCCATATTCCATAGAAGCACTTCGTATATCTTTTTGTAGGGGATGGTGTCGGTGACTTCGAAGGAGTATGCCTTGGTGGCCCTCAGCATGGCCCGTTCGTGGCGGTAGGCAATGTAGTTCCGGGCCAGTTTAACCTGACGATTTTCAATGAGAATCTTTTCAACAATGTCCTGGATATCCTCCACGGAGGGAAGCATCTCGCCGCGATAGGATGAAACAAGGGCCGCTTCAACCTGCGCGGCGAGAGCATCGGCCAGGTTCCGGTCCGGGGTGTGGGTGGAGCAGGTGGCCTTGAAGATGGCCAACGCGATGCGTTCCCGGTCATAGGCAACCAGATTACCGTTTCGCTTGACGATTGAAGTGAGAGCATCCGCATTTGCCATGGACAGAGGAATACAAAACGTTACGCGTGAATGCAAGCGGGGAGCGAAGGGACGGGCGTGAGGGAACGGGACGTTCTTTCTGAACTCTAAGAACTGTCGCGACAATTTAGGAATGTCCCCTTGTAACACAATAGGAATGTCCCCATACCGGTCTTCTGCGGAAAGGCAGGGACCAGATGGAGATGATCGAAATGAACACGAGGGAACGTCGTCGCTTGACGCTGATGGCACGAGTAAAAGAGGGATTGTTGAAAGTGCGAGAAGCGGCGGAGATGATGCGAGTTACCTACCGGCAGGCGAAGCGGATTTTTCAGCGATACCGGGAAAAAGGCGATGCGGGACTGGTGAACCGGTCTCGTGGCCGGAGGTCGAATCGGGCATGCCCGGAGAGCAAGCGGAAGCGTGCGGTGGCGCTGTATGACAAGCTGTACACGGGGTTCGGGCCGTTGTTGGCAAGTGAGCATTTAGCGACGGACCACGGGATTACGGTCGCTCCCGAAACGTTGCGGCGGTGGCTGATAAGTTCGGGACTTTGGGAGTCACGACGCAGGCGGGAGTCGCATCGTGCGGCCCGTGAGCGCCGGCCACGCCGGGGTGATCTGGTGCAAATTGACGGGTCAGAACACGATTGGTTTGAGGGGCGAGGCCCTCGGGTGGTGATGATGGTGATGATTGACGATGCAACCAATAGAACGTTGGCGCGTTTCTATACAGCCGAGGACACAGCCGCCGCTTACGATATCTTTGATCGCTACGTAGGTCTTTACGGCCTGCCTGTGGCGCTGTATCCGGATCGCGATAGCATTTATGTGTGTACGCGAGAGGCGTGCTTGGAAGAGGAACTGGCCAATAGAGGCCCGGAAACACAGTTTGCACGCGCCATGCGCGAACTGGGGGTGGATTTGATCCCGGCATACTCACCCCAAGCCAAAGGCCGCGTAGAGCGTCGCCACGGCCTGTTCCAAGACCGGTTGGTCAAGGAGATGCGACTGCTGGGAATCTGCACGATCACAGCAGCCAACGCCTATTTGGATGGGACTTTCCTGGCACTGATCAATGACCGCTACACGGTTAAGCCTACGGACCCTGCCAACGGCCATCTTCCGCGTCCATCATCCGTGACGCTCGCGTTGGTTCTGTCCTGGCAAGAACCCCGTAGTGTTGCAAAGGACTGGACTTTGCGTTGGCGCAACCGCCGATTCCA
>JBAXMJ010000221.1:0-2462 GCA_037134355.1 bacterium | reverse complement strand
GGCTTGTCACGGTCTTCCGCGATCTGGTACTGTGACGGCAACAAGAAGGAACAGAACAGTGACAACACCACGCTTCAGGCACTGGGTCAGATCATCGGGCCCCAAGGTCGCATCGGGACTGCTGATCGGTATTGGAATCGTGGTGCTTGTAGTCGTCCTATTTCTCAAGCCGGACTTATACGCCATTGGCTTTCCTTTGGGAATCAGCCTGATTCTTCTGGGCGCAGCGGGCCTGGCCCTCGCTAGCCAGCTAGATATCCATTGATCACTCGGCAATCACGGCATCCATCATCCCGCTACACCCCTCCTGGCTCAAGGCGGGAAAATCAAAATGCGTCTCCAGCAGGGCGACAAACCGGTCACAGACAGCCGCCTCATCTTCGCCCTCCACACGAACCCGAACAACGGAGCCTTCCTGCAACCCCAATGATACCAAGGACAGCAAAGACCGCAAATCCGCCTCCCCTGCTTCTGAAAGAAGTCGGATCTCCCCGGAATACCGGACTGCTTCGGTCACAATCCGGGCGGACGGCCTGCAATGAATTCCCTGCCCGTTCCTGATCACGGCTGTTCTTTCAATCATGTGGCGCTCCCTGCGGCCCCGGGTAAACCCAAAACCTGACGCACTTTCAAAGCAAGCAACTCCTGGGAGAAAGGCTTCATGACAATCACATCACGCTTCGGATCCACCCCGTTCTGAATCGCCAAAGCGGCATCAAACCCCGTCACATACAACACCTTGATAGACGGGGAAAACTCCCGTATCCGACTTACCAAATCTGAACCGCTCATGTTCGGAAGCCGCACATCCGCTAGAATCAGGTCAATACCCCCCTTGTTCTGGCGACAATACTCCAAGGCCTCGTCCGGGAATCGAGCTTCAACAACCTGATAGCCAAGCCCGGTTAAAATCCTGACTCCAAACCCGCGAACCGTGTCGTCATCCTCTACAATCAGGATCCGTTCCGTCCCTTTCAGGTCGGTGGGTGGAACAACGGGAACGGAGCCGAGGCTCTCTTTTTTCAGCATCCTGAAAAATATTCTGAATTCAGTCCCGGCTCCAGGAAAGCTATCCACTTCCACATAACCGGCACATTGCCGCACAATCCCATAGACAAGGGAAAGTCCAAGCCCGGTTCCTTTCCCAGCGCCCTTGGTGGTGAAGAAAGGCTCGAATATATGATCTTTGACATCCTTCTGCATCCCGATGCCCGAATCCCGAACCACAAGCATTCCGTAGGTGCCCGGCTCAACGGCCACGTGGGTGCGGCAATACGCGTCATCGAGGATTATTTGCCGGGTCTGAATCAACAAGGTACCGCCATTAGGCATGGCATCACGGGCATTAACAGCAAGGTTTAGGAGAACCTGCTCAATGCCGCCCAAATCCGCCTCGACAATTCCCGTTTCGGGGTCGAGTTTAACTTCCAGGATGACATCCTCGCCCAAGGTCCGCTTGAGCAGAAGAACCATTCCCTCCACAGCGTTATTTAACTCCACCGGAACAATTTCCAGTTTTTGCTTACGCCCCACCGCCAGAAGCTGGGTCGTTAATTTTGTCGCCCGTTCGGCGCTGTGAAGAACTTCCCTCAAATCCGCCTGAGCCGGGTGCCCTGCGGGGATGGATTCAAGGGCGAGGGTTCCGAATCCCAGAATGGAGGTCAACAGGTTGTTAAAATCATGAGCCACGCCGCCGGCAAGAAGACCCAGGGCCTCCATCTTTTGTGACTGCCGGAGCTGCACCTCCCGTTCCAGCAACAGCTCCTCGGCTTGCTTTCGCTCCGTGATATCACGGAGCAGCATGACACTCCCCCCGTGCACCTTTAATATCCCGCTGATAATCTCCAGGGGGAACGTTCGTCCATCCTTCCGGATCCCTTTTGCCAGGCCAGTATGAAACCCTTCCCTTTCCAGGGCCTCATAGATTTCATGCCGGTCATTCGGCAGGGAGCGCCGGTCACTATAGAGAAGATCTGTCTTCCGTCCCAGAATCTCATCCGGATCATGCCCGAACATGCGGAGCACAGAGGCGCTGGTCATGATGATATTGCGCTGGGGATCCACCACAATCATCACATCGGGACTGATGCTGTCCACGATATCCTCCAACTCCTCATTTTTGATGGCCGCTTTCCTCCACCGGAAATACGACGCCAGCAGGAGCACCACCAGCCACACCACCAGAAAATTTACCAGAAACTGAACGAGAGGTTGATCGGCGTGCGGGCGGAAAAACACGGCCACGGCATGATTGAAATTAATGGCCACGCCAATCAGCGCGGCCATAAACGAGGTAATCAACGACAAGGCCAGAACCCGCCACTCCCGGGTTGACCAGGATGCCGCACGAATCGAATCACGATGCCGTTTCTGAATCATCATTTTCCGTATCCCCCGAAAACAATGGGAAAGACTCTACCGGCTGTTTCCCTTATAATCCAGCCTATTCTGGGACGGTATGC
>JBAXMJ010000220.1:0-2476 GCA_037134355.1 bacterium | reverse complement strand
GTTCCCAGTTCGGCCGCCCGCGAGATGGCCACCGGCCAAGTGGCGGTGGCCGCCGTAGCGGCACCCGTGGCCGTCTCGCAGCCTCTCGCCACCAGCCTCCCGCCGCCCAACCAGGCAGCGCCGCCACCGCCAGTCAATCGGCCTCCTCCTATCGCCGAGCCACCCGCTGCAGTGGCGCCGCCGCCAATGAGTCGCTCAGTTCCCGTCGTGCCTGTGTTCGTTGTCCCAATTCCCGTCGCCCCTGTGCCTGTTGTCGTGCCGCCCATTGTCACCGAGCCGCCGGTGGTTTCCCCCGTGGTGCCCGAACCTGTGGAGATTGTCCCGCCCGCCACGATCCCGATCTCTGACCCTGAACTGATGATGGAAATCGCGCCGCAACCCGAGTCGGCGCCGGTGATAATACCCGCTCCCGAGCCGGAACCGGTGATTGAGCCGCCCGTTCAGCCACCGCCCGAAGCCGATCCCCTGCCGGAACCGGAACCGCTACCCGAACCCGCGCCGGAACCGGTGCCGCCACCTGAGCCCGCGCCGGTGCTAGAACCAATTCCTGCCCCGGAACCAGAACTCACCCCAGTTCAAGATCCCGTACCCATTCCAGAACCAACGCCCGTTATTGTCCCTGAACCGGTGGCCGTGGATGCAGCAGAACCAGTCGTTGAGGAGCCCCTGCCACCCGAGACGCCGACGGATCCCAACGCCAGTCCTGCCCCCGTTGAAGCGGAAAGCGGAGCGGCTCAAGAGGAAGAAAAGGCTATTCCACCCGACTCGACGAACGAGATATAAGCCAACGCTTAACAGTTTAAGCAAACCGATGACATTATTTCACAATTCATCCAGCGGACTCTCTGCGGTCGAGTCCATGCCACGGATCACATGGGTGTAAATCATGGTCGTTTCCACGCTTTCATGACCCAGGTACTTCTGAACTTCCCGGATATTGACACCCTTGAGGAGTAAATGAGTGGCGAATGAATGCCTGAGACAATGGATGGAGGCAGGCTTGTCAATACCCGCCCTCCGGATCGCTTCCCTCATGATGCGTTGCGGAACCTGATCGCTGACATGATGGCGGCGCACGACGCCGCGACGGGGATCTACCGCAAGGTCATTGGCGGGAAAGAGGTATTGCCACCCGAATTCCTTTGGGGCCGCCGGATATTTCCGGTCGAGCGCGAATGGCAGATACACGGCGCCATGTCCGGCCGCCAGATCCTGATCATGAATGCGCCGGACCTCCTTGATCTGCGCCTGGAGAGTTTCATCGAGTTTACGAGGAAGAAGAGTGCCACGATCCTTGTTCCCCTTTGCGGCCCGGACAATGATCAGATGATTGGCGAAGTCCAGATCCTTGATTCTCAGCCTGATCAGTTCCGACACCCTGAGGCCAGCGCCGTAGGCGAGTTGTAGCAGAAGGCGATCGCCCGGGAGGGTGGCCTTGATGACCTGCCGTACTTCTTCCACGCTTAATACCAGAGGGAGCCGGGATCCCTGCCGGGCCCGTACGCTCTGCATGTCCGGATTATCCTGCTTCAACACCTCGCGAAGTAAAAACAGCAAGGCGGAAAAAGCCTGGTTCTGGGTGGAGGCCGCCACGTTATGCTGTGTGGCGAGCGATGATAGGAATGCCTTGGCCGAGTCACTCTTCTGCCAGTCGAGATCATGATTCAGTGCGTAGCCCATGTAGCGATTCACCCAATCGAGATAAGTTTGTTCTGTGCGGTAGGAATAGTGGCGGACTCGGATCAAGTCGCGCATTTCGGAGCACGCCCTTTCAGCATTCTGAATTTGCGCCTCCTTTTCATCTGGGGCCACAGCAGTTTGAGCCGACGGCTCCAGTTTCAGGAAGACTTTGATATAGAGTTCAACGGCCCGCATGGCCTGCCTCAACTGCCAGTCTTGCACAGTCTGATTATGTGCCAGCATGTCAGAAAATGCTTGAATCCGATCTTTAGGAGAGGTCGCTATGGGTGGCAATTCAGCCGTCAAAAACATTTTCACCCACCTTGCATAATAAGGAATTTGCTGTTCAGGCACTAATTTATGATGCGTCATATATTGGACAAAAGGCTCAAGATCAAAGGTTTGCATTAATAATCTCCCGCATCTGGCTTTGTTTTCGGACGTTAGGCGTCATGACGACTAACAACTGTACAGCTAGTAATTGCGTCATTACTAGCAAATTATTACTAATAAAGCGCCTGATTATACGTCGTGACGCCTAACGCCTGCCGGCCGGTCATATGCGTCACAACAGGCATAAGAGGGATCCCGACATTTTTCGAAGTGAGACTTAAGCGGGCGATTCAGAAGGATCGCGCAACACAATCAATAAAAGAGATTTACGAGAAAACCTTGACGATACAAGAATGGCCTTTTACCCTCTCCCTAGTCAGGCAGGTGCCTGACAAAGAAAACAGCGACACACGGCATTTCTGGCATTCATCCGGAGATCCCGTCATGACGCAGAATGTATGTT
>JBAXMJ010000219.1:0-2486 GCA_037134355.1 bacterium | reverse complement strand
TTCAGTCGCTGGGCCCCCTGGCTACCGCCCATGGTGAGGACGGTGAATACGGTGGGTGTGTCCGCCGGGAGGGTTGCCGCCATTTCCATTTCCTTGCGAAGCGGCAGGCCGGTGAGTGTCATGGCCGGATGCTTCAGGAGGGCGCGTGTTTCGGGGAAAGTGATGGCGATGGCCGTTGCGAGCCGGGAAAAGGTGCTGACGGCTTTGCCCGGGATGACATTGGCCTCATGTAGGATAACCGGGATTCCGAGACGGCGTGCCGCCAGTACCGGGCCGATGGAGGAGTAACTGCCCATCGCGAGCAGGGCATCCGGTTGCTGCTCACGCAACGCCTTCACACTGGTTCGGTAAACGCGCAGGAGGCTGAGCAGGGTGCGGGGAAGATGAAGGGGATGAAAGGAAAGTTTTTCGGCCCCGATGCTGATGACCGGGCCGCTCCAGGCGTGGCGCGTGGCGGTTTCAATGGCTTTTCCTGAAAGCCACAGCGTGACCGCATGTCCCCGCTTCTGCAGGGCCAGAGCGGTTGCCATGCCGGGAAAGACATGCCCGCCGGTACCGCCACACGACACACTGAATTTCGCCATGAAGAATCCCTCTTAGATGAATTTCACCATTATCCAGATTCCCGCGATGAAAGCAATCGGAGCAATCGGCTCTTATTCGTGGGCTTCCGCTTCCGGAAGGTGCCAGGTGTGCAGGCCGATCAGGACGAGGCCGGTCAGGGCGTACATGGCGGCGAAGTCGGGAGCGGCCAACCAGCCGAATTTGTTTTCGATGCCGGCCGGGGTCACGGTATAGGCGTGGATCAAGCCCACAGCGGACAACGCCGCCCCGGCAAACATCCAGTAGGCCGCCTTCAGGAAGTTCCGGTCGATCATGAAAACAGTGGCGGCGGACAGGATCATGGAGGTCAGGATGAATCCCTGACTGAGCGCGACCACCCCCTTGATGTAGAGATCCGGCCCGAATTTATCCCACATGGCGAAGAGGGACGACCCTGACACGCGCAGGGTGGTCTCTATCTGGAGCAGCATCCATGCGGCAAAGGACGGGATCAAGCCCAGTGCCACGGCGAGGGCATGGGGTTTGGGGATTTCCTGGAACGACTGGGCGGTAATGATGATGGCGATCCAGAGCAGGATTCCAAGCGTGCACTCGATGGGGACGACTTTCAGGATCAGGGTCAGGCCGCCGAACAGGCAGAGGAGGGTGATGACCACCCCGTTGAGGATCGAGTAACCGCCCCGCGCGCCCATGGCTTTCCAGCCCGGATGGCCGATGTAGATGGTGGTTGGGAAGGGACTGCCGAAAAAGCCGGCGACCAGGGTTCCAATGCCGTTGGTCAGCAGGGAGGGCTTGGTCTCATAGCGATCCCCGCCCGCTTCGGCGCTTTCCAGGTTCTGGAGCGACCCGATGACATTAAAGAGACCCATGGGTACGATGATGGCCATGTATTTCCAACCGAGCGGTGAAGTCATCAGGGATAGGGCGTCGCCGGGCATGAAATGGGGGGCATGGAATCCGAATGTGTAGGCATCCTGTGGGGGGGCGAAGGTGATCCAGCCGAGAGACCGGAGAATCCAGGCGACCGAGACGCCGATGATCACGGCCAGGAAGCCGCCGGGAAGGGACAGCGGCCATCGGATGCGAGAGGCGTAGGAAATCAGGATCAGCATCATGGGCAGGATGGCGATCAGGGGGGAGGCGAAGATCTGGAGGATGAACCCCATGGCGATGAAGGTGATGGCGATGCCAGCCAGCGCGGACAGCAGGGCGGCGCGGGGAGTGTGTTTCCGCATCCAGTCACCGATGAAGGCTCCTGCCGCTTCCATGACGCCGGAGACGAGCGTGGCAAATAATCCTGCCTGCCAGGCCAGTTGCCAGTTTCCGGTCTCGCGGTACACCGGGCCCATGATCAGGAAGACATAGGCCACGAGGCTTGGCGTATTAATGCCGAAGGGGAGGGCGGTGGTGTCCCGGCGTCCGGTCTTGAAGGCCACCATCCGGGCCTGCCAGCCGTAGAAGAGGTTACCGATCAGGATGGAGATCGCCGCGCCGGGCAGGATGACGGAGGTAATGAAGTCGGCGGGAAACCTGCATACAAACCGGCACAGGACGCCGATCAGCATGAGTTGGAGCAGATTGTCGATGAAAAGGCCGAAGAAGCCGTCCAGGTCACCTTTTACAAACCAGGGTTCATTGGATTTCAAAGCGGCCAGCCAGGGATTGGATCCGGGAGTTGGTGTTGTCATTCGGCAAAACTAGTCGGGGCACAAAGCTTGGGCAAGCTGAAAAAGCTCCAGCCGCTGGGCAGAACGACAACATCATCACGGATTCGCCGCAACATTCTAATGTCTTTGATATGGTCAGTTGCCTGTCTTGACTTCCGTCGAAATATATGATCTAAACCGGTTTAGATGTCGAAACTACGGATAAAGCAGGGTGTGAGAATTCGGGATGTGGCGGCAGCGGCGGGAGTCTCCAAG
>JBAXMJ010000218.1:0-2524 GCA_037134355.1 bacterium | reverse complement strand
CGTGAACCTTTTGCCAACCTTTCATGCACCTTTCCGCCAGCTTTCACCCACCTTTCCGCAACCTTTCCGGTCGCTGAAACAGGGGTTAAACGGCTTAATGAGAAGGAGTTACAGGCAAGACGTTCCGAAAACGGCCGGAAGCATAGATATGGAGAAAAACAGAGGCGCATCACTGAAGGAGGGTCATTGTAGTATGCCGAACATCAATAAAACGGGCAGTATCCAACTCGGCAGGGGTGAAACGGCCAATGCGGCATTCAAGAAAACCGCTGAGGCGTTCCTTGCCACTCTGAAGGCAAAGCAACAGAGTCCGGAAACCGTCAGGAAGCGGCGGGACTGCCTGAGAAGGTTGCTCCTGTTCCTGGAGGCAAAAGCCATCGAGCGCTTTGCCGACGTGGACGGCAGAATACTCGAAGCGTTCCGGTTCTGCCTGGTCGAACATGACTACAGTGCCAACGAAATCGAGGCCACCCTTCGAAGCGCGCAGTTCCTGTTCCGCTACCTGGAGGAGACGAACCAGATATTCGACAATCCGGCGGAACGGCTGAAGATACAGAAGCCGCCCCTTACACTCGGAACCGTTCTCAGCGAGCGGGAAATCCAACGCCTGCTTGCCGTGCCGGACCTCACCAAACCGAGAGGACTTCGCGATCGGGCAATGCTTGAAGTCCTTTACTCCACCGGCATGCGCAGGGGCGAGGCCGTCGGCCTCACCATCTACGACGTTGATCTTGAGCGCGCCACGGTCAAGGTTCAGGGCAAAGGCCGGAAGCAACGCCTCATTCCCCTGGGCAAGCACGCTGTGAAGTATCTGCGGCTCTATCTGCAGGAGGCACGGCCACGGCTTCTCCCGAAGTTCGCGCCGCCTTCGGATGCCCTCTGGCTGGACCGCAGCCGAAAAGGCATGGCGCATCAATCCATCTGCCACGTCGTCAAGGTCTGCGCCGAGAAGGCGGGGCTCAACGCCGTTGACACGCACACACTCCGGCGCACCTGCGCCACGCAGATGCTCCGGGGCGGAGCGCACGCGGCCGTAGTCGCCCAGATCCTTGGCCACTCCAGCCTGCGGAGTCTGAGCCACTACCTCCGGACCACCATCACCGATTTACACAAGGCCCATGCCCAGACCAACCCCGGGAAGTGACCATGCAAGAACTCTCTCCTAATCCATGCCCATCCGTGGAATCCCTGCCCGCAGCCAGGCAGGAGGGCGTGGTTGAATCTTCTCTTCCTTCAACCGCCCCTGTCGCGCCGGAGCCGTCCGGCGAAGGCGGAAAGACCCTCGCCGACAACGTCCTTGAACTCTATGCCCGCTATGAAAGCCTGCAATCCAGTCCGCACACCCTGGCCCGGCTGAAATCAGCGTTGCGGCTGTTCCTCGACCACCTGTCTGATCATCACCGCATCACCACCGCCGACGCCTTGACCATCGAACACATTCACGCTTTCCAGGCGCACATTTCCCAACGCCTCACCAAGGACGGTCTGCCTCTGAAGCCCGCCACCATCAACACCATCGTCAAGGGCGTTCGTGTCTTCCTGGATCTGCTCCACGAGTACGGTTATCTGCACCGCTCCTTGTCCAGGCAGTTGGCCTACATCCGCGAACCCCAACTTCTGCCGAAAAGTGTGCTCACCCATGCCCAGGTGCGGCAACTCATGCGCCGGATCGACACCGGCCAGCCGACCGGCATCCGCGACCGGGCCGCCATTGAGTTGCTTTACTCTTCCGGCATCCGAATCGGCGAACTGGAAGGGCTCACCCTCACCGACTTGGATCTGGAGCGCGGCGTTGCCCGCGTCATCGGGAAGGGGAGGCAAGAACGCTTCGTTCCCGTTGGCAAGACCGCTCTCAAATGGCTGACCTCCTACATCCGCGGCGTGCGACCGTATCACTCCAGGGGATCCACCACCAACGCTGTCTTCCTGACAGATCATGGCACGCCACTGCCGCAACACGCCATGCGCCAGCGCGTTCGGGAATATGCAGCCGGTCTTGACATGGACTTTGCCATCACCCCGCACACGTTCCGGCGGTCCTGCACAAGCGAGATGATCAAGAGCAATGCCAACCTCTACCACGTCAAGCAGCTCCTGGGACACAAGAGCTTTGAGACCCTGAACCACTACGCCAAGCTCGACATCACCGACCTGCAGAAGACTCACGAGCGCTGTCATCCGAGGGAAAAAGACGACCTGTCCTGAGCCTGTCGAAGGGCCTGTAAAAAGGCCATTCTTTCCTTGAGAATCTTGTCCCTTTGGCATACCTTTCCCTCATGTTTACACGGCTGAACAAATGGTTCTTCTTCCTTTCAGTCGCCGCCTTTGTCTGGCTCCCACGGGCCGATGCCATGGTCCACCCGATGAACTCACCGGCTCAGGTTACTGCCGCAATAACTCAAGCCCTTTTCCCGGAGGTTGAACAGGGAGCACTCATCGTCGAAGACGCCGCAGGCAACCTGTGGATGGCCGAGTATGTAGGCAAAAACCCGTATAACGGCGAAGATGTCTACGTCCTATCCCC
>JBAXMJ010000217.1:0-2628 GCA_037134355.1 bacterium | reverse complement strand
CCCTTTTCGCGGTTGGAAAGCACAACGAGCTGGCCGGCGGAACGAGCCAACTGGGTATCGGGACGTACGCCAGCGGCCAGAATGACGAAATCGGCGGTGATGGCTTTCCCGTTGGTCAGCTCCACGGAAACCTGACTGGCCGCATCGTGAAAAGCGGATGCAGCGAGCCCGAGATGCAGGTCAATTCCATGGTTCCGCATGTGGGTTTCGAGGTCGCGTGCCATCTCGTAATCCAGCGGCGGGATGACCTGATCCGCCATTTCCACAAGATCCACCTTTAGTCCCCGTTCGCGAAGATTTTCGGCCATCTCCACGCCGATGTAGCCGCCTCCTATGACAATGGCACTTCGGGCCCCGCCCTCAACTCTCGCCTTGATCCGATCCATATCCTCGATATTACGCAGAACCAGTATTCCTGGATGATCTATTCCTGAAAGGTTTGGACGGATGGGAATGGCGCCGGGAGCCAGAACCAGTTTATCGTAAGCTTCATCGTACTCCCGCCCGGACTCAAGCGCTATGACATGTACAGTCTTGTGTTGACGATCAATGCCACGGACTTCATGCCCAACCCGCACATCCAAATTCAACGACGCCTTCAAGCTCTGAGGAGTTTGTAGAAGCAGGCTGTCACGATCCTTAATGACACCGCCCACATGATAAGGAAGGCCGCAATTCGCAAATGAGACATGCTGACTACGTTCCAGAACCACAATTTCCGCAGATTCATCCAGACGCCGCGTCCGGGCCGCCGCAGACATCCCTGCCGCCACACCACCTATGACTACTATCTTCATGCTATTCCTTCTGCTTTAAAAACAATTTTGGAATCCAGAATCCAGGAGTCAGAATCCAGAATAAATAAGGATTTCTTGAGATTTTCAATCCTTGTCTGTTTGCCACTAACGCTTGGATTCTGAATTCTGAATTCTCCCCCCATCCTGCTTCCTTCTGATACAATCCAAAATCGTCAAAGCACTGGGGTCGGCTATGCTATACCATACCTCTTTGCCACGGCGGGAAGCCTTGACGAGCTCTGCGCGCCGCATCTGGTTCAAATGCTGGGAAATGGTCGCCTGTGGAAGCTTAAGGCGAGTCATGATCACATGAACAGGAGCTTCTCCCTCACGCTGGAGAATCTCTGCCAATTTCAAGCGACAGGGATGCGCCAGAATTTTCAGCGCACCCGCCATACGCTCAAGAAGATCCATCGACAATTCCGTCAGACAAGGCTCAGTTGCTTTCATGGAGGCAATGTATCATAGTATCGCTATATGTCAATATAGCGCTTTTTCTTTTACGGGCTTGATTGGTAAGCCTTGCCCGCTTACTTTTCTACCCGCTCCAAGTATGCAAAGGCTCGATTCCATTTTGGGAAATCTTCTCTTCGGTCTGATCGCGTTTATCGGGATTGGCTCGACATGGTTCTTTGGAGCCTGGGAGGCCTGGTGGTTCTGGCCGTTCGTGTCCTGTATCTTCCTCACCACAGCCTGTTACGGGGTCAGACTCATGTTTTCGTCTTTCCTCGGAACCCGTCGTCTTAACTTTTCCACGCTGGTCTATAGCCTTGCCATGGCATGGTCCCCCTTCCTGGTCTATGCGCTGATCCGGGCAATCCAGGCGGATGTTCCCATGGATGCGGAGCGAAGTTTTCTCCTGAAACTCACCCCATTTCTCCTCGGGCTCATCGTTGCAACAGGCGTACCGGAGACACGACACCGAACCCTGATTGTACTGATCATGGTGAACCTTGGACTGCTGGGGCTTTACGGCATTGCCAACCACCTCCTTGCAGGAAACGCGAAAGTGTTGTGGGCGCCAGGGTTCCCGCAATATCAGGAGGGATACCATCGGGCTACGGGAAGTTATTTTTGCCCCGACCATTTTTCGGGGCTGATGGAGGTGGCATTGGCCATGGCCATGGCACTCCTGCTGGTCAGGTCATCGACACGCGTACACCGGATGCTGGCCATGGGCCTTTCCGGAATAGCGCTTTGTGGAATTGTTTTCAGCCGCTCACGAGGAGGAGGCATTGTTGCCGGAATCCTGGTGGCCACCGCTCTGGTGCTTTGCACGATGTCCTGGCCCCGAAAATCCAGATGGCTGGTGCGCGGCCTCGGCCTCACCACTCTGACTGTGGCAATATCGGCCTTCGTACTTTTGGGAGGACATTATGTCAAGCGGTTCAAGGATTATCCGTGGACTACCCTTGAACATTCTGAGCGTTTTCAAATGTCGTCGGCGGCGCTCCGCGCCTGGAAAACAGCGCCGTTGATCGGCGTCGGACCGGGAATGCATTCCAGCCTTTGGCCCCATTTTGCGCCGTCATTAGACGGGGATCGGATTACGGGGCGCTGGCCAACCTTCCCAAACAATAACTATCATTCCTTCGAGGCTCATAACGACTGGGCCCAATTCCTGGAGGAATACGGACTCATCGGACTGGGGTTATTCCTAGTTGCGATCGTAACAGCCCTAGCGGGGCTTATCCGTCGCTGGCGACGATGGGCCTTCATTCAGGCCACCAGTTCGGACTGCATCCAGTCCACTGCATGGATTATCCCAGGAATGCTTCTGGCGGCTTTAGCCATGGCCATTCATTCCATTGGCGACTTCAACCTCCAACTC
>JBAXMJ010000216.1:0-2637 GCA_037134355.1 bacterium | reverse complement strand
ATCCTTGAACGCATAAATCCGGGCGGCATCTTGGAGTTTCTCGACCTCCGCGACCCTGATGCTGAAATAGAACCCGATCACAGCCGCCACGACAATGCCCAGGGTAAGAAGCCACTGGAAAATACCGGTGCCCTTGCCGCGGCTTGACGCCCCGAGACATTCGGCCAGGTAGAGCGGAATGGTCACACCGATGAGGCCGGCGCTGATGCCCTGAAGCAGGCGCCCCATCACCAGCGGCCCGAACCCCTGCGCGAGGGCGATCATCGGAATGCTGGCCACAAACAGAACCCCGCTGGCGATCATCATCGGTTTGCGCCCAAACAGGTCGGAAAGCATACCGGCGAACAGTGTCGAGATCACACTCCCGAGCAGCACGGCGGCCACGATAAAGGAGAGCTGCCCCGCGTTCAGCCCCGAGGTCGCCTCCATATAGGGCAGCGCACCGGCAATAATCCCGACATCAATACCATAGAGCAGTCCCCCGAGCCCTGCCACCAGGAGCAACAACCGATTGTACCCTTTTTTTCTTCCCTCATAACAGCGTCCTTTCTTTCCCTCAACTTAGGCGCGGGCCAGGATTCGCTCCATCGCGTCCTCCTGGGCTTCCATGCTCTCCACCATCTTAAATTGCGCCCGGCAGCGGTCAAGGTTCTGGCCGGGTCGTTTCGTTTTGAAGTACACATCGCCCTGAAGATAATCCGTCAGGAACCGCATCCCGATCATCAACGTGATCAGTCGTCCCGAAAAAACAAGTTCCTCCCGTTCGGCAGGGTTGATGAACCGCGCCTCGGACAAGTAGCCGCGCGCAATCGGCTCGAATAGCTCAATCCGCATCCGGACCTTGCCCAGATCCCGCTCATCCTCAGGCGCGGCGGCGGTCGCGCTACGAATCATGTCGCCAAAGTCATACAGGGCCAGCCCCGGCATGACGGTATCGAGATCAACAACACACACTCCCTTTCCTGTAACATCGTCCAGCATCACATTATTGAGTTTGGTGTCGTTATGAGTGATCCGCTCGGGGATTTCCCCCTTGGCATGGCGCTCCAGAAGGTGCCCGCATTGAACGGCGCGGCGCTCGACAAACGCGATTTCGGAATGTACCTCCACGGCCCGGTTGCATCCATCCGTAGCAATCGCCGCCTGCAAGGCTTTCAGCCGGATCGGCGTGTTGTGGAAATCGGGAATCGTCTCATGCAGCCGCGGGGCAGGGAGGTCGGCCAGCAGATTCTGAAACCGCGCATAAGCGCGAGCCGCCTCAAAAGTCTGCTTTTCATTCTGAATTATATCGTAGGTCTTGGCCCCCTCGACAAACAGATACATGCGCCACCAGTTTCCGTCGCCATCCTGGTGACACGGCTGCGCGTCACGGGTGAACACCACGCACAAGGAATGCCGCGTGACATCCGAAAGCCCCTCCGCCGTCAAGCGGGCACGGACATGGTTGGTCACGCGCACAATATTATCCATAACACTCCGCGGATCCTTGAAAATGTTATGATTGATCCGCTGGAGCAGATAGTGTACCGGCGCTCCGGCCATGTTGAAGGTCACCTTGTAAGTATCATTAATATGACCGGATCCGTAAGGCACCGCCCCGACAAAATCGCCCCACGCCCTGAATCGCTTGACGACATCCTGAAACTTGAACGTCCCCGTTCCACTGCTCATCAGGCCCCCTTCCCGGCATCCGCCACATCGCGATACGGAGCCCAGTCGGGTTCATTCTCAAAAATCCAGCGATAGTAATCCTTCTCCTTGAGCGCTCCCCCCGCCGCCTCATCCACAATCACCTTGCAAGCCGGATGCCACTGGAGCGCGGAGGCGGTGACCATCGAGGTCACGGGTCCTTCGAGCGCCTTCGCCATAATGGCGGCCTTACTCGCCCCTGTCGCCAACAGCACAATCTCCCGGGCATCCAGAATCGTCCCGACCCCCATGGTCATCGCCCGCCGGGGCATCCGGTGCGGCTCATCCCCGAACATCGTCGAATTGACAGCCATGGTATCAGGAGTGAGCGACTTATCGCGCGTGCGGGATCGCAACGACGACAACGGCTCGTTGAAACCGATATGTCCATCGTGTCCGATCCCCAGCAACTGCAGATCCAGACCGCCGCAGGCCGCTATTTTCTCCTCGTAGCGGCGGGCCGCCGCCTTGAGATCAACGGCCATGCCGTCGGGCAGGTGCGTATTGCGTAAATCAATGTTCACGCGGCTGAACAAATGCTTCTTCATATAAGAGTGATACGAGTGGGGATCGTCCGGCGTCAGCCCGATATATTCATCGAGGTTGAAGGTCCGGCACAGGGAGAAGTCCAGCCCCTCGTTCTTGTGCATGCCCGCCAGGATGTCATAGACCACTTCCATGGTGCGCCCGGTGGCCAATCCAAGCACCAGGTCATGCCTCTCGCGCAATCGTGCGGCAATCAAGCGAGCCGCCAATTGGGCCGCATCCCCGGCCGTAGGTCTCAGAATCACTTCCATGACACATCCTCCAACCATTGTTTCATCACACACTCCCCTGTCGGGAGAAACCTGGCGCTCCCCGCCGGAAGGTCATGCCGTGCCCGGTCCCGCCAGAGGCCAGCCCGATACAACGTGGCAAACCGGTAATCGGGCGCAGCCCCGCCCTGCC
>JBAXMJ010000215.1:0-2694 GCA_037134355.1 bacterium | reverse complement strand
GGAGAAGCGTTTTGTCCCTCCAAAGGGCTTAGAGGAGATTCAGAAGCTCGCGAAGTTCGCAAAGGGAAGACAATGTTGCGGTATTTTCGTTCGGGAGTACCCGAGCCAAAAATTCCGCAACGGCTCTTCCCGAGAATTAATAAAGAAACTCCAACTGTGCTTCGCGCCTCAAAACTTATCCTCAATTCCTCCCGGAAGGGCGTTTCACGATTTTTGCTGGATCCCGCCCTGGCGGGATCCAGCAAAAATCGTGAAACATTCTCCCTGTCCTGAACGGCGTCGAAGGGTTCTCTTTGCGAACTTCGCGAGCTTCTGTTCAAACTCTTCTCCTCATCAGTGCGAATCAGTGCAGATCAGTGGTGAAGTCCTGTTCGTCGCGCAGGAGTCGCTGCTATTTACCAGAACATATAGGCACCAGTGGCCAGAACGTAGAGTCCCAGCAGATAATTGGTTGTGATGTGGGCCGCCACAGCGGCCCAAAGGTCGCCCGTTCGGATATAGAGCAACCCATAAGCCAGTCCCGCCAGAACCCCCGCCAGCCAGCGGCTGTGCTCCAAGCCGAACAGGACGGAGCTGGTCAACAGTATCCCCCAGCCCAGCCCCCGGGGGATGACATTCAGAAAAGAATGCCCCCGCAACCAACGCATCAGAAAACCCCTCCAGAAATACTCCTCAGCGACCGCAATTACAAAAGCCGAACCCGCCAACCGGATTCCGGAAAGACCCCAGCCACACTGTTCCGGCGCATAGGGACTTCCCGCGGCGACAGTGGCTCCAGCACCCCGCACTGCAACGCTCATGTACAAATCGTAAAGCCAAGGGAGTCGCTTCATCAGGGCTGACTCCGGAATCACCCAAAACGCAAACACTCCCGCACCAACGAGAACCGACACCGGGAGCCAGCGGACAGACATGCCGGTATAGTAACGCCAGGGCCTGGCAATAAAAAGGGCCATCACTCCAGCCAGAACCTGAAGGGCATATCTCAAGGCCAGATTCTGCATCGGCAGGCACATTACCAATACCCAAGCCAGAAATGGGGCGGCATGGCGCCACAACGCTTCCCGCTCCTCTTTTTTCAGTTCCGCAAACAACTCCATATCGGCGATCATGAATCAATAAACAGTCACGGGCAAGCGGGGAGTTGTGCTGAAATGCTTTTCTGCTATTTTACCCCCATGAAACAGTTCACTTTATCCGACTGGCCGGCACTCGCCGCTGCCTTACGCCACTCTTATCAGGATGGCTACTTCGCCATGTATTCAAGCCTCTTTGGCGGAATTGTCACCGATCCAGCCCTGATGCTCCTTCCTATAGACGACCATATGGTTCATCGGGGCGATGGTATTTTTGAAGCCATTAAAACCGTCAACGGCCGTATCTACAACCTACAGGGACATCTGAATCGGCTTGATCAATCAGCCCGGGCTCTCTTCCTCACCCTTCCTGTCGCCCATCCTGAACTCATAACCATCATCAGGGAAACCGTTCGGACTGCCGGAAAGCCGGATTGCATGATTCGTGTTTATGTGTCACGCGGACCCGGCAGCTTTTCAGTCAATCCCTATGACTGTCCTGCGCCTCAACTTTATGTCGTGGTGACGTCGCTCGGCGCTCCATTTATGAAGCTTCACCCCGAAGGCGGCCGCATCTGCACCAGCCGGATCGCCGCAAAATCGGCCGGTATGAGCCATATTAAGAACTGCAACTACGCGCCTAATGTCCTGATGAAAAAAGAAGCCGTGGATGCCGGTGTTAATTTCTCGGCAGGATTTGACGAGCAGGGATTCCTGACGGAAGGCGCCATCGAAAACATGGGCATCGTGACCACCGATCAGCGCCTCCTGTTCCCGCGACTGGAGCGAATCCTGGCCGGAACCACCATGCTGCGCGTCATGGAACTGGCCAAAACGCTGACCCGCTCCGGGATCCTCAAGAGCGTTTCCTTTGCCGACATCTCCCGGAAGGACATCCAGGCCGCAAGCGAGTTCCTCCTGACGGGAACTACCCTTAATGTCGCCGCAGGCGTTGAATTTGACGGCCTTCCCATCGGGACAGGAAAACCCGGCCCGGTCTATCGCGCGCTGGAATCACTCCTTGAGGAGGATATGCGTGCGAATAATGCACTTTTAACCCGGGCATTTCCTTGACCCAGACCTCCCGAAAGGTCATCTGAATCGATTCAGATGGCTAAAAAACGCATCAAGCGAGGAGCACGGTGGCGACTGTTGGTGTACCGCCTTCAGGCGGCCCAGTAACGGCCGGCTAAAGCCGGTACACCAGCCTCCGGAACCTCGAACGTTTGCCTTAAATAAGTGCCATTCGATTCAGAGTGAATCAGCACTGGACCTGGAGAGCCGCTTCCCTAATACGTGACTAACCGCTGTCATGACATGCTCCACCGTGATCCCCGACATGCAGGCGATAGAATGACAAAACTTGTGGTAACCAAAGATGAAGCAGGGGGCACAGGGAAGCTCGGTCCTGACCACAACGTTCCCCTGCCCTGATGCGCCCCATTTCTTGTGATCGCTCGGCCCGAACAGGACCACGGTCGGAGTCCCAAGGGCCGCCGCCAGATGCGCCAAGCCGGAATCGCCGCCAATGAAAAGGGACGCGCTCCCGATCAGGTCTGCCGTCTGCGTGATCGTCAGGCTTCCCGCCATGACTCTTACCCGATCACCCAATCCGGCC
>JBAXMJ010000214.1:0-2701 GCA_037134355.1 bacterium | reverse complement strand
TCAGACTGTAAATTGCAAATTAGTCGTTTGGCATAAATCTCGGCGAACAAGATGCCTGGCAAATTGAAGATGTTGGAGAACAAGAATTGACACAT
This sequence comes from bacterium, assembly GCA_037134355.1. Lineage (GTDB taxonomy): Bacteria > Verrucomicrobiota > Kiritimatiellia > CAIKKV01 > CAITUY01 > JAABPW01. Next base: position 2,606 of record JBAXMJ010000214.1, on the reverse strand, counting down.
AACGAGACATTTCGGGTGGTGATGCGGGTTGTTGGCTTGGTGTTGCTCTGCTGTGGGCTATCGCAGGTAGGGTGGGCTGATCTTTACACCAACAATAAGTGCACGGAGAATACGGCGGACACCAGTGGGTGCCAATGTCCGGATCCGAACAGTAGCGGAGCGGGAACGGGGTGTGCCTGGGTGAAGATCACGGCGGGGCCGATGCGGCCGGGGAGTTCGATCTCGACGGCTCTCTTCCGGATGGGGGAGGATGTTCTGACGGCCTCGACGTACACGCCGCAGGCATTAAATTTCGTGGCGGGATACGCCATGAAGGGGATCTCGCATGATATTACCCGTGACGGGGCGCCGCGGCGGGTGACGCTAATCCATCCGGGTGGGGTGCCCTTTGCCTTCCAGTTTGCCGATGGCGAGTCGATCGGCGTTCCGGTGGCGGATTCGGGCTGGGCTCTGAATCTGCGTCTTTTCATGGTGGATGCGAACGGCTGGGCGGTTCTAAAGGAACCTGCCTATTACGATCTTTACACCAAGGAGGGGGATCTGTACCGGTTCAATGCCTACAAGGCATCCCCACAATACCTGCAACTTGTTCTGCATCGGACGGTTTCGGGGCGTGAGGAGACTTATCAGGATCTAGGCGTGGATGTGATACGGGATGCGAGCGGGAATCTGAGGCAGGTGCTCTTGCCGAGCAGGCTGGCGGATGTTGTGGTGGAGGATGAGAGCCATTTTTCGGTAAAATACTACGGGTTGTCCAAATTGACTGGCGGTAAGGATACAAACGGGTGTTACAGTCTCATCGCCCAGGCGGAGCCATTCGAGACTTGGACCTTTGGGAACCCGGAGCCCGGGACGCTCAGGAAACTTCTGGTGAAGCAAATCATCGGTGCCCGGACGAAGGTGTATTACTTCACCTACAATTCGGAAGGGCAAACCTGGGCAATGACGACGGGCGACGGGGTCAATGTGATGCGGGAAGAGACGAAGGAAACGATGTGGAATGACGCCATGACGGAACGGCAGGTGACCCGCTCGGTCAAGGATGGTTCAGGAGGACTGGTCAGTCGAACAACGGAGCGGATCAAGGCCCTTGCGGTCGGGGATGGAGTCACGCTGCGGGTGACGGATCCGGGCGGGGCGAATCTCACCAACCGGTTCACCTATAATCCAGCGGGTTTGACGGAAACGGCTATTGAGCCGGACGGCAGTTGGCGCTGTTACGGATACGATGCCGCGAAACGAATCACGAAGGAACTCGCCCCGGCGGGTGACTCAGTCCTGACATCCGTTGTCAGTGCGGCCCATGCAGTTGTCTATGATTATACACCGGTGGACACCAATGACAGCCCGCGATTGAGCGACCAGCAGCCCCGGACAGTGACGGAATCGGTGCTGGGCACAGTGGTGGCCCGAACCTATCGGGCCTACCGGACGCTTGCCAACCGGGAATACCAGGAAGTGTTGGAAAAGGCCTTGGATCCGCTGGCGGTGTATGGCGATGCCAGTAGCCTGCGCACGGTGACGACGTACTACGGCACAAACACCGCCAACTGCCAGATTGGGCGCATCAAGACGGTGGCGTACCCTGATGGGCGGCTGGATACTTTCATCTATGAGTACGGAAGTTATCAGGCCGCCGTTGGGGAAATCCCGCCCTCATTCACCCCGAATCCCTCCGGCAATTACTGGGGCGAGACGGTGGTGCATGGAACAGTCAATGAGCCTTTTGGCATTGCTGCCAAAACGACAAAGGAGACGCGTATTTTGGATCCGATGGGGGAGGAAGTCCTCAGCGAGACCTGGGTTTGCCAGGGTGGCCCCAATTATGAACGGGTGGCCTGGGTGGCAAAGACCTTCGATGACTGGCAGCACCCGATCCTGACACTCAAGTCCAATGGCGAGAGAACTGAAGCCTCGTGGGGCGAAAACTGTTGCGGGAAGGAATGGGAAATTGGGCCGGACGGAGTCATGTATTCCTACGGGTATGACTCCCTTGCCCGGATGATTACCCGCGTGAAACGCAGTGCAACCAGCAATGATACCGACTTGGTGACCAGTTTCACCTATGACGCCACTGGCCGCCGCCTCACGGAGACCCTCGCCGGAGGATGTTTGTCGCAACTGATCAGCAGCAACACCTATGACTTGGCCGGGCGACTGGTCTCAACAGTGGACGGGCAGGGGATTATCACCACCTATTCCTATGCCGGTCCTGCCAGCACCACCATCCGGGGTGGCCTCACCAATACCACTGTCCGTTATCTTTCGGGCCAATGGAAGGCCACTCTCGAAAATGGTGTGATCAAGACCGCCTATGATTATGGAGTCAGCACGAACGGCACACAGTGGAGCAAAGCCTTCACGGGTTCCGCCGGAACCAACTCTCCCGCTTGGCAGAAAACCACCACCGACCTGCTCGGCCGCACCGTGAAGGAAGAAAAGCCAGGTTTTCCGGCCCTGAGCGGATTCGAAGGGGGCGGTTCCCTGCGTGCGACAATCTATTCCTACAACACCAAGGGCCAACTGATCTCAACAACCCAGCAACCCAACAATTCAACAACCCTCAACGAGTACAACGAGCTGGGCGAGCAGACCCGCTCCGGTCT
>JBAXMJ010000213.1:0-2710 GCA_037134355.1 bacterium | reverse complement strand
TCGCAGTCGCCGCTTTGAGAACAGAACATGCAATAGTGATTGCGCTCGGCAAACAGAAACTCCAGAATGGTACGCCGAGCCAGAGTAATGGCCTCGTTTCGGGTGACAATCGCCATCCCCTCACGCACTGGCATGACGCAACTGGCGACTAATTTGGGGCTGCCATCAACTTCCACTACACACAATCGGCAACCGCCCCAAGCTGACAGAGCCGGATGATGACAGAGTGTAGGAATCCGGATGCTGTTCTGCCTGGCGGCCTCCAGGATGGTCATGCCTTCCGGGACAGACAACTGGCGACCGTCAATGGTCACAGCCACCTGTTTTGGGTTGTTCTCCATGTCCATTCTCCTTTTATTTTAACACTAAACCCTCGAAACACTCGAAACGCACGAAAACTAATCAAACCTTTTCGTGTATTTCGTGTATTTCGTGGTTTCAAATCTTTAAATTGCATTGAAGACATCGACAGGCTTCCAGCATAGCCGCCTCTGGAACAAGCCCCAGTTCCACCTCACGGAAATCTGTTCTGCGCAGGGCAGTATCTGCTTCGGGCATGGACATCCGTGGTTTTACCTGTGCCTGCGCCTCCATCAACATTGGGATATTCAAAATTTCCCGAGGTGGCGGTTCAAAAGCCGGCTCAGCATTTTTTTCACATATGGCGGCGTCTATTTCCTCGGCGGCCCTGTGGCCGTCTGAAATGGCGCCAATAACCGTATCCGGACCTCTTACCGCATCGCCTCCGGCAAAGATCATTGTCCCCATGGTCCGGGTCTTTTTACCTGGCGCGATTTCAATCAGGCCCCTGCGGCTGATTCCCGCGCCGATGGCTCGAATATCATCCGTAATATCCAGTTCCTGCCCGATGGCCAGAATGACGTGATCGGTTTCCAGTACAAATACATCTTCGGTCGCTGGAACCGGCTTACGTCTGGCGCTGGCATCGAATTCGCCCAGAGTCATCCTCTGGCATACCAGTTTTTTAAGCGGACCTTCCGCCTCCTCGAAACAAAGAGGCGCGCCGAGGCAGCAAATATGAATACCCTCTGCCTCCGCAGCCAGAATCTCATCCGCCTGAGCCGGCATGTCCGCTTTTTCACGGCGATAGAGAATCGTAACATCTTCTGCGCCCAGCCTTAAAGCGCTACGAGCGGCGTCAACGGCCGCATTGCCACCGCCAACAACCACGACGCGCCGGCCGGTGTGAGGATTGTGGTTCAGGTTATGATTCCTGAGATATTCGACGGCGCCGACTACCTGAACGCCTGGTATAATCTCCAAATCCGTCATCAGGCTTCGCTGAGCGCCGACAGCCAGATAGATCGCCTGATACTGGCTGCTGATGTCCGTCCAGGAAATATCCCGGCCAATCAGTGTGTCGCCCTGAAATTCAACGCCAAGATCAAATATATCCTGAATCTCCCGGGCAAGCACCTCGCGTGGCAGGCGATATGCCGGAATGGCCCACCGCAGCATACCTCCAGCCTCGGGAAACTGGTCAAATATCCGGACTGAATATCCCCTGAGGGCCAGGTCCTTGGCTGCAGTAAGGCCAGATGGACCCGCACCAATAACCGCAATTTTCTCCCTGCGAATAATGGGGGCGGGTAAAACCTTCGGCCTCGGCGCATGATCCGTGATGTAGCGCTTCAAATACTTGATGCCAAGGGGTTCATCCACCATTGATCGTCTGCATTTCAACTCGCAACTGTGCTCGCAGACCCGGCCACAGATACTGGGAAAGGGATTGGTTCTGAGGAGTACCCTGTAAGCATCTTCCAGCCTGCCGTCCCGGATTAGGGCGATATAATCGGGAATTTCCATCCCCACCGGGCATGCATGCTGGCAGGGTGCATCAAAAAGACTGGCGCAAACCACGGCAGGGCATCTTTTTTCCCGGATATGCGCCTCGTATTCGTGCCTGAAATAGCGAAGGGTCGAAAGCACCGGGTTGGAAGCGGTCTGCCCCAGGCCGCAAAGAGCCGTATTGCGCATGATATTCGCCCATTTTTCCAGGGTTTCGATGTCTCCGTTGCGGCCATCGCCTCCGCATATCCGAGTTAGGACATCAAGCATCTTGCGGGTGCCGACCCGACATGGCGTACACTTGCCGCAGGACTCATCCGCGCAGAACTCCATGAAAAAGCGGGCCACATCCACCATGCACTTGTCCTGATCCATGACGATCATGCCCCCTGAGCCCATGATAGCGCCCAGTTTGGTCAGCGATTCATAATCCACAGGGGTATTCAGGTGCTGGCCTGGAATACACCCTCCGGAAGGCCCGCCAAGCTGTACTGCCTTGAATTTCCTGCCTTTGGGAATACCGCCGGCGATGTCAAACACGATATCGCCCAGCGCAGCGCCGACAGGGACTTCCACCAGCCCCACGTTGTTTACATCTCCAGTGACGGAAAAAATTTTGGTCCCCTTGCTGCGAAGGGTCCCCAGCTCCGCATACCATGCGCCGCCGTTTAAAATGATTTGGGCGATACTGGCCAGGGTTTCGACGTTGTTCAGAACAGTGGGCTTCTTCCACAGACCCTGAATGGCCGGAAATGGGGGCCGAGGCCGGGGAGTTCCTCGTTTGCCCTCAATGGATGTCATGAGCGCTGTTTCCTCACCGCAGACAAAAGCACCGGCGCCGCGATAAATATCCAGGTCAAAATCAAAGCCTGATCCCAAAATGTCTTTTCCCAGCAGACCG
>JBAXMJ010000212.1:0-2711 GCA_037134355.1 bacterium | reverse complement strand
GGTTGGCGGCGGGGAGAGTGACTGGACTGCGGTCAGCGGGGAATACCGGCAGTTGCTATACATCAAGGGGGAGTCGCGCGGCATAACGGAGAGCGGTTCGCCGGTGCGGGCTGGGTATAGCGAGGAGCAGGTGAAGGCGGTAATGGCGGTGCGGGGGAAGTTGCCATTAAACGAGATCCTTCGGTGCCGTGTGAGATACTTTACAGATGGGGTGATTCTGGGGAGTCGGGTATTTGTTGAAGACCAGTACCGCAAGCGGCGTGGCCTGTTCAGCGAGAAGCGCGAAACGGGAGCGCGCCCGATGAAGGGGGCGGAGTATGGGGGACTGTGCACGGTTCGTCAGCTTCGGGTGGATGTCTATGGTCATGGCGCGCCGGCGTAGTGGGTAGGGGCTGAAAAATCCGGCAGTGCGGCTCTCAAGAGGCTGGTAGCCAAAACCAGCCGCATTGCCGCATTGCGCGCGGCAGGCTGATTTGGTGTAATCCTTGCAGATATTGAACAAGGGTTGGTGACTGAAGTTGGCTGCCTGGCCAATGGATTGTTCGCAAAGGTGTTCTGATTGAATAACACGATGAAAGATAGCTCAGAAATTTGCAACTTTCAGTCTGTTAGCCTGTCACTTTGTTCTATCCAGAAGCTATTTACTGCCAGAAAGTTAAGGGAGGATGTCGTGGGTTTTTCAGCGTCTGCGTAACGGTGATGGTGGCAGATTTGGGATGATTCCGGTCGGCGATTCAAGCTGGCTGTCATCCGGTAATGAACAATCAAAAGGAACAAAGGAACTAAGTGCCATTCTAGCCTGTCACCTTGTTCTAGCCTGTCGCCTTGTTCAGCATTGGCGTTTTTGAAGAGCCGGTGTTCACCGCAGGGAGGATGAAAAGTGGCTGAAAATGAATCTGAAACGTTTCAGATCGTGTTTTCCGGGCTTAGGAGGCTTCACGCTTTTATGGATTTGGTGATCTGATACCCGCGCCGGTGAAGGATTTCGGCATTCCCGAAAAGGGATTGCATCAATTCGGCATTACGGGTGGCATTCTTGGCCACAATATAGGCGCGGCCGCCGGGTTTGAGGGTTTGATGGGCGGTGCGGATGAAGAAATCAGAAATTTTGTCGTGGGAATAGTAGGGGGGATTCCCGACGAACAGGGTGAACCGGTTTTCATCGGCAAGTCCTTCGTCGCTTAAGATCACCTTGAATCGGGTCAATCCGTTGGCTTTGCAATTCTCCTCTGTTATGGCTGTGGCCCGGGAATGGGAGTCGATGAAGACCACTTCGGCGCTTGGCTGGTTGACCGCCAGCGAGATCCCGACGCTTCCGCACCCGCAGCCCAGGTCGAGGATGATGTCGCCCGGTTGTGTGGCGGCGGTCTCGGCAAGTGCCTGGGCGCCTTCATCCACGCGGCGGTGTGCAAACACGCCCGGTCGAGTGGTCAGGAGTGCCCCACGGCCATTTGGGACGGTCATGGTGAATTCAGCCCGGTAGTCGCGGATTTTCTTCAGATCCTGTTTTTTCCGGCTGATGAGCAGGGTGGAGGTCTGGTCGCTTCCACGCAGGGAACAGGTTCCAAAGGATTTTTTCATGTGCTCCATGAGCCAGGGGATTTTCTCTTCGGCCGTCACCAGGCAGGTTCCGCCCATTTTCAAGGCTTGGTGCGCCTGTTGAAGTTGATCCAGGATCAGTTCATCAGACAGGGATCCCTTTGAAATCTGGAGACAGACCGCATCGAAGTGATCGCGTTCGGGGATGTCTGGCTCGCATCGGGCGGTGACCGAGGTGAAGGGATTCCGGGCGAGGTTCCGCTCAATGGCATGATGATGATACAGATCGAGCGAGGAGGCGATCACCTTGAGTTCCGGGTGGACGCGGCTGGCGATCATGCCCAGGACCCCGGTTCGATTCCCGAGAACCAGCAGGGAGGCGGGGGCGGGGGAAAGCGGCAGCGCCTTGATGAGATGAGTCTCGGTGGGATGCAATCCCGAGCGGGAAATAACATCATACCGGCTTTCGAGGAAAGTTTCTGAAATCGAGGCGAAGGCATCCAGCGGGTCGGTTATCCTGATAATCATGCCGCGCATTATAATGCGGCCTCCGGTGGTGCGCTATTGTTTTCCGCCCGGCCTGTGTGTAGTCTTGCCGACATGACGAACGAACCTGAAATTGTCTATGGACGCCAGCCGGTCTGCGAGTTGTTGAAGGCGGGTCGGCGTGAAGTGAAGCGATTGTTGATGGCGAACAATGTGCGGCAGTCGGCTGCAGCCATTGTGCAATTCCTTAAATTAGCCGAAAAACGTGGACTGGCCGTCCAACCCGTGGCTCTATTTGAATTAGACCGGATGTGCCGGAGCGGCAACCACCAGGGGATTGCCGCTGTGGTGGCGGATTATACCTATGTGGAGTTGTCCGACATTCTCGAGGGCGCATTTGAGCGCAAATTGCCGCCCCTGCTTCTATTGGTGGATCATGTTCAGGATCCGCAGAACCTGGGCTCCATGCTCAGGTCGGCTGATGCTGCCGGCGTCAATGGCGTTGTGATTCCTCGACATCGTGCCGCCTCGGTGACGCCAGCGGTGGTGCGAGCCTCGGCCGGGGCGGCTGAGCATGTGCAGGTGGCGCAGGTCGTGAACCTGCATCAGGCCATGCTGGCGCTGAAGGAGCAGGGGATCCGGCTGGTCGGACTGGAAGGTTCCAGTACCGCCACCCCCTACGAGGA
>JBAXMJ010000211.1:0-2712 GCA_037134355.1 bacterium | reverse complement strand
GGGCGGACGCGAGCAACGTGAGTTTGCCCACCGGAAAATTCCGCTGTTCGAGACATAGCCGCATTTCTTCGCCGACGGCACCCGTCGCACCTACAATTGCCACATGGGGAGGATTCATATTGGAAGGCCAGCCAATTCGCGGCCGGGGCGGGCACTGTAGCCGTTTTCCGCGCGCTGGCAACCGAATCGTTGGAATTGCCCAAGCGACCGTCGCTGAGGCCGCAGCGGTTGCGTTGGCGACGGGCCGTCAGGAATGCCGTCGGCTCTGGTGATGCGGTCAGTTCAGCGCTTTCCGACGGAAATCCCCCACTGGTGGGAAATTCGCCGGGTTTCCCGATCCATTTATTGTGAAGCCTGTCCATTGTTAGGGCTAAAGGTAACTGGCCATGAGGGGGCGCAGGGCGTCGATGGACTGTCTGTAGCAACTTCGATTTGAAAGGTGAATGCGTATCCAACGGATGAACTGTAGACTCAGTTCAGTGGGGCGGTAGAGGGCGATGTAGAGGGTTTTGGGGAAGACGCGGCCGGCTTTTTGAGCATTGGCCTCGCGCCGGTCCAGCTCCTTATGATAGGCGTCGATGACCTTGGTGTCCTCAATGGCTTCCTCGGTTTTGAGAGTGACCTTGAAGAGATGGAGCAGGTTGTGGGTGATGCAGATGGCGATGGCCTGGACGGCTTTGGCGCTTGGTCTTTTGCCCCAGGCTTTGCGCTCGTCGAGTTTTTGCTCTTGTTGGTTGAAGGCTTTCTCGATGCGCCAGCGCAGGCGGTAGATTTCACCCAAGACGCCGGGAGGCAGGGTCATTTCGTTGGTGAGCAGGACGTGGATTTCGTCGCTGTCGGGGGATTTGACGGTGATCCTGCGCCAGGTGCCGGGGGCGTTGTTGAAGTAGAGGGTCTCGTCGCTGATGACTAGGGCGTTGACGGGGTTGGCGCGGTCGACCGGGCGGGGCATGACGGTCAAGGGGACGAGGTTGTCCTTGGAGCGGGTGAGAATGTAGATGCTTTTGCTTTGCTTGAGGTTGAAGGCGTACCGGAAGTCAATGACGGCGCTGTCATAGGTCATGAGGGTGTGCTTTCCCTTGGTGGCACCGCAGCTGAGGTCTTCGGAGGATTGGCGTTTGAGGGTAGTGATTTCGTGTTCGGTGCCTCTGGCGGTGGGTTGGATCAGGTCGAGGAATTCGGCCCAGCCGGTGCGGGTGTCGAGTTTATAGATGGCACCGACCGGGGCGTATTGGTCCTTTTCGTTGCGAGGGTCGTGGGTGGCGTGCTCCATGAAGTGACCGTCGCCGGCCCAGACTTCCCAATCATTGAGTTCGGGAAAGGTGGCCAGCAGGTTGTCATGGGCACGCAGGGCCGGGAGGTGGTCGGCGCGCAGGTGGCGAGCGAGATTGCGCATCATGGTGAGGCGGCGCGGGCTTTTGAGGGAGGCGAAGTAGTTGCTGCGGGTCAGGTCCGGAATCTGTGGGATGGCGTGGGTTTGGAGGAAATCGCGCCCGGTTTTGGAGTTCTGGAGGCAGCGCATGACACAGAGGATAGCAAAGGAGATGTCGTCAAGGAGGATGCATTTGCGGGTGATGCCGACGGTGGCGAGGATGACTCTGAGGGGGGCGAACAAGACGTCAGTGAGCAGCCGATGGACCGCGGTCGGAGGGCCGGAAACGGTAATATTGTTAGGCATTGGCGCGGGGATTATACAATGACTTTCCAAGGTGTTTGACATGGCCGGATGATGCGCTGAAACCCCTGTGGAATAAAGGATTTTCGGCTATCACGGCGATGAAAAACACCACGAAAAACCCCGTGCCTGCCAATGCCAAACCGCAACGCAAACCGGCTTCCGAGATGCTTCCCTGCTGGTGTGCCCACAAGGCCCGTGGAGCGACCGCTTCCCGCTGGGATCAAATCACCCTACCCGAGGTGCTGCCGTGGATTGGCGGTGCCCTGAGGTGCCCCGGAGATATGTTTCCAGGAGTGGGTTTTTTTTGAATTTGTTAGAAAATCAAGAGTCAACACCGCAGATTGAGTGCCCGGGGAGGTTGCCTGACACGCGGCCGTTTGGTTGGCAAGCGCGGTGTCCGGGAGGATGGAGAGCGGCACCCCGGGCCGACTGCTCCGTCAGCAACCCCGCCAAAGGAAAGCTCGCGGACAGGTGGTCGCGCTGCAAAATACGAGCATCCGTGAGGTCTGCGGGAGACCCAGGCGGGCACGAGGCGAGGGAACAATCAGAATACGTTAGAGACAGGGTTGGACAGATTTCATGGGGACAGATCAATAGCGAAGGACTGACGGGGAGCGCCGGCGTCCCGCCGGCTGGATTTGGCATCTTGCCAAATTCTCTTCAGGGGAGGATGAATCCGATTTCAAGAATCACGCCATGCATGCGAAGAGTCTCCGGCAGGATGCCGGAGACAGCCGCCAAGATGACGGCGCTCCCCGAGGGGAGGCCCTGCCGCCATGCCCGCCCAACCATTCGGCACTTCGGACGGTTTGGCGGAGGGCTTCCCCGCCCCGCTCCAGGGCAAATGCGTTGGCGTTCATGCCCCGGGGAAATCTGATGCGGTGGCACTCGATGCCAATGGCCTGGAAGCGGGCGGCGGTCTGGGCAGCTGCGAAGTCCCCGGCCTCGCCGGAGCCGAAGGCAAGTCTAACGCTTTGGATATCCCCGTTCACTTTGTGAGAAACCCCCGTGACGACAATCCCGTGAAAAGCGCG
>JBAXMJ010000210.1:0-2716 GCA_037134355.1 bacterium | reverse complement strand
CCGATGAGCCGCGCCGGGTGGCCGATGCGGCGGCTCGTCTTAAATTGCGCCATGTGGTGGTCACCAGTGTGACCCGTGATGATCTTCCAGATGGCGGGGCGGCCCACTTTGCCGCCACGATTGGCGCGCTCCGCGAGGCGCTTCCTGAGGCGACGGTTGAGGTGCTGACTCCCGATTTCAAGGGGGTGGAAAAGGACATCGCTACGGTGCTGGTTGCCGGACCTGATGTTTTTAATCACAATCTTGAAACTGTACGCCGCCTGCAGAAGGCGATCCGGCCTGCCGCCGATTATGATCGTTCTCTGGCGGTGCTGGGGTATGCGGTCAGGAGGGAATCCAGAATCCAGAATCCAGAATCCAGAATGGGTAATGAGCGGATAGGTTCGAAGATATTGGTGAAGTCGGGATTGATGGTGGGGTTGGGCGAAACGGACGAGGAGATTGATGAGACGATGGTGGATTTGAGGCGGGTGGGGGTGGAATTACTGACCATCGGTCAATATCTCTCACCGTCCACCAGGCATGCTCAGGTTCAACGTTTTGTTCCGCCGGCACAATTCGAGGTGTATGCTAGGCGCGGTACGGAAATGGGCTTTCGCAATGTCGCCTCGGGGCCGATGGTGCGCTCATCCTATATGGCGGAAAACCAGTTTCGGAGATAATCGTGGTAGAGTTTTGTGCATATTGGTTGGCAGGTTTTATCAGCCGGACGATTCCCCGGCATTTCGCCTATTGGATTGCCCTCCGGATGTCCGACCTCTATTTCTTCCGGGATCGCCGCGCGCGGGAAGCGGTGATGGCCAACCTGCGACAGGTGGCGGCCTTCCAGGGACGTTACCCAACGGAACGGGAGCTGCGGCTGACGACCCGGACGACCTTTCAGTTTTTTGGAAAATACCTCGCTGATTTTTTCAGGTTTCAGAGCCTGAGCGAGGCGGATATTCAGCGATTGGTGGTGGTCGAGCATGCTGAGTATATCGAGCAGGCGGTGCGCCTGGATCGGGGAGTTGTGGTGGTGACCGCTCACCTCGGCAATTGGGAAATAGGAGGGGCGGTCATTGCCGGGATGGGGTATGCCATGAACGTGGTCGCCCTGCGCCAGTCATCCGAAAGATTGAATAATTTCTTTCAAAAACACCGTCGCAAGAGGGGTATGACCGTCATTCCTGTCGGATCCTCCGTAAAACGCATGATAGCCGCGCTAAGGCGCAAGGAATTTGTTGCCCTGTTGGCGGATCGTGATTATTCCGGTCAGCAGCAATTAACTAACTTGTGCGGGGCTCCCGCCTGTTTGCCAAGAGGCGCCGCATGGTTGGGTGACAAGACCGGCGCTGTGGTGTTGCCTGGTTTTGTGCTCAGGAAAGAAGATGATACCTTTCTGATGAAACTCTATCCTCCTATTGTGCCCGGGCCGGGGATTACCCAGGATGATATCCAGCGGAAGATCGGGGAGGCCCTGGAAGATGGTATTGGCGCCTACCCCCATCAATGGTTTATGTTTGAAAAGGTGTGGGATGGTCAAAGTTACGGCGCCCATGAGGCACGATAGGATCATGGAGTTGGGGTGTACGATGGATAACAAATCGACAAAACGTGGCTGTGCGATTATTCCCGCCTACCGCGAGGGCGGGCGGATCGGAGCCGTGGTGACGGAGGTTCGCCGGTATATTATCGACGTGATTGTGGTGGATGACGGGTCGCCTGATGAGACGGCCACGGAAGCCGAACGGGCGGGCGCGAGCGTGATCCGGCATGGGGTAAACCGGGGTAAAGGAGCGGCGCTGGATACCGGGTTCAAGGCAGCCCGTGACCGTGGTTTCGACTTTGTGATCACGATGGATGGTGACGGCCAGCATGCGGCGGCGGATATTCCCCGCTTCATGGAAGTCTATGCTGGAACCGGGACGCCGGTATTGGTCGGGAACCGGATGGCGGATACCCGCGCGATGCCCTGGGTGAGACTGATGACCAACCGGTTTATGAGCTGGCTTCTGAGTCGTGAAATGGGACAGCGGGTGCCGGACACTCAGTGTGGGTACCGGCTGTATGAATTATCCGTTGTGCCGGAGATTTCCGCTGAATCCAAGCGGTTTGCCGCAGAGTCGGAAATACTCATGGATTTGAGCCACAAGAAGGTTGTGATAGGCAGTGTGCCGGTCGCAACCCTTTACGGCACCGAAAAAAGCAAGATCAGCCCGGTCAAAGATACGATCCGGTTTGCGGCGATGTTGCGCCGGTACCGAAAACAAAGGAAAGCTCGATGAAAACCTGTTCCCTGCATGAATCTGAAACAATCGAGGCCACCCAACGGACGGCGATGCTGGAGTTCCTGTCAGTTTTCGGGGCGACGGGGTTTTGTCCGGGTGGTGCCATTCCGCAGGATGAGGATGGTTTTCCCGAGGAAGACTTTGTGAAACTGGTCTCACGGTTTATGGACGCCTGCTACAAGAACGGGTTTATCGTCAAGTTCAACTGGGAAGCATGGGAGGCAGAGGCGCGGGGATACCTTCAGGATCCGGAACGGGTGAAGGCGGCCGATCTTCCTCTGTTGCGAAGGCTGGTGACCTGGCATGTTCGGCAGAACCGGTTTGCGAAGGATCATCTCGCCACCATGATCGCCCAAGGCCATATGGCGGCCATTTTGCGACGTCTGAAAGAAGTCCAGGGCGTATTCACGCCCACCAGTAACTTCCTAGTGTCGAGAAAGTTGCGATAT
>JBAXMJ010000209.1:0-2817 GCA_037134355.1 bacterium | reverse complement strand
GGGCGGGACTACGGAGGCCAAGGGGGTTCAGGGTTCAGGGTTCACGAGTCAGGAATCGGAAGTCGGACTTCATCATTCATCATTCATCCTTCATAATTTCCCCTTCTCTTCCCTTCGCTGGTTGCGGGGTAATCCGGAGACGGGAGAGGCCTTGAGCCTGGAGGGGCTGAAAGGGCATGTGGTGGTGTATCATTTCGGGTCGGCCTATTTGGAGGGATCCCTGAGGTCCCTGTATCCAGGGGAGCCCGGGATGCTGAGCTCGATTCTGAAGCTTTATAGCGACATGGGACTGGTGATCATCTGGGTGCTTCCGGAGGAGGAGAGGAAAGGCGAGGCCGCCCGTATGGCTCTTGAGTTGTACCCTGATTTACCTGTGGCGTTTTCCGAGCAACCTCCTGCTCGCGACAATTTAGTGGTTGGGCGTGATGGAGCGGTGTTGACAACCTGTTCCGACCAAGCCCTCTTTAAGGCCGTAAAACAGGCGTTGGGGTATTAAGAAAGCGTGAATGAGGAGGAGGGGGAGGACAATGGTCTTTCCCTGTTGGCTTGGATTTGATATGCAAGAACCAAACAAGGAGGCGGGATGATGATTAACAAATGGAGAATGGCAGGTCTTGCGGCGGTTCTTTCGGTAATGGCAATCGGGGTTTGGACCGGATGTGAGAGCGCCGGGGGCACGGGCGGGGTGAGCATCAGTCCGGCTAATCCTGTTCTGGGCAGTTCATCCAGCAACACAACCGCGGTGGTATTTACCGCTTCGGTCAGCGGTCAGCTTGCTCTTCCCCTCGCGTGGAGTGTTTCCAATCCCACCCTGGGCACCATCATCAGTGCTTCAGGCAGTAACGCCACCTACAAGGCCAATGAGGGCAGAACCGGTGACAACATCGTTACCGTCAAAGACCAATACGATAATCAGGGCTCGGCGGTTGTCACCCAGAATTAAGTTCAGTTTGCGCCCGGGCAGCAGGGGTGTTACTATCCCGGGCAATGATCGAATGGGGCGATAAACTATGGTGAACAAGCGAAACCCTTTTCTCCTGTTTGTTTTGGCGTGGGTTTTTATCTTTGTCGCCCCCGCCCTCCACGCCGGTGTTGTCACCCTTAAAATCCGCGCCATCAATCCGTCCCGGGCTGAAAAGCAGAAGGTTCCTGTTACGGCGGTGCTGCCCCGCGACGTCAAGCCTGAGCATATTGTCAGTGCGGGTGAGTTGGATGTGATTTACGATGTTGCCGCCCGGGCCTACCGGGTCAATAAGGAAGTTGAGCTTAATCCGGGTGAGACGCGAACGTTCGAAGTGGTGATCAAGGATATCTGGGAAATCCCCGAGGCTGACCTCGCGCAATTGGCTGGACATGCGGTGAAGCTGGCGACGGCCCTGAAGGGGAGCGGAAAGGCGACGACGGCAGAGGAGCTGAAGACCTTGATCGACGAGGGGGTGAAGGGGATTGCGACCCGTCAGGCGGCCTATGCGGTTGGGGTGGTCAAGCCGATGGATCATATCCGCGTCTACGAGTCCAATCTCGAGGTTCTGGAGCGGGTCCGGAAAGATGTTGGGATGCTGGAAAATCTGGTCGTCGCGGCAGGGAAGGATCCGGAATCCTTCCTCGGGTTGCCGAAAATCCTGCCTCCTGTCTACCTTGGGAATTCCGTGGAAACCGGGGGCGTCATGGTCATCCATCTCAAGATCACAAACCCGTCGCTGTCCGAGAAAAAGAAAGTTCCTCTCCGGCATGAATTTCCGGCAGAGATCAAATCGACGGATGTGCTGGATGCGGGCGGCTTGCAGGTCGGGTTCGACGCCACTCGGCGGCTTTGTTACGCCTATTTGGAGGATATCGAACTCGGGCCTCAGGAAAGCAAGGTGTTTGACGTCAAGATACGGGACCCCTGGATCGGATTGAAGGATCAGTTGCCCGGCTTGGAGCGCCGCACCAGGGACCTCATTGCCATCGTGAAGGATATGGAATCCTACAAGGCGGTTTTGACGCAGGCTCAGGCGATTCTGGCCGATCTGGAAGCCGTGAAGGCGAAGCCATGGCCAGCTCAGGTGAATCGGGACTATGTGGCCTTTGCTCGACAGCAGGGCACGGCGATACAGGGTCTGGCCACCCGGGTTCAGCGGCTTGAGGAACTTTTTCAGCCCGGCGAGAAGCCGATCAAGGGTGGGGTGCCCATCATGGATGTGCCCCGGCCCGACAAGCGTACCACCTGGGTCATCATCTATATCATTCTCGGGTTTCTGGGGGCTTTCAGCGCTTTGTTCTTCATCCGGTGGTACGGAAAAGGCAAAGCGGAGAAGACATAAAATACCATGGCATTTCAATTGAAAATATCCGCCCTTCAGATGAAGGAATACGGGGTGGTGGCTGAAATCAAGCAGGACATCGCCCACATCACGGGACTCACCAACTGCATGAACGGGCAGCTGGTGCATTTCGAGGGTGGGAGCACAGGGGTTATTGTCGGGTTTGATAATGGCTACGAGCTCGTCATGATCGTCAAGGAAGGGGCGAAGATCAAGCCCGGCGACAAGCTGCATTCGACCATCGAAACCTGTACGGTGCCGGTTGGTGAACAGTTCCTCGGGCGGATCGTCAACGGGCTCGCGGAGCCGACCGACGGCTACGGACCGGTCAAGGCGAACAAGCGTTATCCCATTTTTAACGACTCGCCCGGGGTGCTGGAGCGGACTCCCCTTCAGGAGTCCCTTGAAACCGGCGTCAAGATCGTGGACATGATGAATCCAGTCGGAAAGGGGCAGCGCCAGCTGATTCTCGGGGATCGCGTGACGGGGAAGACGACGATCGCCACCGATG
>JBAXMJ010000208.1:0-2862 GCA_037134355.1 bacterium | reverse complement strand
CAATTCGTCAAAGATGATCCTCATAACTTGCTCAGCTTATTTATGCGCGACGCCTAAGAATGTCAGTGAGGCTGATTTTTCAGGGTTGTGCGAGGCCAACGGGCCCGTGACTGCCACCGTACGAAAAGGAAAAACAGTGATCAAGGGGTTTGCAGGCGCCAAAGTCGGCACCGCCTCCCGCGGCAAAATGAGCGGCTGCCTGAAGGGATTGCCTGTGGGGGGACCGTACGACGTCGAACTCAAGGCCGGCACCGAAACGATGATCAGCCAAGATGTGCTGGTCGGGGATGTATGGTTGCTCGGCGGACAGTCCAATATGCAAGGGTGCGGACTCTTTCCCAAACCGCGCCTGGCGGCGGACCCGCAGGTCCGTGCCTTCTATATGGATGATCGCTGGGAAGTCGCGAAGGATCCCCTTCATAACATGTGGGAATGCGTCGATCAGATCCACGTTGATCTGAACGGCGGAGCGCATCCGGGAAAACCCGATGCCGACTGGGGTGTCTGTCCTGGCCCCGCTTTTGGCAATGAAATGCGTCACCTGAACGGTATTCCGCAGGGGCTTATCGCCTGTGCCCATGGCGGCACCTCCATGAACCAATGGGACCCCAAACGCAAGAACGAAGGCGGCAAGAGCCTATATGGCGCCATGGTGCGCCGGCTCAAGAAAAACGGTGGACGCGTCGCCGGCCTGATCTGGTATCAGGGCTGTAGTGATGCCAATCCCCCCGACGCCAAACTTTACACCCCCCGCATGAAGGAACTCGTCTCGGCCCTGCGGCACGACAGCGGCGACAAAGTTCTTCCCATCGTCATCGTCCAGATCGCCCGCGTGGTCGGCTGGGGGACGGAAAATGCCGGCCCATGGAATTCCATACAGGAACAGGAATATCGTCTGCCAAAGTTGATCAAGAATCTGGCCACCGTGCCGACCATTGATCTTCCGCTTGACGACGGCATTCACATCAGCGGCACCGGCCAATATATTCTCGGCGTTCGCATGGCGCAGGCCATGCAAGTCTTACGCGAAGGGCGCAAGGCCGGTCTGCCACAAATTGCGGTCAAGAAAATCAGCATTGAGACCGTACGCAATCTGGGGGTAGCCGTCGTGGAGTTTGAAAACGTGGCGGGGAAACTGTGGTCCGGCTCACGCCCGAATGGGTTTAGTATAGTCAACTCGAATGGTTGCTCCAATCATTTCGACATCCAACTGGACGGTCCACGCGCAAGAATCCGTAGTGGACTGACTCAGGACGCCTTGTCTGATGCAACGCTTCATTACGGCTATGGAACCGAACCATATTGTAATATCACCGACGAAGCCGGCCGGTCACTGCCTGTATTCGGCCCCGCCCGGTTGGGAGTGCCACGTGCCGTCACCCCGTGTATCCGGCAGTTAAGAGTCAGCGCCTTTCAACCATCGGCAGGTCGGCTGGATGAACTGGACTGTCCGGCGGGTCTGAGCACCTTCCAAATGACGAAGCGTTCCTTCGGTGAAAACTTCTGTAATCTGCATCCTGAAATCGCCGAGCGTGGCGGTAAGGATGAAGTCGTCTTTTATGCCTGCCGCTTTTCCTGCAATGAGACAATGAAGCTCGCCCTGATCTTGGGTTACGATGGGCCGGTCAAGGCCTGGGTCGATGGCAAACAACTGGTTTACGACCCGAACGGCGTCAATCCCGCCACTCCCGAAAAAAGCAAAGCCCCATTTAAGGCTGACGCCGGCGAGCACGAGGTCATCGTGGCATTGGGGACCAACCGGGGTGCCGCCTGGGGCATCTTCCTTAAATTCGAGCGACTCGGGCTGACCAAAACGCAACTGATCAAGGGTCCGGCGAGTTACACCCTGCCGGAAATCCTGGGCTAAAAATCAATCATGGCCTTGACCACACCCTCTTCATAACCAGCCACCAGGTCGAAAGCGGGTTGCACGCAGTGATTCTGGCGCCGTAAACAAAGGCGTGTTCGTGTGTGCCACTTATTGCCGCGTCGCTGTGCAATACTTTGTTCGGCTCACAGCTTGTATGCTCTGGCGACTTTGGCGACGAGCTTGAACTTCTCCATTGAAACTCCTGGTGGGCAGGAATCAGAATTTGCGAGCACGAAGGGCCCTCCGTGAGCATCTTCGATAACTGACTCGACGTAGGGGCCGAGCTCAGGCTCAGTCAGGTTCAGAAAATGGGTCGGTTCAATGCCGCCAATGATCCCCATGCTGGCGCCGATCATTTCACGGGCATCCCGGATCGTGAGATTTCCGGTTGGCGGAGGCGATATGCTTTCAATGGCGAAGACACCATGGTTCCTCATGCGCTCGGTCAAGGCTGCTACATGACCACATGCATGCTGAACGTAGTGTTTGCCCGGAACAAGGTGACACGGAACAAGGTGACAGGTTAATAGACTGTAAGGCGCGAATTTCAGAGCCATTTTTCATCGTGTTATTCAATCAGGACACCTTTGCGAGCAATCCATTTACCAGTGGTCCTGCTTCAGCCACTAACGCTCGCTTAAAATCTATCAGGATTACACCAAATCAGCATGCCGCGCGCAATGCTGCAATGCGGCTGGTTTTGGCTACCAGCCGCTTGAGAGCCGCACTGCCGGATTTTTCAGCCCCTACCCACTACGCCGGCGCGCCATGACCATAGACATCCACCCGAAGCTGACGAACCGTGCACAGGCCCCCATACTCTGCCCCCTTCATCGGACGCGCACCCGTTTCGCGCTTCTCGCTGAACAGACCACGACGCTTGCGGTACTGGTCTTCAACAAACACCCGACTCCCCAGGATCACCCCATCCGTAAAGTATCTC
This sequence comes from bacterium, assembly GCA_037134355.1. Lineage (GTDB taxonomy): Bacteria > Verrucomicrobiota > Kiritimatiellia > CAIKKV01 > CAITUY01 > JAABPW01. Next base: position 49 of record JBAXMJ010000208.1, on the reverse strand, counting down.
ACCCGGCACCGCAGGATCTCGTTCAACGGCAACTTCCCCCTCGCCGCCA
>JBAXMJ010000207.1:0-2890 GCA_037134355.1 bacterium | reverse complement strand
ACCCGGTTGGGGAGCCTGACCAATATCACGGCTCAGGTGGCGGATATGACCAATACGCTGGGGCGTCTCTCCAATCTGACCAATCTGCCGAACCAGGTGTCGAACCTGGCCGAGTCGATTGCCCAGTTGGGGAATATGACGAACCAGATGGCCGGCGTGGTGACGGCGATCGGGCAGTTGGGCAGTTTGACCAATCTGGGCTCAACGGTGAGTACGTTGCTGGCGTCCATTGACCAGATCACGGCCTTGACCAATATGTCTACCCAGGTGACCGACTTGCAGACCTCCATGGGCAAGTTGATCGGGATCACGAACATGCAGGCGCAGGTAGGGCTGTTGACCGGAACCGTGGCGCAGGTGGCGACGGCGGTAAACCAGATGGGCAGTCTGACCAATCTGGGGACGAAGGTGGATCAGTTGGGAACGTCCCTTGCCCAGATCGCCGCGCTGACGAACATGGCGGGTCAGGTGAATGGCCTGGTGACGGCGGTGGCGCAGTTGGGTTCGGTGACGAATCTGAATACCCAGATTGCGGATATTCTGACCACGGTGGATGCGATGATCTCGTTGACCAACCTGAACAGCAGGATGGATAACGTTACGCTGGCGATTGATCAGTTGGGTGGTTTGACCAATCTGGGTGCAACGGCCGATCAGTTGGTCGCGTCGATCGCGCAGATTACGTCCCTGACCAATATGTCCGGCCAGGTGAGTGGGCTGGTGACCGGGATGACGGATCTGCAGACGACCACGAAGTCGATCAGCAATGCCGTGGCGGCCCTCTCAGGGATGTCTAGTTCGCTCCAGGTGGCGAGCAATGCGTTGAGTGCGGTCTCGGGGTTGTCGGCGTTGTCGCCCGCCCTAACGACGGTTTCAGCCACGGTCTCGAACTTGCAGGGGAGCATCAGTCCGATGCAGACGAGTCTGGCGGCCTTGACGGGCGGATTGGGGACGGCGTCGGATGTGGCGGGTAAAGAGACGCTGTTCGGGTATATCTTTGAGTTGGAGAAGAATCTGACTGCGGTGGGGACGACGGCGCAGCAGGCGGTCTCGCGGGCGGGTGGGGCGCGGTCGCAGGCGAACAGTGCGGCAGGTGCGGCGGCGCGGATCAAGAATGCCGTGGCAACGGGTCAGATCCCGCAGGTGATGAATGACCTGGCGATTATCAGGAAGTCGCTGGAGGAAACGCTGGCGCAGGTGAAGGGCATTCCCGGTCAGATGAGTACGGAGGAGCTTGTCAAGACGCTGAATGATGCGTCCTCGACGATGAAGAAGATGGCGGCGGGAAGAGGAGTGGCAACGCCGTTGGGTGCGGGCGGGGATGCGCCGGTTCAGGCGGGATCGCCGACGGATCCGAAGGCGATGGGCGAGCTGCTGAATAAGTTGTCGGAGACGAAGGCCATGATGGAGGCGACACGGCTGCTGATGGATGAAGCGATTAACAAGCCGGTGGTCGTGGATTGGCTGGAGGGGACGAAGTAAAACGGGGAAGAGAAGACTTCACCACTAATCTGCACTGATTTACGCTAATGGGGTGGGAGACCCTTCGACAGGCTCAGGGCAGGGAGAATGTTTCACGATTTGTGCAGCATCCCGCCGTGGGCGGGATCCAGCAAAAATCGTGAAACGCCCTTCTGGGAAGAATGGGGTTGATAAGAGAGAGCGAAGCCCCTGTAGTAACCGCCGTCCTCGGCGGTAGCGCGCTTAGGAAGGTGCCGCCGGACAGGCCTGCGCCTATTGACTTAATAGTTAGCATTATTTATTCTGTAGCTATGACTCATCTGGTGACGCTTGCGAGATCAAGGGATGAGGGAATGTTTTTAAAAAAACGAGGTGAGGCTTATGAAGGGATATGCGATCGTTAACGGGCGGAGTGTGAGTTTTGTTTTATCGAGAGGACTTGCGGCCGCGCACAGGCGCAATGTGGGTCAGTCCATATCGCCGCTTGATGCCATTATGATTGTAGAAGAGCGGCGGCGAACGCGGGCACTCAAACACGTAGGACCTTATGTTGAAACTCGTCGTTGATACGTGCATCGTTAAAATGGCGAGTTTTCCAGCCGAGAACAACCCGGCCGCTCTTATTGTTCAAATGGGGTTGAATGGCTTATTCGAGTGGTGGGTTACTCCTGCTATTCTGGATGAGTACACGGATGTCATGGGTGGCGACGATGGCTTTCTGGCTGAAGTGATAGATAGTATTCATTGCTGCTATCCGTTAAATGAATTGTCTGTGATATCACATGAACCTGACAACCGGTTTGTCGAGGCCGCATTGTCCGTTAGTGCAGATTATCTTATTACGGTGAACTGTGCCCGTGGACACTTTGATAAACCATTCTATGGCGATACTCAGGTTATGTCTCCTGGGCGTTTTGTAAATTCCCAGGTTGCCGCCTCTTTATTGCGGCGAGCAGGCGGGGTCGCTGACGGATCCGAAGGCGGTGGGCGAGCTGCTGAATAAGTTGGCGGAGACAAAGGCCATGATGGAGGCGACAAGGCTGCTGATGGACGAGGCAATTAATAAGCCGGTGGTCGTGGATTGGCTGGAGGGGACGAAGTAAAGCGGGGAAGAGAAGAGGGGATTTTGAAGGCCGCAAAGTCGCAAAGGGTGCTTCGACCATGAAACGCCTCGCCGAGGGGGGGGAGATAGGCACAGGGTAGGGATGCCTCTCCGAGGCATCCGCAGAGATCAAAGGGCCTTGTGTGGGACAAGAGGGTGCTATCCGATGAACGGCGGAGGCCTCGGAGAGGCCTCCCTACCCTGAGGCTGATAAGGCCCACTACGGGGCCGCCGTCAGGTAGCCGCCGCTGTCAAGCGGTGGGCGGAGCGGGAAGGGGAGAGACATTTGACCATAGACATTGGACGTTAGACTTGATGCATTCGCAG
>JBAXMJ010000206.1:0-2909 GCA_037134355.1 bacterium | reverse complement strand
CTTCACAAGGTCAACAAACTTACCTGTTTCCCAATGCTTGTACCGACTGGAACCGCCAACATGGATGATAACAGCTCTACTCCGTTCATCGGCCCGGCCAGACAGGGATAGACAACCTTTCACCACCGCTTCATCCTTGATCCCGAGCGGCACCAGCAGTCGCATAAATTCGCCGGCTTCATACCCTTCCAAGTTATAATTCACAAGATGCGTGTAGAGGGTGTTTCTCCCGGGATTGATCTTGAACCCGATCCGCACAGGCGCCCGACTCAGAATGGCCATCAATGCCGAGAAATAGTGGAATTGCTCGGAATCAATGGCGATATCGTAACGCCCACGACGAAGCTTTTGGAAAAAGCTGAAGGGATGTGCATCATAGAGGAGCACCCGCACGGAAATCCCCGCCAAGGCGGGAATCGCCTGATTCCTCTTTTCGCATATCAGATCAATCTCCGCCGCCGGGTAATGCTGCCTGAGACTTTTCAGCATGGGTTGCAGCAAAATCATGTCGCCCATCCCCCCGGGCCGGATCACCAGAATCCGCCGGACTTCTTCAATACGGGCCGCTACAGGTGCCTCCTGCCGCCGGAACAGGTGGAGACAATAGCCGGTTGCCCAGCACAGGAAAAACCCAGCCGTTGCATCCAATATTTTGAGCCATCTCACCCTCATGTTCCGACTCGTCCTTTTTTTATGACCGCCAGCACCACACCCAGCAAACCCAATACGGTCAGCCCATAGCCTACCCTGTCACTCCCGGTCGTTCCATAATAGAGTTCAACAGTCTCCTGCTCAGGATACACCAGCATGAACCCCGGCGACACCCGGTAAACGCCACGAGCCCCGCGCACCTTCCAGTTCGGGAACCACGACATCTTCACAATATGCGGATATCCAATTGCCTTGGTTTTGAAACGAATACCTTCATTCGAGACTTCCTCGGAACGGATGCACCCTGTCCCTGATGCGGAAATCGGCGCCCCGAATCCATTCGTCGATCCTTGTCGCCATCCACCCAAATAATCCAGGAATTGTTTTTCCGTGAGGGGTGCCTTTCCTTTGTCCTTGTTCTGCGCCCCCTCCTCCCGCCAGACCACAAACTGCTCGAGAGCCGGCATCGTGGTAAGCCATTCCAGGGAGTTCTCCTTCCATCGGGAGGTCTCAACGATCAGCGGCATGCGGGGCGGAACAAAAACAAAGCGCCCCTCATGCGTCATCAACTCATACAGCTCCCATTCCTGCTCCCGCCCCAGCAATCGCCAGCCGGGATGTTGACGGAGAGCCTGCTTGGTTTGTTCACTCCGGGCAATGAAATGCTTCACGTTGAATAATTCCAGATGACGTGTTGCATTTGTGAAATTGAACGGTTGCGGGGTTACAATCACGGGAAACCCGGCGCAGGAAACCGAGGACTCGCCCTGGATGGTATAGGCGACCATCGAGCCCAGGGCGGAATTGACTAGTCCTCCCTCCAACACGGGCTTCCCCGCCAGAGCGGGAGCCAATTCAAAAATCCGGCTTGAGCCGAGCTGGTTATTCTCCTCGCATAAATCATTGGCAAGCCGGCCCGGCGTCCCTTTCAGAGGCATCACCAGTTTTTGAAATACGGACGCCGCCGGCTTGTCTTCAAGCCCTGAATAATTCCACTTCGCCCACATCCGGGTAATGCCAGGATCCATTGGCCGACCGGTCATGGAGTCCCCGGCCAGCACGCCCAGAAGAACTGCGCCCGTCAACACCACCAGCCCTATCGACAAACCCCGGACTGACTGAAGCAGCCGCCCAAGTCCCAGCGCCGCCAGAGCCATCAGGGCAAAGAAAATGAAGGGCCAGAGGCGGACATTCACAAATACAGGGGTTAGACAGAAACCAAACTTAAACAGGATCACACTACAGGCCAGCATCCAAAGCAGGATCCGTGAGGGGACGGGGGTTAAGGAGAGGGAGATGGGGGTCAGGGTTCGGGGTTCAGGAAAGGAAATTACTCCAATAATCGCAAACACAATCAGTCCTGCAGAATAGGGTGGCAATGATTTCCAGAGCGTCACATCCCAGTTCGTCCCGAAGTCCATGCTGAATTCTGATTTCGCCACTAGCGGAATTAGCCACCAGGCCATGATCAGAAAAGCCAAAAGCCCTTCCTGAACCAAAACCTTCACTGCGGGGATGCGTCCTTTTCCCCGACACAACACCGGCACAATCGCCAGAGTGAGAGCCATCATGACCGAGGTGAAAAAGTGCGACGAAAGCACCAGGACCATTAGAACAACCGTACCCAGCCGGAATCGGCCCTCTTCCATATCGCGGCAGGCGGAGGCCAGGGCGGGCAGCATCAAGGCAAAACTCCAGCTATTGGCAATCATCCCAGCCAGCGTACTCGTGGTATTCACGCCCCACATGGCGTGGGACTGAACAAACAGAAAAGGCAGCATGGCAATCCCTAACACCAATGGCACTGGCCGCGGTAGCCGCCACAGAGTGCCAGCCCAGTAAGCGCACAGCGGCGTCATCACCAACCCCGTCACGCTGACCAGCTTAAACGCAATCGATAAGGGGATCATCACGCTCAACAGCGCCGCCACCAGATAGGGAAGCACAAAATAATACTGAAACATCGGAAACCCACCCCACCAGCCGTCTGCCCAGGAAATAATCCGGCCATGATGAAAAAGCTGCTCCTTGAGATGACTGACCAGATACAGATGGGCTGGCGTATCGCCCCCCACAGCCGTGGTATTACGAATCAGATCACCCGGCGAAACCTGCCAGATGATAAAACCACTCAGCAGGGTAAGCAGGACGGCGTCAAGCCAGGCCGGCTGACGACTTACACGGCGACCCCGCATGGCCAGTCCCAAGAGGGCAACCAGCCCGAACGATCCAGCCAGCCAAACCCAAGGCGACTGCCC
>JBAXMJ010000205.1:0-2989 GCA_037134355.1 bacterium | reverse complement strand
CCGAAGATCGCGGCGATCAGTGCGGCGCGAATCCACATGCCATTCCGCATCTGCCGCCAATAGACGGCACGCGGATCATCATCCACATCCACCGCAATCTCCTGACGGCGCGGGAACGGATGCATAATCACGGCATCGGGCTTCAACAACGCCAGTTTGTCCCGGGTAAAGCAGTACCGGCTGATATCAATCTTCCGGCTTTCGCCGGCCGCATCCCATTCATCCTGGATGCGCGTCATGTAAATCGCGTCCCCCATCGGGATCGCCTTGTCAAAATCACTCATCACCTCATGCTTCACGCCGGCGCTCCGCAGCAGCCCCAGGATGTCCTCCCCGATCTGAAGTTCTGCAGGGGCGACGAATAGCATTTTAACATCCCGGTAATTCGTGAGCAGCCATGCCAGAGAGCGGACAGTTCTTCCGCGCGCCAGATCGCCTACGAAAAGAATCGTTTTACCGTCGATGCTCCCCCGTTTTTCAAAGCTCCGCTGAAGCGTATAGATATCCAACAGAGCCTGTGTGGGATGCTGATCCTTTCCCGATCCAGCGTTGATGATCGGAACCGGCCGTTCCGTATTCGAGAGCAGCCAGGCCATACGTTCCGCCAGGCCACCGATCTGGGAACGCATGACAATGAGATCAAAGTACGAACTGAAGGTACGCACCGAATCCTCCTGCGTTTCCCCCTTGAACTCACTGGAGGTGGCGGTATCACGAACCTCCCCGATGTTCATGCCCAGGATCTCGCAGGCCGAACAGAAGGACAGGAACGTACGACTGCTCGGCTGGCTGAAATAAAGCATCGCGCGCTGATTGGGCAGGAGGCTGCGCAGGAAGGTCATCCCTGACTCCTGCTTGGAAATCCTCCGGATATGGGTGGCCAGGGCTCCCAACTCCTCCAGCCGTTTCCGAGTGAACTGCTGAGCCACAAGAACATGGTACTCACGCTCGTCTTTTGCCAGATAACGACCCTTTTCGCCCAATTCCAGATCTCGAAACGAATCCCACGTGATGTCACTCAACTGTACCGTCATCGTGATCTCTCCTTATGCAATCAGGGATGCAACCATGACCGCTTTGATGGTGTGGACACGGTTTTCCGCCTCGTCAAATACCCGGGAGAACGATGCCTCAAACACATCATCCGTCACCTCCAGGGGCCCGATTTTCTGGGTCAATTCAGTATTGTAATCATGAAAAGCGGGCAGACAGTGCAGGAAAATCACCTGCCCGTCATCCAGGTGTCCCGTACGTTTCATCAAATCCATATTGATCTGGTAAGGACGAAGCAGCTTCAAACGCTCCTCGAATTTCTGCTCCTCCCCCATCGAGACCCAGACATCGGTATACACCACATTGGCATCCTCCACGGCCTGGAGGGGATTGGTGCTGACGGTCACACTGCCGCCGCGCTCGGTAGCCATGGCCGCCGCGTCCCGACACAACTCCGCCGGAGGCGCCAGTTCCGCAGGGGCGCAGTCCACAAAGTGCATTCCTGTGCGGGCACACCCGATCATGAGGGTATTCGCCACATTGTTCCGGCCATCGCCAATATAGACCACCTTAAGCCCTTTGAGTTTCCCGAAATGTTCGCGAATCGTCAGAAGATCAGCCAGAACCTGGGTGGGATGCCAGTCATCCGTCAGCGCATTCCACACGGGAACCCCGGAATACTTCGCGAGTTGCTCAACCGTCTCCTGCTTGAAGCCGCGGAAAGCGATGCCGTCAAACATTCGACCCAGCACACGCGCCGTGTCGATAATGGATTCTTTTTTCCCGAAATGAATGTCATGGGTGCCCAGATACTCCGCCCCGCCCCCTTCGTCGCGGGCGGCCACGGTGAAGGCGCAGCGGGTTCGAGTTGACGACTTTTCGAAGATGAGCGCAATATTTTTCCGGCGCAACGAGTCACCGCGGAGCCCCAAGTGCTTCTTGCGCTTGAAATCTTCCGCCAGATTCAGCAGATGAAACATTTCGACATCGGACAGATCATCCAGCTGTAATAAACTACGCCCTTTTAACGATACCAATTCCTTCATCAGTCGCTCCTTCTTACGGCGCCTTCCACACACTCTTGCGGCCGCCGCCAAACACTTCCACGGTCGGGGCATTGGTCAACGGAACCATGATCGCCACTTCCACCCGGTTGGTTCCATACAGGTTGAAGGAGGGCTCGTTATTGAGCACGGACAGGGCCATTTGATTGTCCCCTTCATGCTTAAAGAACCCGAACGCCGGGTCATCCTCCTTCGTAACACCAAGTCCGACCCGTTTCTGTCCACCCCGATCAAAGAAACACAAACTGGATCCCTTGCGGTCGGTAGCAAACGACGCCCGATCCTTCCCGCTATCATCACTCAAATTGACGGTTGCCGCTTCCCCATACAACCCGATGCCTGTACGTTTCGTCTCGCGCCGATCATAAAAAAACAGACTGGCCCAGTCATCCCGGGAGAACAAAGCGACACGTTTCTTTCCCTGCGGATCCCGCAACACCAAGCCAGGCCATCCTTCCATAATGCCCATCACCGCACGTTCGTTCTGCCCGCCATCGAAAATTGCGAGAGCCGGTTCGCCCCGTCGGGTCATGCCCACCCCCATCCGCTGCTGTCCCTGTTGATCAAAAAAGATCAGCCGCGGACCGCCCTCGGCAATTCCGAGCCAGGCGCGCATCTGTCCATCGGGATCCCGAAGCACAATATGGCCTGCATCAACCTGCCGGAACCGGCCAATGGAATTATCATCGGCCTGACTCAACCCCATGACAATACTGGCCCCTGCCACCACAGCCAGAAGTCCTGCTGCCCACCGGAAAAATCGCGTCTCACGTTCCAAACGCTTCACGCGCTGTTCCATTTCCGTCAATACTGTTTCCAACGAATTCATGCATTCCTCCCCATGCCGAATCTAGTTTATTAACCGTCTCATAATTGACTTTACATGATCTGGGTAGGGAGGCCTCTCCGAGGCCTCCGCGGACGGCTCGGAG
>JBAXMJ010000204.1:0-2994 GCA_037134355.1 bacterium | reverse complement strand
TTGGCAGTAAACAGTGATCAGTTTCTAAAGAAGGGAAAACAGTATGAGCAGATTGAGTGATATCAGTGCGTCCCCTACCCTGCGCGAGTTCGCCCAGGGTGCGGCGCAAAGCGCGATTATGCCGGTGGCAGATTTTCTGGCCCCGACTATCGAAGTGGCAACGAGTGTGGGGCGATTTAAATCCTACACGGAGAAGAATCGTTTTCATCTCCCCAATACCCTGCGGACAATGGGTGGTCGGGCGTCGGAGTTGCGGTTCGAGGCGACCGATGCCACCTACAACTGCGAGCCACATGCCTTGGATTATCCGGTGGATAATCTGGAACAGCTGGAGGCTGAAGGGCTTGAGAATATGCTCCGTGAAGGCGCCACTGCGGTCGCCGAGGTGGCTGCGCTGTCCCATGAGAAGTCCGTCATTGATGCCGCCTTGGCGGCCGTAGGGGCCGGGACGGGGATGACCTGGAATGATGCGGCGGATCCCATCTCTGACGTGGATGACGCCATCCTGTCGGTGATCAAAGCGGCCAAGTACGGCAGTCTCATGGGGGTGGGGATCCTATTCGGGGCCTCGGCTTGGAAGATCTTCAAGAATCAGGCCAAGGTTCGAGGCCGGTTCGTCGTGGGGAATGGACGAAACAAGAGCGACCTGGGCCTGGCGGTGCCGACGGAGCAATCGGCCAGTCAGATGTTCATCGGGACGCCGGATGTCCGCACCTCCTACATGATCTATGACGCCAACCCGGAGGGGAAGGCGCAGGACATTAACTTCCTGCTGGATACCGCAGTGCTGATCTTCGCCCGGAAGGATGCGCCGAGTCGCCGTGACCCCAGTTTCATGAAGACGTTCCGTCTCATGAACAAGTTCATGGTACCGGGCTCCTACATGCGTGATGACGGCCGCGTCGAGGTGGCGAAGTTTGACTGGTCGGAAGATGTGAAGGTGACGAACAGCGCGGCCTGCGTACGGCTGAACGTCGCCGTGGAGTAAGTTTGATTGCGGGTGACGGGGGCCTGGAGAGATCCAGGTCCCCGCTTTTGTATACAGGGGTGACTGGTGAGCGGGTGGAAAGAATTGACGGTTGAGACGGTGCTGAATGCCCTGCCGACGGACATGGGCAACCTGTACCGGTCCTGGGTGGACGCGAACCCGACAAAGGTGAACCGGCTGGCCGAGATCGTGTCAGAAACCGTCACTATGTTCCGCGAGGCCGTGGCGGTCTACCCCTGGTACGTGATGGATCCCGACATCATAATGGTGCCGGTTTCCGGATTCCGGCATGCCTTGGACATGGTGATCTTCAACCTGGGGATGGAGATGGGCGTGCAGTTCGCCCCGGAGGTATACAGCCTAATCACCCAGGCAAATGTTTGGCTGCGAATGGTTCAAACGGGAAAGATCAGGGCGGTGGATACGATTGGTGATGGCGGGACGCCTCTGTACTCACAGAAGTCAGTATTCAGAATTCAGGACTCAGAATGAAAAAGATAACGATTACTCTGGGGATAATTGCAGTGGTTGGAATCGGAACTTGTCTGGCCGGGTGGTTGAACCCGACTCAGCAAGGGTTTGTGATTCAGACTTTTACAACCTATGAGCCCATGAGCGGGAATAACAGCGGAACTATTGTCACCAATGGAAACTCCTACCAATTTGCCGGTGACAATGCCGGATGGTTATCGATTGGCGGGCCGGGCTCGCAATTCCGGGGCAAGAACGATGGGCAAATTTATCTGAACAGTGACGGGGCATTTATCCTTGGCTCCTTCGGGCCTCTGGCGGCCGTGACGAATCTTGGAAAAGGATCCCTGCTTCTGGGAAATCTCTCTGGCGGGCAGAAATCAGTGATTACCGATGTGGGTCATGCCTCGATCCTGCTGGGGGCCGGGATGGTCAGCAATAGTCAGTCCATCGTTGTGGGTGATGATAATGCGTCGCATGGCACCAAGTCAGTGACGGCAGGGTCGGTATGGGCTACCGGCACCGGATTCTTTGGGCGGGGTGAAGGGCTAACCAACCTCCGGGAGTTCGACACGAATGCGCTCGCCGCGATAGCCGCGCATTCCGGCCTATCTTTTGGGGCACACGGGGCAAAGATCAACCGTTATGTCTCAATGACCGGGACACACGTGAGCCCTTTCACGACCTGGGCAACAGCGGCCACGAACATCCAGGCAGCGATTGACGTGGCGCTGGAAGGAGAAACCGTATGGGTCTCGAATGGCATCTATGCGGCCGGGAGCCGGATTGCAGGGGACATGACGAGCCGAGTGGCCATTACGAATGCCATTACAGTCAGAAGCGTGAATGGGCCAAGCGACACCATTATCCGGGGCACTCCGACCATTTGTGGCGTGTATATGGCCGAGAAAGCCTGGCTGATAGGAATGACCGTCACAAATGGGGGGGCGTATGGCTTGAATGTGGGCGGCGTTTCCGGCGGGTCGCTTTCGAATTGCGTACTGGCGGGAAACACCGGCTTCACGGCAGGCGGTGCCTATTCCAATGCTCTCTATCACTGCACACTATCTGGAAATACGGGTTATGGTGGGGGCGGAGCCGCCTTTGGTTGCCTCCTCTTTGACTGCCTTTTGGTCGGGAACCAGTGTGACACCGCGGGCGCGACTCTCTGCACCTTGTACAACTGTACCATGGTGAACAACACGGGCGACGCAGGATCCGTGTTCTACTGCACCCTCTACAATTGCATTTCCTCTGGAAACAGTGAGTTCGATTGGGATAGCGCGATCTACTGCTCCCTTGGGAGTTACTACCCGATGAACGGGTCTGGAAATGTCGATGCCGATCCCCTCTTCGTTGATGCGGCCAGCGGAGATTACCGGCTGCGCCCAAATTCGCCTTGCATCAATACCGGAACGAACGGGTTCTGGACGGCCGGGGCCGTTGACTTCGACGGCCAGCGGCGAATCTATCCGACCGGTGGCCGGGTGGACATGGGTGCCTTTGAGTTCACCGGCGATGCCCAGGCTTTGCAC
>JBAXMJ010000203.1:0-3053 GCA_037134355.1 bacterium | reverse complement strand
GACGGAGGCGATACTTACCTCATGGCGGGACTTTCGTCCCTAGATACCCACAGGGTTGCCTTTGGTGCCCTATGACTGTAGGATGAATGAATCAATGAAAGGCTGCGATTATGCGTAACTTTGGAATGTCGGAACTGTTGATCATTCTGCTGGTGATTCTGGTGCTGTTCGGGGCAAGGAAATTGCCGGATCTTGCCCGTGCCTTGGGGCGAAGCCTCAATGAGTTCAAGAAGGGTCGCGAAGAAGGCACAAAACCAGAGGATACCGACGGGAAAAAGACGGAAGAGAAGAAGGGCTAGTTCTTTTCTTACAGTTTGACCGATGGCGTTCTGGCCGCGCGGTCGAGTTGCTTGAGCGCCTCTTCGATGTCGTTCTTCCAGTCGCTTTTCGGGTTGGCGGCCAGGAAATCATCATAGATCGCCCGAGCCTTGTCGTACCGCTTCAGCGTCTGCAGACAGCGAGCTTTCCCAAAGATGGCCGTGGGGGTCAGGAAATGAGTCGGCTTGGTGGTTACGAAGCGGGTGTAGTCCTCCAGGGCCTTTTCAGTCTGTCCCAAGGCCTCAGTGCAATGAATCAAGCCCAATTCCGCTATTCCAGCCATGGGGTGGGAGGGGTATTTGGACAGAAAATCCGTATAGTTGACCTTGGATGAAATGTAGTCTCCATTGTCAAACTGGGCCTTGGCCATTTGAAGCAGAGCCATCCGGGCTGCGGAGGAGGATGGGTATTGGTTCAGGATGGCTTGAAGGGCCTGCGCGTTCCGGGCTTCGCCCAGCATGCGGGATGCCTTTTCCTCATTGCCCGCCTTGTTGGTGCGATACAGGAAGACGGCCAGAACGACCACGGCGGCAACGCCAATGGTGATGATCCAGCTTTTGATCTCTTTGTTGCTGTCGGTCGGCAGCGCGAGACCTTCGGTTTCATGTTCATTCGCGGGCAGGTTTTTATTTTCAAAACTGTTCATGATCGCCATCCTTCTGGTCGTAAAAGTGAGTGCATTTAATACGGGCTTGGAAGGTCTGAAGCAAGATCAAAGTTCCTTTTTTGGAGAAGCGGCGCAAATTTCAACCCAATTCTCATAGCGCCACGAATGGGGGAATTCACGACATTGCCGGGGTTTGGCCTCTTGAATCCTGCAGGAGGGCGGGGTGCCCTCCAGAAAGATGCAGGAGCCATCGGGATGATCCGTCAGCGATAGTCCAAGACGATCCTCCCGAAGCCGGGTGAATTGTGCTGTAAACTCGGATGGTTCCAACCCAAGGGTTTTCGCAATAGCCGCAACCTCTCCTTCGATAAGCCGGACTTCCCCTTCATGGCGACAACACTGTCCGCACCTGAGACAATGGAACTCCTGTTCCATTTACCCGACATCCACAACAGCGGGGTCGTAATTGGACGGGGGCGCAAACCCGAGCAGTTTAATGCAGGTGGCTGCCAGGCTGCTGATGCCCAGCCCCTTATGATCGGTCAGTTTCAGTTTTGCCGTGCCGGACGGATCATAGATATACACAGGAACCGGATTGAGGGAATGGGCGGTCTTAACCTTGAGTTTGCCGTTCTCGACCTTGGCCTTGCCGGTCTTCTTCTCATGCTCGTACATGTCATCGGCGTTTCCATGGTCGGCAGATATGACCAGGATGCCGCCAGCGGCCTGAACGGCGGGAATCAGGCGACCGAGGCACAGATCGACCGTTTCCACGGCAATCTGGGTGGCCTGGTAGACTCCCGTGTGGCCAACCATGTCGCCATTGGGGAAATTGAGGCGGATGAACTTATGCCGGTTCGCCTCAATTGCCTTGAGGACGGCATCGGTGATCTCGGCGGCTTTCATCCACGGACGCTGTTCAAAGGGTAGAATATCGGATGTGATTTCCACATAATCTTCCAATTTGTCATCAAATTTTCCAGACCGGTTTCCATTAAAGAAATAGGTCACATGCCCGTATTTCTGGGTCTCGCTGATGGCGAGCTGAGTCACGCCGCTTTTGACGAGGTATTCGCCCATGGTTTCGGCAATGGCCGGAGGTTCCACGAGATAACGCTTCGGGAGCTTCAGGTCGCCGTCGTATTGCATCATTCCGGCATAAAGCGCCTTGGGCCGGGGCGACCGATCGAATTCGGTCACTGAGTCGTCATCGAACGCGCGGGTCATCTCAATCGAGCGGTCACCGCGGAAGTTGAAGAAGATCACGCTGTCGTGATTCACAATTTTTCCGATCGGTTGCCCCTTTTCGGTGATCACAAAGGCGGGCAAATCCTGATCAATCACGCCCGGCTTGGCTTTTCGGAGCGATTCAATCGCCTCACGGGCGGAGGCGAACGGGGAGCCTATTCCCCGGACATGGGTGTCCCAGCCACGCTTGACCATATCCCAGTTCGCATTGTAGCGATCCATGGTGATGTTCATGCGTCCGCCACCGGACGCAATCCGGAAATCCACGGAGCCGCCGGCGTTGAGTCCGGTCAGAAATTTCTCGAAGGGGTCGACATACTCCAGTGCGGAGGTCTCGCCTACGTCCCTGCCATCCAGCAGGATGTGGATACGGGCCCGCTTGACACCCTCGGTTTTGGCCTGGGTGAGCATGGCCTTGAGGTGGTCAATGTGGCTGTGCACATTGCCGTCCGAAAACAGTCCCATAAAATGGAGCGTGGAGTTGTTTTTGAGGACGTTGGCAATTTGGGACTTCCAGACTTCGCCGCGGAACATGGCCCCGGTGGCGATGGCATTACTGACCAGACTGGCACCTTGAGCAAACACACGGCCGCACCCGATGGCGTTGTGCCCGACTTCGCTGTTGCCCATGTCCTCGTCGCTGGGCAGGCCAACAGCGGTTCCGTGGGCTTTTAACGAACTGTACAGCGCATGGGTTTTGAGCCAGTCCAGATTGGGCGTGAGGGCGGTGCGAACGGCATCGCCTTCCTCATAGGCGCCAATCCCGACGCCATCCATGATCACCAGCACAACCGGCCCCTTGGGGCCGGGAAACGTTGTCTCCTTCAATGCCTGCATCGTCTTATCCTTTCCCTGTAAAAAAGTCTGCACTATATCGGAA
>JBAXMJ010000202.1:0-3058 GCA_037134355.1 bacterium | reverse complement strand
GTCATGGTGAAGGCCTGATTTCAGCAAAGCGGTGAGTCGTGAATGATGTTGCGGGGTCCGAAGTCCCGAAGTCTCGAAGTCCAGAACTCACGACGTGGCCATGTGTAAATCCCAATTGAATGCCCTCGGTCTAGGGCTCGTATAACGTGAAAATGATGGCTTTACCCGGCCGATAAAAGCGGTTGGCTTCGCAGCTGACCGCCAGCAAGAAATCCATGATTTTTCCCTTGACATCCTTGGGGTAGTGCCTGGATGGATAGAGACTGACGACCACGCTCGTACCATTCTCATGGATATGGCCTGTGGCCTCAATCAGTTCCCTGAGTAGAACGTGGTCATTTCGCCGGTTGTCGTATATCGGCCGAAACGCCATCAGCCTGTTGTAGATGATGTTGCGGGCGACGATCTTGACGCAGTCCATGACCGTCTTCGGCATGAAGTTCAACTTCCTATACTTGTCCTCGATAAGCCGTTCGAGCCTGGACACACTCTCCTCCTGTCCAGTGATCTCCGTGTTGAGTGCTGCGATTCTCAGCCACAGATCCTTGCATCGGCTCTCGTTCTTCGCTACGAAGGTATCCTGGCGCTTGTGGAGGGCGGTCGTTGACGCTTTCAGTTTGCGCCGGCGCTCGCGTATCGCGTCGTCAGTGGGCGGCAGTTTGCTGGCGTCCGCGTCGAGTTTAGCCATAGCCTCCAGGCATTCAGCCTGACGGCCCCCGCTATCCTTCTTGAATTCCTCAAGCGAAACGAGAACCAGGCCGAGTTCTTTTTTGAGATCGAGTCGCTTGGCGCATTGCGACTTGCGCGCCAGGTTTGCCACCTCCCGGTCTTGCAGTCCCGCGGCGATCTCCTCGTAGGAGACGCTCGTATAGGAGGTGATCTCATTGATCCCCAGGCGATCGAGGAACATGAAATCGTTCTCCTGGAGCCATCGGCAGAGAATAGGCACCAGGCAAGCCTCGTCGGGACGGCCGGTGTCCGTGCATATCACCGAGAGCTCCACCGGCTCCTGTCCCGGTTTTTCCAGCATGACGATGAACTGCAAGAACGAAGGTTCCCTGGCCCAGTTTCGTCTGACGTAGCGGGCGGTGTGGGTGACGGTGTCGGTCGAGTCGTTTTGTGCTCGGGTCATGCGAATTACGCGGGTGTCTTTCGTGTCCACGGTTTCCCACTGCCCGCGGCGGTAGTTCTTCTCCCAGGTGATGATCTCAAGGCTATGATTGCTCTTGAGATCGACCAGATAGTCCACGTCGTAGATCGCCCGGTCCACGACCACGGTCAATCGCCGCGCCTGGTCCCCGCCAAGAATCAACCTGAACTTGGCGATGTTCGTAATGAAACGCGCCCGCATATCGCTGTAGTTGTCGTCGAGGGTGACAAAAACCGGCGAGCCGTCCGCAGTGTGGATGAAATCCTGGTAATAGGCCTTCGCAACCTTGTGAGAACTGCCGAGCCAGCCCTTCAAGGTTTTGAGTTGTCCCGTGTACTCGATCCCATGGGGATCGTAGAGGAAGGTGTCGGCGAGTTCAGCGCCGACCAGGCGGATGTTGCGTTCCAAGATCGCCCGCGCGACCGTTTCCCCCGCGATGGCGTGGAGCTTCTCCCGTTGGCGGTCGGAAGACCATACCTGTGCACCCAGCAGAAGTTCCAGTGCGGGGTAGTTCAGAGAGCGCCCATTTTCGATGTTCATGCACCCGCACAGGATCATGCCGATCCACTGCCGGACAATGTCTGCGTCGTCACCAAGTCCCCGGGTGACGCCATCAATGAATATCCGGCAGAGCGTCAGCCCGGCATGATGGCATAAATGCGTGGTCCCGGCGCGCCCAACCATGACCGGAAAACCGGGTAGTCTATCCTGGTCGCCAACGGGAGAATTGTTGCATATTCCGGGCTTAATTAAGCTCATATCAGCCGTATTATCGCAACTATTCTCCCGTGCGCCAACCCCCAACTGGCACCGGTCGGCAAGTCCGGAACCCACTGCCGCCGCAAGGATGGCGAGCGCCTCGTCGGCCGTCACCGGGGCGGAGGCGGGAATGGTGACGTCAACAGTGGACAACTCCGAGGCGACGGTGTGGCCGTGTTGGTGTCCGATGTCCGCGGCGGCAACGGCCATTTTCTGTTCCTCGTCCAGTAGGATGCGGCGAAGTAGTTCGTGGCAAAATGTCTGGCCAAACTTCGCCTTGAGCTCTTTGCGGATGAACTCGTTGCTGTGACACCCCTTCTCCGCGACGACCTCCCGGTAGGTGGCCCGGACGTAGGATTCCAGCATGGGGGTCATGCGTTTCTCGGCGCCCTGTCCGGCGAATGCGCGGACGATGCGCTCGACGTCACCGCCCTTCAGCGCCTGGCCCCAACGCCGCAGGGTCTTCCGGTCGAAGCCGAAAGCTGCCGTGATGTGCTTCGTTGAGAATTTGGAGTTGTAGAGCCGCGCCGCCAGAAGCTTCTCCTCTATCTTGCCTCTGTGTACCTTTTCCAGCAAATGCATCCCAAAATGCACCAGGAGTTCGTCGGGGATCTGAGGATCTATGAGGATTTCGAATAGGGGGTTTGACTTGTCGAGACCCAGGAGGGAATGCAATGCTTTCACAGTGGGACCTCGGGGGTGAAAATTTACGATTTTTCGAAACCAACGCCCAGAACACAATAGCCCCATACTGGGGCATTCAAGTTGCACTTGCCGGTTTATCTATCAAGCGTGGCGTCGTGAGTTCTGGTAACTCATAGGCAAACTGCGTGTTATGCCATCGCCAAATCCGCGATCCAGTGAAAACGGGGGGTCCGGGGGAGCCGTGATCCCCCGGCGGGTTTGGGCAGAGCCCAATGTATTGAGTTGATTTAAGAGTGCGCTTCGTGTTGGCGGGTCAGGACATCGTTGAGGGTACCGGAGAAGGGGCCGCGTTTCTCCATTTTCAGGGACACCAGGGCGGCGGCGAACTTGAGGGCTTCGGCGGGTTCATGGTCGAGGCGGCGGGCCAGGTAGCCGGCAAAGGTGGTGTCACCGCGCCCGGTGCGGCCGACCACACTGCGATTGGAGAACTTCTCGTAATAGGAC
>JBAXMJ010000201.1:0-3126 GCA_037134355.1 bacterium | reverse complement strand
GTGAAAATCAGTGGTGAAGTCCCTCTTTTCGGCGATACTGGTGGGCAATAGAAAGCAAATGAAGCGGGTGGTGATTCTTTATTTGAGTGGATGTCTGGATTATTATAAGAATCTCAGGTAGGAACAGGCGGGAGACTACTATGCAATGGTATTATGCGGTAAATGGACAGCAGCAGGGACCGGTTGAACAGGACGAACTGTTTTCCCTGGCGCGTGATGGAAAACTCAAGGGGACTGACTTGGTCTGGAACGCCACCATGGGTGCCCAGTGGGTTAAAGCATCAACCATTTCCGGTCTATTCGATCATCCCGTAGCGGCGGGGGGTGCCGTGCCTCCTCCACTAGAGGAGTGGTCTTCCGAGACCCAATTCAAAAGCGTGGCGTCCAACCGGGACTTGATGGCCGATGCGCGTGCCGCGCTGGCCGGGAACTGGGGCCTGGCCGTTGGCGCGGTTCTTGTTTATCTCCTGGTGATGGTGGTGCTGGCAATTCCCTATCTCGGGAGTATCCTCAGTTTCATCATCACGGGCCCCTTGATGCTGGGCTGGTATTTATTTTTCCTGATGCTGGCCCGGCGGCAACCCGGAACCGTGGGGATGATCTTTGAAGGTTTCAAGCGGTTTGGAACGGGCTTTCTGGCGTATCTTCTGATGGCCTTGCTGGTCTTTGCCTGGGCATTGCCCGGCATCGTCGTCATCATCATCATGGCGGTTCTCTCCTTGAAACCGATGTTGGCGGGCGAAGTGCCTTCGGTTGGGACGATGGTCATTCTGGTACCCCTGGCGATTCTGGCACTGATTCCGGCGATGATCGCTCAATTCCGCTATTCCATGACTTACTTTGTGATTAACGCTACGCCTGGAATAGGGCCGATGGATGCCATCCGGCGCAGCTCACAGATCATGCGGGGCAACAAATGGAAGCTGTTTTGCCTGCAGTGCCGTTTTATTGGCTGGTCATTTCTCTGCCTGTTTACCCTCGGAATCGGATTCCTCTGGCTAACTCCCTACATGATGACCAGCCAGGCCGCCTTTTACGAGGAACTGACTAGGGGCCATATTGACGTGTGAGGAATTCCTCTCTTGATTGTTTGCCTGCTTCTGAATATACCTAATCTTGTACATATGAGGGAGGTGGAGAATGAGTCAGACGGCGACACTGCATATCAAGGTTGAACCTGGGTTGGCGCGGGGGTTGAAGACTTTGGCGAAACATCGGGGGCAGACCATGGGGGAGCTTGTCCGCCAGGCGTTATCCTCCTGTTATCAACCCGATCTCGCGGGGATGACTGCCCCCCAGCGCCAGGCGTTCGAGGCGTGGCGTGGCGGATTCATCAGTGTGGGCAAATTAGCGCAAGTCATGGGTCTGGCGCCCCTGGCCATGAGGGAATGGCTGGCCGGGCACGGGGTGGATAGTCCCGCCAGTTATCATTCCAGTGATGCCGCCCATGCGTAAAGCCGTCTGGTTTTTCGACAGTGTGACGCTCTCCAATTTCGCCTTGGCGAACCAAGTTGATCTGCTCCTCAGGCGATATCCAGCCGGAAGACTGTGTGTGACCACGCAGGTGGTGGATGAAGTGTTGAATGGCCTCCAGTCCGGGCATGGCGCCTTGAACTCCATTCTGGCGGCGCTGGAGCGTGGCGCCATTCATCACGTTTCATTGTCGCCCGCCGAGTTTCGCCGTTATCAGGGGTTACTCGCCACGTTGGGAGCGGGTGAGGCCTCCCTGATTGCGCTGGCGGCGGGGCGAAAGGGTACGGTGGTGACGGACGACCGGCATGCCCGCTCAGTTTGCCGGGAGTTGCACCTTTCTGTTACCGGCACCCTGGGGATCCTGAAAGCCGCTTGCGCGGAGGGAATGCTTACCGAGGAGGGCGCTGACAAGGTGTTGGCCGACATGATCCGGAAGGGGTTCTATTCTCCCGTCCGGAAACTGGCAGACCTGGAGTAAGAAACGGTGATCCCTGCGGAGGGAGGGACGGCGGCCTCGCCGTCCGCTGAGACATGATCCGGCACCCGCTTAACAGCGGCAGCTACGTAGCCGCGCCTGTCAAGGCGTGGTTCCTTCTGTATGTAGAGGGCGTCTTCCCTGTTCGCAAATCAGTCTTGAACGGAGTCTCCTTGAATGGCATAACTCTCCCTCGAATCAACCATGAATCTTTACCCCTTGATTGCCGATAAAGTTGAACACAATCCTGCGGCCGTTAACGTGGCGCTGGCTACGTTGTCGAAATGGGAGGCGCTGGGGGAAGCGCCTTCAGACCGTTTGGCGACGTGGCGGCGGATTTTGAGCGACGCCAAGAAGGGGAAAGTCGGCATGAAACGGCTGCTGGTCGTTTTGCGCGATGAGTCCGAATCCAACCGCCGACTACTTGATTTCGGCCCCTTTGCCGGCGTGCTGACCCGGGAAGAGCGACGAAAGGTATTCCTGAAATGCGCCTACGATCACTGAAACAGTTGATTGATATCGTCAAGGCCATGGCGCAGCCCAAGCAGGTCACGGTGCTGGGGTCGTCATCACTTCTTGCCGGCAGTCCCGAACTTGGTGAGAAAGGGCGGCCTCTGGAGCTCAGCCTGGATGCGGACATGCTGGTCGAGCCCTGCGATTCGGGGCAGGCCGGGGTCCTTCATGAGGCGATTGGGGAGGGGAGCCTGTTCCATCGGGAATACGGGGTCTATGCCGATTTCATGAAGCCTGACATCCTGGAGACCTTGCCTAAGGGGTGGGAAAAGCGGTGCATTTTTCTGGGGCGCGACCGGTCAGTTCGGTGTTTGAATCCCATTGATCTGGCCATTGTGAAACTCAAACTGGGTCGCGATAAGGATGTCGATCTTCTCAGAGCCTTGATCAAAGCAGGCATCATCACCATTCCCGCATTACGAAAGGCCTATCAGGCGGCGGACATGAGTGAGCGGGAAATGTTCAAGGCCGGCCGGTTATTGCGCACACTGGAGACGTCCTGCCGATAGCGCGAAAAGATTCACCACCCTCGCGACAGGATAAGCCTGTGAATGAAGGAAAGGAAGGAAAACTGACCAGAAATCGTTCGCAATGACCTCGTGGGAGGCGCGAGCCAGCCCACCCGAACAAAGCAAGTCCAAGCAGTCGAGGAGCCAGTCTTGCCC
>JBAXMJ010000200.1:0-3199 GCA_037134355.1 bacterium | reverse complement strand
CCAATGGCAACTCCTACCAGTTCGCCGGGGACAATGCCGGGGCGGTCTGGATCGGCGGGCCGGGATCGCAGTTCCGTGGCAAGAATGAGGGACAAATGTTTCTCAACGGTGACGGAACATTTGCCCTTGGTGCGTTCGGGCCTCTGGCAACCGTGACGAATCGCGGGAAAGGGTCTCTGCTCCTGGGGAACCTCTCCGGCGGGCAAAAGGCAGTTATTACCGATGTCGCCCATGCCTCGATCCTGCTGGGGGCCGGGACGGTCAGCAACAGTCAGGCTATTGTCGTGGGTGATGACAATGCGTCGCATGGAAACAAGTCGGTGACGGCGGGGTCTGTCTGGGCCACCGGCACGGGTTTCTTTGGTCGGGGTGATGGACTCACCAATCTGCGGGAATTCGACACGAATGCACTCGCCGCGTTGGCGGCGCATACCGGCCTGTCTATTGGGGCACACGGGGCAAAGATCAACCGCTATGTCTCGACGGCCGGAACGCATGTGAGCCCGTTCACAACTTGGGCAACTGCGGCTACGAATATCCAGGCGGCGGTTGATGTGGCGCTGGAGGGGGAAACCGTATGGGTCTCGAACGGCGTCTATGCGGCCGGGAGCAGAGTGACGGGCGATATGACGAGCCGGGTGGCCATTACGAATACCATCACGGTTCGGAGCGTGAACGGGCCAAGCGGCACGATTATCCAGGGCACACCAACCATCTGCGGCGTGTACATGGCGGAGAAAGCCTGGCTGATCGGAATGACCGTGACAAACGGGGGTGCCTATGGGGTGGATGTGGGCGGCGTATTCGGCGGATCGCTCTCGAATTGTGTGCTGACCGGGAATACCGGTTTCATGGCAGGCGGAGCCTGTTCCAACACCCTCTATCACTGCACACTCACAGGGAATACGGGCAACGGCGGTGGTGGCGGAGCCTTTGCCTGCACGCTCTTCAACTGTGTATTGGTCAGAAACCAGTCTGATTACGCGGGGGCCACGTGCTGCACCTTGTATAACTGCACGCTGGCGGATAACAGCGGCAACGCCGGATCGGTCGCGAACTCTACCGTCTTCAACTCCATCCTGGCGGGGAATCCGGACGGCATTGAGGGGAGTACCGATAGCAGTGTCTATTTCTCCATCTATTGGATGCCTGCCTGGCTGAGGTGGGGTGAATGGGAACCAGAGGATGGTGTAAATCCGCAATTTGTGGATTACACCAATGGAAACTACCGGTTGCTGGCCAATTCGCCGTGCGTCAATGCCGGCACGAACGGGTTCTGGACTGCCGGGGCCGTTGACTTCGACGGACAGCGTCGAATCTATCCGTCCGGAGGCAGGGTGGACATAGGGGCCTTTGAGTTCACGGGAGATTCCCAGGCTTTGCACAAAGGGGATGCCGTGTTGACGGCGGGGCAGGCGCTGGGGCTGGGCACGGTCGGACAATTCATGATCTGGGGCGGGACACAGTTGGTGTTCGTGGCCGGTGCCGTGACAAATGTCCTTGATGCGGATATCGGGCGGCCGTGAGTTGTTGATTTTTGGACTTTGGTGAGAACTTTTTTGAGCGCCGGGAGAAACTATGAAAAACCTGTTCGCAATCTTGGGGATGTTGGCGGTGTCCGGTACGGTCGACGCGGCGCCCTGGGCGCAAACCTATCCACTCAAAGGCTCGACGGTCGCGGTCACCAACCAGCAGTTCAACACCGTCTGGATGCCCGAGGTGGTCTTATGGAAGTTCACGGTGGCAACGAATGCCACCTTGACGGTCTCCCGGGTGAGCCAGGGGAATACCTACCTGATTGGCAGTCTCTCTGTGACGAATGCGAGCACGGTCGTCTGGATCCCGGAGGCGGACTTCCCGTTTGAGTACGGGGATGCCCTGCAGTTGAGTAGCACGGTGACCAACGGGCAGGTTCAAATCATCCGGAAAGGAAACTGACGTGAAATACGCGGCGTTGATTTTTGGCGGGATGATTCTGGCCTCGCTCCTCTGCGTTGCGGAGGCAGGGAAGAAGGCAAGGCCCGAGCACTGGGTAATTGACGGGGCCCCGGCGGAATGGACGAGCGATACGGCGTCCTTGGGATGGCTGACCAACCTGCCGATCCGGGCCGGTGAGAATATCAAGGTGACCTCGACTCCGACGGGCACCGTAGTAGCGGCGTCCATGGGAAATGTGACGAATCATTATGGGTGGATCCCGGCTGACTATCTTTACACCTGCCCGACGGAGACCCTGACCAATTCGAACGGCGGGGCGGTATTCACCAAGCATGACAAGACAAAGTCCGAATTTGCGGGACCGATCTCATGTCCGGCACCCCTGGGTTACACGTCGAACGTGACTTTCCAGTGGTTCACTTACCACTCCAAGACCGGGACCTACGCCATGGCCTGCCGGTGGCGCGAAGGCGGCCTGAAAGCCTGGACCTGCGCGACCAGTGCCTTGTTCCAGGCCAGTACCAGCCTCACCAACCTTTCAATGGCGACGCTCACGGCCTTTGTCCCTGCCCCGGACAGCGGACTGATTGAGATGGAGTACTGGGTGGTACCCACGAATGCGCCCGGGGGTGGGACGGCTGGCGGTTACGGGTATGTCCGGGGCATGAAGATTGAGTTTTGGGCAAAGTTTTAGGAGGGCATGAGCATGATAGGGAAACTTGAAGCGATAGTGGCGTGCGGGGCGGCGCTTGGGGCAACCACGGCGGCCGCCCTGCCCGATTCGGAGAGTCTCGACGTGATCGGGCGCTGGCCGTTGGTGGCCATCCTGGGCGCCGTATGCTGTTTCTGCGTCTGGATCATCTACTGCCAGGGGTGCCAGTTCGGGAAGCGGCTGGACAAGTTGTCGGACGCTATCATGAAGCTAGCGGCGAACCTGAAGGAACGGCCGTGCATCCGGCATAAGGAGAACGACTGAACGAAAGTATGAAGGATGAGTTATGAATGCTGAACTGGGCAAGAAGAAGACGTGCGGGTGTTCATGCAAGCGAAAGACGGCCCAGGCGGCAACAGGAGGGGCGACTGGGGACGGATTGGATCGTGCGACCGAGTATCACCGCATCATCGAATCCTTTGACGTGCTGAGCGTGCCCCGTGATATCCAAGCCCTGGTTCGGGAAGCCTTGGATTCCAAGCACTGGGATTGGTTCCAGAACTGTGATGGCTGCACCTGTGTCTCCGAAATGTACTGGCCAACGAAATA
>JBAXMJ010000199.1:0-3213 GCA_037134355.1 bacterium | reverse complement strand
GACGAAGATCGTGTTCTTCATGGTTATTCCTACTGCGGCGAGCGCCTTTTATCTTAAGCTTCTGGCGGGTTTGGCCGAGACCTTCTCCGATGCCGATGCGCGAAAGGCGCTTTCGGCCGAGGAAACTCCCGAGAAGATGTGGAAAACCCTTATCAAGTTGACGAAGAAGACGATCGCGTAGGAATTGTCGATTGATGATTGTAGATTGTGACTTCAGAATTTGAGTCTTGAAGTCTGCAATCTAAAATCAAAAATTTACAATTTCTTCAGCCGCTTCACAAACCGGGCCATGCGCTCGGTGGCTTCCTTGATCTCCTCGATGTCGGTGGCATAGCAGCAACGCAGGAACCCTTCGCCGCACTCGCCGAAGGAGCTGCCCGGTACGCAGGCCACATTCTCCTCGTCGAGCAATCGCAGAGCGAACTCCTTTGAGGTCAGGCCGTAGTCGCCGATATAGGGGAACACGTAGAACGCGCCCTTCGGGACATGACAGGGGATGCCCATCTCGTTCAGGGCGGCACACAGGAAATTCCGGCGTTCCTGGTACGAGAGGCGCATATCTTCCGTGTCTGTTCGGGTTTTGAGCGCTTCAATGGCGGCCTTCTGGCTGATGATAGGGGCGCACATCATGATGTACTGATGGATCTTCATCATGGCCTCACTCAACTCCGGAGGCGAGCAGGCGTAACCTAGCCGGAAGCCGGTCATGGCCCAGCCCTTGGAGAAGCCGTGCAGGAAAATGGTGCGTTCCTTCATGCCGGGTACCGCCGCGATGCTGGGGCGGCCTCCTTCATAAGTGAGCTCGGAGTAGATCTCGTCGGTGATGACAATCAGATCATGCTCGATGGCGAAGGCGGAGATGTCTTCGACATCGGCCTGCGTCAGCGTGGCCCCGGTGGGGTTCGTCGGGAAATTGAGCAGTAGCGCCTTGGTGCGCGGACTGACCTTTTTCTCGAGCATGGCGCGCGTGAGGCGGAACCCGTTGTCACGGGTGGTTGAAACGGCCACCGGCACGCCGTGGGCAAACCGGATCTCGGGGGCATAGGAGACAAAACAGGGCTCGTGGTAAATGACCTCATCGCCCGGTTCAATGATGGCGCGAATGGCCAGATCGAGCGCTTCGCTGACGCCGACGGTGATCAGGATTTCGGATTCGGGATCATAGGTCACGCCGAACGCTTCCTCGACATACGCGGAAATGGCCTGTCGCAATTCAAGGAGGCCGCGGTTGGATGTGTAAGTGGTGGCACCGCGGTCGAGCGCAAAAATGGCCTGTTCACGGATATGCCAGGGGGTGACGAAATCGGGTTCGCCGATGCCCAGGCTGATGACATCCTTGCGCGAGCTGACGATGTCGAAGAAATCGCGGATTCCGGAGCGCGGGATATCCAGCAGGTGTTTGGCAATAAAATCGACCGGGTTGCGTTTGGGCTTAGGGCGAGACTTTGAGACGCTCATTGGTTTTCTCCGCTTCCATCAATACGCCGTTATTCTTGTAGGTTTTGAGCATGAAATGCGTTCCAGTGGAGATGATTCCCTGGATGGTTGCCAGTTTCTCGCTCACAAAAAAAGCCACATCCTTCAGGTTCCGTCCGGCCACCACGGCCATCAGGTCGTAGGTGCCCGACATCAGGTAAACCGATTCCACCTCAGGGAACTTGCTGACCCGCTCGGCGATTCGGTTGAAACCGCCTTCGCGCTCGGGGGTGACCTTGATTTCGATTACCGCCCGTACGAGCTCGACATCCATCAGGTCGGTGTTCAATACAGCCTGGTAGCCACGGATGATGCCAGCGCCTTCATAGCCGGCGATCTTGGCTTTAACGGCCTCTTCGGTGGTGTTCAGCATGCGCGCCAGGTTTTTTGGCGTTTCCAGCGCGTTATGTTTCAATAATTTAAGAAGTTCGTCCATGACACACGTCCTTTTCGCAACTCCAGTTGCATTCTCATTTAAAACCCGATATGAGTAACATTTTGGGGCGGGAAGTCAAGGTGAGGAAGGAGAGAGGGAGGGGAGAAAGGGTTCAGGGTTCGGGGTTCAGGGTGAAGAGGACAAGTCCGAAGGGCTTCCGAATCCTGAACCCTGAACCCAAGACTCCGAATCCTGAACCCCGAACCCTGAACCCTTTCTCACTGATCATTGAGTGAAACTATGGCCAATCTTGAGAATATAAGAGTTGTTCTGGTGGGTCCACTCTATGGTGGAAATGTGGGATCCATCTGCCGGGCGATGGCCAACATGGGGCTGTCGGAGCTCGTCTTGGTGGCGCCTGCGGAAAACCTGAATCTGGCCGAGGCCCGGATGATGGCTGTGGCGGCGGGTGATATTTTTGAAAAACGGCGCGTGGTGGCTACTCTGGAAGAGGCGGTGGGCGACTGCGGGCTGGTTATGGGGACGACCGTCCGTCCCGGTCTGTATCGCCAGCATGTGAAAACGCCGAGGGACTGGGCTCCGGCCATTCTGGCCTCCGCGGCAGTGAATCCGGTCGCTTTGGTTTATGGGCGTGAAAACAGCGGACTCACCAATGAGGAGTTGGCCATCTGCACCAACCTTATCCAGATTCCCTCCTCGCCGGATTATGCCTCCCTCAATCTGGCTCAGGCGGTTATGGTGTGCATTTACGAGTTGTATGTGGCGGCGGGAACCTTTGAGTTGCCGGTTGAAAAATCGTCCGAATGTCTTACCGCCACCCGGGAGCAGATGTTCAAGATGTGGCGCGAGATGCTTTTGGAGATTGGATTCATGAATGACGAGAAGTCCGATCACATGATGCTGGGCATTCGTCGCATCCTGTCCCGCGCGCCGCTGACGACGGACGACGTCAATATTCTCATGGGCATCGCCAGGCAGATGACCTGGAAGAGTCGACAGAAAGATAAGGCGCTGTGAACCAGTCGGATGCTAAGGAGAACGGGGGTCAGGGTTCAGGGTTCAGGGTTCAGGGTGAAGAGGCCAAGTTCGAAGGGCTTCTGCCTGCTAAACCCCGAACCCTGAACCCTGACCCCAAGACTCTGCCCCCTGAACCCCGAACCCTGAACCCTTCTTCTCCCCTTACCACCGGCTCCGTCTGGAAGGGTCTGATGAATCTGGCGGGGCCGATGTTCATTGGGACCACCCTGCAAAATCTCCAGAGTGTGATTGGCCTGTTCTGGGTGGGGCGGCTTGGATCCGATGCGGTAGCGGCGCTGGCGATGGGGGGGACCATTTTGATG
>JBAXMJ010000198.1:0-3223 GCA_037134355.1 bacterium | reverse complement strand
CCCCATCACCCGGCGACAGACCCGCCAGATTCAGGTGGGACCGGTTGCGGTCGGCGGGATGGCGCCGATCAGCGTGCAGACCATGACCAAGACCGATACCCGGAATGTCGCGGCTACCGTCGCCCAGATCCGTGAAATCGAATCCGCCGGTTGCGATATCGTCCGCCTCGCCGTCATTGACGAGGACGCCGCCCTGGCGCTTGGGGCTATCCGGCGCGAAGTAAAAATCCCACTGGTCGCCGACATTCATTTCAACCACAAGCTGGCCCTGATTGCCTTGGAGTCTGGCATTGACGGCCTGCGGATCAATCCTGGCAATATTGGCGGCCTGGATCGTGTCAGGGAGGTGGTTAAAGCCGCCGCCCCCCGTCAGGTTCCCATCCGGATTGGCGTCAATGCCGGTTCCCTTGAAAAGGAGCTTCTCGAAAAGCATGGCGGCGCCACGGCCGAGGCGCTCGTCGAAAGCGCCATGCGTCATGTCCGGATTCTTGAGGATGCAGGCCACCCCTGGATCAAAATTTCCGTCAAAGCCTCGGATGTCCCGCGCACGCTTCAGGCTTACCGCCTCCTTTCCAAAACCACGGATCATCCCCTTCACCTGGGCGTAACCGAGGCGGGCACGCTCTTGAATGGAACCATCCGTTCCAGTGTTGCCATGGGTATGCTCATCGCCGAGGGCATTGGCGACACGCTCCGGGTTTCGCTGACCGACCACCCTGTTCAGGAAATCCGGGTTGGACTCGAACTCCTCCGCTGTCTGGGTCTTCGTCCACCGGGTGCCAGCGTCATCTCCTGCCCCACTTGCGGGCGGATCCAGATTGATGTGGTCTCCCTGGCTCAGCGGGTAGAAGCCGAGTTGGACAAATATTACCGGGCCAATCCGACCGCTCCGCACCCGGCGATCGCCGTCATGGGCTGCGTGGTCAACGGACCGGGCGAAGCCCGTGAAGCGGATATTGCCATTGCCGGGGGCCAGGGCAAAGCCGCCCTGTATGTCCGGGGTGCCTTTCTGGCCACTGTGCCGGAAGCCGAAATCCTGGACCGGCTCATGGAGCAGGTCAAGACATGGCGCGATTAAACAACGTTAACTCCTGGGTGTGGATCGCCGGGTTTTGCGGGGTAACCGCCTTTGCCGCGGCACCGGTCGCACACCCCTGGACCGATCTGGCCTCCCCATCTCCAGCCGCCCCCACCCTTCAGGTCCTGACCAGTGACACCTCATGTCTCTCTGTAAACGTCACCGTACCAGGATTTACCCCAGGCACTCTGGAAGGCGCCAGCGGGCCGTTCACAACACTGACCCTGCCCGGCGAAGGATTTCTGACTGATATCGGGAAGCCCGCCCTGCCGGTGATTCGCCGCCTGATTGTGGTACCGGACAACGCGGTAGTGTCTTGCGGCTTCACGGGTTCGCCGGCAGCATCCTCCCTGTCCACCCTGGGATTGACTCCGCAAATCTTGCCGGTTCAAGCTCCTGTTCCGAAAATTCCGGGGGCGATTGAAGCCGCAGTGTTCGCACAAGATGCAACGCTGTACTCATCCCAGAACTCCTATCCCACCACTCCTGTATCGGTGACCGAAGCCGGAATTCTCTTCGGACGCCGCTTACTTTCCCTTGAAGTCTGCCCCTTCGCCATAGTCCCCGCCAGTGGGGCTATTACCCTCTATACCAATCTTGTTGTCACCGTAACCTTCACCAAGGCACAAACCTCGGCCACCGCGCTAGCCATGACAGTGAGGGAGCAAACGCTGCTGGCAGGGACAGTCCTGAATCCTCCCGCCGCAACTGAATCCGTGACCGCCTCACAAAAACGCCTGCTCATCATTGCACCCGATGCCTTCACCAATGGGCTGGCCCCATTCATCACCCATAAAACAAACCGGGGCTGGCTCGTGGATTGTTTCAGCACGAACAGCACAGGGCGCAGCACCACCACGATCCAAGCCTTTATTAAAAACCGCTACCTTAATAGTGCCACCCGGCCGGACGCCCTCCTCCTCGTCGGAGATATCGCCCAAATCCCCTGCTTTAACTTCAACTCCCTGTACTATCCGGAAACCGATCTGTATTACGGGTGCATGGACGGTGAGAGCGACTGGGTGCCTGAATTCCCGGTGGGACGGTTCAGCGTAAATTCAACCGGCCAACTCGCTGCCGTCATCTCCAAATCCATGACCCACGAACAAGCCCCCCTTGAAAGCTGGATCAAACGCGCCACCTTTCTGGCTAGCCGCGACAAATACACCATCTCTGAGGGAACCCACAACATGGTGATATCTAATACTTTTAGTCGCTTGGGTTATACCTCCGGAAAACTGTATTGCTATACCGCCGGAGCCACTGCACAACAGGTCAAGAACGCCATCAACAAAGGCTGCAGCTTCGTCATCTACTCCGGTCATGGGAATACAACCTATTGGGCAGACGGGCCGGTTTTCTACCAAAGTGATGTCTACAGCCTGACCAATGCCCCGCTTTATCCGGTCATCTTCAGTTTCGCCTGTCTCACCGGACAATTCAGCCTCAGCGAATGCTTTGCCGAAACCTGGCTAAGGACAGCCTCCAAAGGCGCGGCCGCCATCCTGTCCTCCAGTGTCACTAGTTTATGGGGCGAGGACGACACGCTTGAAAAATCCCTTATCACAGCCATTTTTGCCGAGAGTCAACCGACACTCGGTGCAGCAATCTGGCGCGCCAAGCAACTCTATCTGGGAATCTACGGAACCGCGACACCCACCACCCAGGAATATTTTGAACAGTACAATCTTCTCGGCGATCCCACTCTGGAAATCGCAGGACTACCCGTCCTCACCAATGGCATTCCGGTAACCTGGTTCACCTCACAGGGCATTACCAACACCAACTACTCGCTTGAGTTACAGGAAGACCGGGATGGTGATGGAATGACCGCTCTGCAGGAATACCTGACTGGCACCAATCCAGGTGATCCGGAATCTTCTCTGCGCCTTGTTGGCGAAACGCCCTCGGCGGGTGGGTTACGCCTCCGCTGGTTAAGCGCCAACAGCCTGATAAATCCCATGCCGAGTTATCAAATCTGGACCCGAACCAATCTGACCACCGGCTCCTGGATGTTCCAGACCAATATCGTGACCCGCACCCCGCCCACAAATGAAGTCCAACTGGCGGTCCCACCCGGCACAGCCCAACTTTTCTATCGCATTTCGCTGACGAACTAACCGCCGCGTTTAATGGCGTGTGAGC
>JBAXMJ010000197.1:0-3252 GCA_037134355.1 bacterium | reverse complement strand
ATCGCCATTGGTGATGATGATGTGGATAGCGACGAGGACGGGATGTGTGATGCGTGGGAAATTCTGAAATTCGGAAATCTCGATGCCACGGCGACCGGCGATGCCGATAGTGACGGGGTCAATAATCTCCAGGAATATCTGCACGGCACCAACCCGCACGATGCCGATACCGATCACGACGGCCTGCCGGATCAATGGGAGATCGCCATGGGAACCGATCCTCTCACGCCGGATGCCGCTGCCGATCCGGACAAGGATGGGCTTACCAATTTGCAGGAATATCAGTTAGGCACCAATCCGCTGCTGGCTGATACCGATGGGGATGGTATGCCCGACAAATGGGAGATGGAACACGGGCTCAACCCACTTGTGAACGATGCGGCCCTTGATCCAGACAATGATGGACTCACCAATCTGCAGGAGTATCAGCACGGCACCGATCCTCACAATCCGGATACGGATGGGGATGGACTGACCGATGGATCCGAGGTGAACATTCACCACACCAATCCCTTAAATCCTGATACCGACGGGGATGGAATGCCTGACAAGTGGGAGGTGGATAATGGGACAAATCCCCTGGTCAATGATGCGTCCGCCGATCCTGATGGGGATCAACTCCTGAATCTTGAAGAATGCCGCGCAGGCACAAAACCAAAGGTGGCTGATACGGATGGGGATGGAGTCAACGACAAGGTTGAAATCATGGCGTATGCCGATCCGATTGTCATGGATTTCAACGGAACCGTGACGGATCACCTCGTGCTGAACGGCTGTGATGCCACGTCGTGGATTGGAACATGGACGATCGAAGGGAGTGCCGTCTATGCCCGTGAACGGAGCGGTTCCCTGGACTACGTGTTGGCCATCCCAAGCAACGGAACCTTCGCCGTCGCCGTTAATGTGACTCAACAGAATGTTCTCACAGCCCTAAATACGTTTGACTTGAGTCTGTTCATTGATGGCACGATCTCGGGCCGCCAGACCGTCAAGGCTCCTTATGGAACCAACTGCACCGCCACCTTCTTTCTGCCTGAACTCATGGCGGGAGATCATGTAATCAGGCTTCGGTGGAACAATGACACGCCCAACACGTTCCTGCAGGTCAATTCCATCAAGTTGCAATCCTTTGGCGGCTTGGATGCCAATACCAATGGTGTTCCCGACTGGACTGATCACCGCATGGCTTCCTTGTCGGAAACCGGGCCTGTGCCCGAATCCACTCTGGTGTCACCGATTTGCATGGAAGGATCCGCTGTTTATCAGGAACGGCTGTCAATCGCCGCATCCTATGCGCCCGGCGGACAAACCCAGCAGATTGTGGCGGTACAGCACGGCTTGATGACCACGTGGTTTGCCAATGTCTTCATCTCCCCCACAAACACGAC
This sequence comes from bacterium, assembly GCA_037134355.1. Lineage (GTDB taxonomy): Bacteria > Verrucomicrobiota > Kiritimatiellia > CAIKKV01 > CAITUY01 > JAABPW01. Next base: position 1,864 of record JBAXMJ010000197.1, on the reverse strand, counting down.
CGAAATAGTGACGGCGGATCAGAGTAGCGGCGTCATGGTGTCCAACAATGTGATTTGGGAGGCAGTCAACCTGCTTGATACCTCTTACAGCAATGGGTTGGCGATTCGTGGAGGCAGTTCGCTCAGGCTCTCGGCCTGGCCTGTGGAAGCCACTAATGGCCTGGCCACGTTCATGGTCTCGGCCGGGACGAATGTGATTACCAACCTCGTCGCCACGGCGGGCAGCCCAATTCCCTATTGTTTCAACCAGGCTGGAAACTTCATGGTCCTCGGTACCTGCAGCAACGAAACCATGCTTACCAACGGGACTCTTGCGGTTCGGGTTGTAACGGCTTCCTTTAATGGCGAGGAAGCGGAGTGCGTCACCGGCCAGGCCCGCACTTGGGATTGTCCGGGCATCAAGACAGACGCCGTGGTGCAGGCCGACAGCCAACTCAGTGTTTCGTCCACCAACCTGGCCGGCGGCGGCACTCGCTTCACCCTCATGAACCCGACGGACAGCCCTCTTTATATGGTGGCGCGGCTGGGTGCGGAGGGCCCCGTTTTGGATAGTGCCAAGATCAGTTCAATCAGGGGTGATCATGGCACGTATTTCAAGGTGGTCGAAACCTTTGCCGATGGAAGCCGCATGGTTGAGGTTCGCTTGCAACTGGGCTATGTTCCGACCGATCTCACTGTGGTTCTCCATATCTTTGTAGGAGGTGTCACGTTCCTTGACGGCACTCTCAATAAGACCCTTACGGCTGCCGATTTCAACGAACTGGGCGTTTGCACCTACCGCATGCTGCAGTCGGCTTCATCCCGGTCATCAACCTGTCACACGACGAAGCTCTATCAGGGCGGTTTGTACATAGGAGGGAACTGATGAGCAAGGGGATGTTCATTATTATAACGGTTCTTTCCGCGATCTGGGGCATTTCCGTGGTTTGCGCCGATCCCTCCGCCAATTTGACCATCATTCTGGGGGCGTCGGAAGCCGCCTTTCCGGCCCGCATCGAGGCGGCTAGGATGCTTGGCAAAACCCTTTCCAAAGAAGAGATCACGGCCCTCTACGGCTTTCTGGATCGCAAGGCAGGCGAGGATCCTGCTCAACCGGGCGAGTTATGCGCGATCAAGAATGACGTCGTGAATTCACTCAAAATGCAACAGGTGATGCCCCCGGACTTGGCGGGTCATCTGATCGCGATGTATGGCGACCGTTCCCATGAAGAGTCATGGCGTGATTATTGTGTGCAGCATCTGGGAGACATCTACACGACGGTTGGGGACGCGAGTATCCGGGAAAAAGTACTGCGTGTTCTCTGGTCAGCGGTGGACGAGCGACAGGGCAGTATTCCTGGAACCGGACTGATTGCGCTTTTCAATTTGTGCGGGCAGGGACCGGTTGACAGGACTCGTGTCGCTGCCAAGGCGCTGTCGATGGTGCGTTCGCCGGCATACGGCGAACCTGCCAAAATCACGGCGTTGCAGATCTGCGCGGATCTGGGTGAGCAAAGTGTCCTTCCAGACGCCCGTAAACTGGCTGTAAACGGATCCGTGCCGGTTCGGATTTCGGCCATGGCCAGTTTGGGTGCCTTGGGAGACAAATCGGATGAGGATCTTATGAGAACCACCGTAACTAGTACGGATATTCGGCTCAAGACGGCCGCACAGGTAGCCATCAAAAAGATAAATGCAAAGATAATTCACCCGTAGTTGTTGTTTTTGAGAGAAAGTATAGAATGAAGAATATAAAAGCAATCAGGGCGCTGGTGTGGTGTGTGGGCGTCATGGTGTGGTGTTGTGTGCCAGCGGTGATCTGGGGAGTTGCCCCGGCAACCAATTTGGCCTGCCCTGCAGGAACTTATGGCCCGTCGTGTTCAAG
>JBAXMJ010000196.1:0-3265 GCA_037134355.1 bacterium | reverse complement strand
GGCGCGGCACCTGGCCTTTTCCTCCGCAGGTGCCGTGACGGAGGCGTAGCGGGTGAGTAGAGAGTTAATAGGGAGATCGAAGATCAGGCGGCATAGTAAGCAGGCGGTACAGTAAGCGGGCGGGAGGCGCGACAGCGCCGGAAGTAGGCGGGCGGCACAGTAAGCGGGCGGCACAGTAGGTCAGGTGTCCAGTACTGGACACCTGAACCACCCGCCTCAAGCGTTTCAGGTTGTTAAGATTAACAACCTGCCGCCACTCAAGCGGGACATTTGTCCCTCTCATGTCGGGACATATGTCACGTTGTTAAGATTAACAACCTGATCCCTTATTCACCCTCATGGGTCTATATTTTCCGGGAACGGCCATATTTTTTGGAAAAAGGCATGTGTGTGTAGTACATATTTGTACAATTCCCGGCACCGTCCCTCTCGTTTTCGCGCAGAAACTCATGGTTGCCATTGATTTTCGGGGAAACCGGTTTTGCACGGTTTACGGGTAAGCGCCGGTAAGCGGTTGTTGAATTTCCCGGTAAAATGCGCAAATCAGTTGATTTATGCACCTATTGTGGAGGTGTATGATGCCAAAATGGGGTGAAGGACAACATGGAGCGAACACGGCGGGGCGAAAACGAGGGTTTGGCGGGCGTATGCTGGCCTTGCTTGTCCTGGACAAGATGCTGGCTCGGCGCAAAACACAGGCGACGTTGATGCGAGCGCTGGACGATGAGTTTAAGGCGAACCCAGTCGGGTTCTTCAAGACGATTGTCATGCCGCTATTGCCCAGGGAGGCCAAGCTTACACTTGACCGTAACGGGGTGATGGAGTGGAAGAGCCTGGTGGGTCCCGGTGGCCCTGCCGCGGCGGCGGCGGCGGTGGAAGAAACGCAGTCCGATGGCCAAGTGATTGATGTGGTTGGCGAGGAAAAGGAAATCGCGGGTGAAGAGTGAGCCTGTTTAATTACGCCCCACACCCTGCCCAGATTGCGATCCATCAGGCACGCGACAAGCGGTTCCGGACGGTGTGTACCGGGCGGCGGTTCGGGAAGACATTGTGCCTGGCGGCGGAGTTGCTGTCCCGTGGTGGGAGTGAGAAGGCTGGCGAGTATGGGTGGATAGCGCCGACCTATAATGTTGCTGACCGTGGGATTGAGGCGATCCGGATGATTGCCGAAGGCAACATTGAGGTCTCTGGCCGGGCACCGACCCGGGTGGAGTTTCGGACAAAGATAGGGATGACCCGGATCTGGTTCTTGTCGGCAGACAATCCGGACAACATCCGCGGGTTCGGGTTCCAGGGCGTGGTGATTGACGAGGCGGCGGCAATCCCGGTCAGCGTCTGGCATTACGTGTTGCGGCCCACAATAGCCCAGACATTGGGCTGGGCGGTGTTCGTCAGCACGCCGAAAGGGCGCAACTGGTTCTATGACCTGTACACACGGGGCATGGATCCCAATGAGACCGATTACGCCAGTTTCACGTTCCCCAGTAAGGCGTCACCGTTCTTCCCGGCAAAGGAGTGGGATGAGGCCAAGCGGACCCTACCTGCTGATGTATTCCGGCAGGAGTATGAGGCGGAGTTCATGGAGGACAGCGCCGGCGTGTTCCGGAATGTGGACGCCTGCACAGTGCCCTACTCCGCTGAAGCTACGAAGGGCGATTACCACCGCTCGGTGGTAATCGGCTGTGATGTGGCGAAGCACACGGACTGGACGGTGCTGATTGCGATGGATGCGGAGACCGGGCGGTGCTTTGCCATGGAGCGGTTCAATCATCTGGATTGGCCGATCCAGAAAGAGCGGATATTGGCGTTCGCGCGGAAGTATCGGGGGCGGATTATTTTGGACGCCACGGGTGTTGGGGATCCGATCTACGATGATCTGAAACGGGTGTATGGCGACATCGAGGGGTTCAAGTTCACGTCAGCAAGCAAGACAGCGTTGATTCAGCGGCTGATAGTCGCGGTGGAGCAGCGCCGCGTGCAGTGGTCTGCGGCGAGTAATCGGTTATCAGTGACCAGTGATCAGTGGGACGTTCTGACAAGTGAAATGAAACGGTACGAATATGAAATCTCGCCGACAGGCGGGATCACGTATAATGCGCCGTCGGGGTATCATGATGACTGCGTGATGGCACTCGCCCTGGCAAACCACCGGCGTTGGGAGACCGAGAGTTGTGGGAACATGTTGAGGGTAGAGGGTGGCGAGCGGCGTGGCGGCGTGATGGCAAGGCGGCGAGAACGGGTATTGGATGGATGACCTCCACGCATTAAGGGCACGTCAGCGTACCCTGTCTGCGTATGTTGGCGTCATTTGGTCTTTTTCAGCAATGCCTCACCGGCCTTGGTCAACGCCTCCTCAATCTCGACCTCAACGATACTGTCTGTTGATTCGACTGTCAGGACTTCCTCCTCGACACAGTCACCTGTCTTGTTTGTCCGACGAAGAATCAGCTTCAAAGGGTCACGAGGTGAATCACCTTTGCGAATTCCTTCACTTCTCGCCCTCAGGATGGCAACAATCAGGTCGATGATGCTTTTGGCGAACTGGAGGCCGGCTGCGGTCAACGTCATATAGACGAGTATCTCCGGCCCCGATTCATGTTCCTCAAGATGGATTAGGGGGGCTTGCTTCTTCGCTTTGGCAACCGCTTTGTCAATCAGGGGATACGCTTGAGGAGAGTGTTCTCGATGGAAACACCCGCTGGAGACGCGAATCTTCACCGAGGCTTCAACCATGTCGCTGGCCCCAGGGTTGGCTGCCCGATACTGTTCCATTCGGTTCCGGAATTCGCCTGTCCATCCTTTGTTCATTCTTTTGTCCTCCGCCAACATTTATTGAGCGTAACAACGTGATTTCCGGAACCGTGCGCCAGAAGCCGTCTGGCGCTTTTATCAGTCAGACATCTGCCTGACTGATTGCATACTAGGAATCGCCTTCGTTACCGTCAAGGGTGCCCTTGTCTCGCCATTACCACCGCCCGCCCCGGTTGATTTCCTCCCCTCTTATGGAGGGTATCAACATGAAAACATATATGGTCATCGGTCTGTGTTCCGGGTTTTTGGTTTGTGGTGGGTGCGCGTCCATGGTGAAGAAGGTGGACGTCAATAAGGGGTTGGACAGTTATTACAGTCAGCCCCGGACGGTTGATTTGGTCACGATCAAGGGATCGAACATGACCATTACGGCCTCCGGCGTGAACGAAATGAAGGTTTGGCGTCGCGCATAAATAAGCTGAGCAAGTTATGAGGATCATCTTTGACGAATTGC
>JBAXMJ010000195.1:0-3286 GCA_037134355.1 bacterium | reverse complement strand
ACCATCTCGGGGTCCCGGCTCGCCGCCACAACCATCTCCGAAAGGGTCGGCTCATGGCCGTGCACGACAATATTGACCTCATCGGTCTTGAGCACACCCAGGTTCACCTTGCTGCGAACGGGCTGGGGACTGCCGAACAGAATATCGCTGAAATCCGTGGCCAGCATCGCGCCGGCCCAGCCGTCACCCATCGAGGTGCGCAGCCCGTACATCAGCAGATTCACGTAATCGGCATCCACGCCCTCATGGGTACGGTGCAGGGTTTCGACGATTTCATGCTCGACGCCGACGGGGATCAGGTCGTGGGCGCGCCAGTTTTCGAGGGTCGCAGCCGGAGCGCGTAGCGCCGGGTAGCGGATCTCGCCTTCCTGGTTGTTGAACTGGGCGAGACCCAACTCCGCCATTTCCAACGCAATCGCCTTGATGTCCCGCTTGTCGGTGGCAACGCCCCATTCCTTGGCGAGGGCAATCAACCGTTCGGGACTCTTGATGGAGTAACCCTGGACTTCGCCCTTCGCCACCAACTTGAGGGTTTTGACAATATCGTGTCCATGATCCGAATGGGCGGCAGCGCCTGCGGCTACCTGGCGAATGAGGTGGCGCGCGGCCACGGTGGCGGCATCCGCGCCGCAAACACCCCGCTTGGTCGCGGTGATGCGGCAGGGACCCATGTCACAAATCCGGCAACAGGTTCCCTGGTCGCCGAACGGACATCGCTTCCCCTGCTCCTCGTGGCGATCAAAGGCCGTGCTCATGGACGCGGCCTTCATCTTGTCGATCATGGCTTGCGCGGCTGGATCCGCACTCTTCTTGATTGAGTCTGTCATAATAGTAGTTCCCCTGTCGGTCTATGAGCGCTTCACCGCCCGTTCCTCAATTATCCGTACTACATCTTGAATAGTCGCCCGAATTTCATCGCTGGCTTTCGCCACGGAATGCTTGGCAATCTCAGCCTCACGTATCCGATTCTCATAGGGCAGAAACCCAACCAACTCGATGCCCTTCATGGCGCCACGCAGAAAGTCAACATCGTAGTCGCTGCGAATTTTGTTTCCAATCGCAATCATGCGAGTCAGCCCGATATCCGCCGCCATTTCCTTCACCCGAAACGCGGTCTCCACGCTCCGTAAACCGGGCTCCACAACAATCACGAGGCTATCAACCGTACGGATCGTTCCGCGGCTTAAGTGTTCAACACCCGCCTCCATATCCAGAACGAGATCCGTCTTATCATCGACAAGCAAGTGGGAGATCAGTGCCCGAACCATACTATTTTCGGGGCAATAGCAACCGGAGCCACCTTTTTTTACGGCGCCGGCAACCAAAACCCGGATTCCGTCGATGTCAATGGCATAGCGGTCCGGAATATCCGCAACGAAGGGGTTGAGCCGGAACATGCCACCGGTCGAACCCGGCTTGACCCCCATCTTTTCCTCGATCAGGGCGTGCAACTCAACAAGGGGTTTGACCGTCTCGGGGTGCGGATAGCCCATGGCGGCCAGAAGATTCGAGTCGGGATCACAGTCGATGGCCACAACGGAATGGCCCAACGCCTTAAACGCATGAGCCAACAACGAACTGACCGTTGTTTTCCCCACCCCACCCTTACCTGTGACAGCCAACTTCAATGCTTGATAGCCTCCTGTGCTACAGCGGGAACGACAACGGCGGCATGATCCTTCGACAGGAAATAGTTCGCCCAGCCTGATGTGTTATCTAAGTCCATCTTACGTGGCGGGACATACTGGCTCCGCATCTCGTTCAATTTATCCGCCCCTTTCAGGCGCGGATAGACCCGGGTCCACACGCAGGGTTTCTCATCCGGGTAAACCTCGCACATGCCGTCCTTGCTACCTCCGCAAGGCCCGTTACGCTGTTGCTTTGCACACTGACCCTGAGGGCAGCAATAGGCCATGTCTGGCAAGGCACAATCGCCACAATCGCGACACTTGAAGCACATCATCTTGATCACGTGCTCATTGAAATGTGAAAACTTAGCCAGAATCGAACGATCGCCTACCATCTTGTAGTAGCCAGTCAGGATCCGGCACCCGAGACTCTTGCGGTCAAACATCAGCCGATGCATGACCATCGCCATCCCGTACCCCAGAACGCTCCCGCTGGCGGGCAGCGACTTGACAGGGTCTGCGTCCACTTCCGCTCCGCCGGGCTGATAGGTTTTCGGCGGGGGAAACGCGTAAAATTCGCCCTTCCGGCCAAAGGCGACTTCAGGAATGAACTCTTCCCAACGGGATTCGAGTTCGGTGGCTTGGTTGATGATAGAAAGGAAATCGTCAGTCTTGAGCCCGAACCCGCCGATATGCACCCCGGCGAAACCCATGCCCTTGAACATGGCCACCATCTTGGCGGCGCGCAACAGCCGTTTCGCCTTACCCTTGTCGGCTTCTTTCGACTCGGCCTCGAGAACGGCCAGCAATTCATCGGTAACCACGCAACCCGGCACCATACCGGCATTCATGGTCTTGGCAGCACCATAGCTCAATACGTAGACATTACCGACAATCGGCGTCTTGAGCCCCCGGCTGGCCAGATAGCGCTTGACCTCAAGGAACTTTCGCATGTCATACCCGAGCTGGGTGATGATGAAGTCAGCACCCGCCGCGATCTTCTTCTCCATCTTGAAATACTGGGGAAGCAACTCTTCCTCCGTGAGCTTGAACGGAGAGACACCGGCGGCGATGAAGAAATTTGTCTGGGGCAGGCGCGCGGTGGTGCCTTTCTTGGGGCCAGGGACTTCAATCCCGGCATTCATCGACTTCATATATTTGATGGCTTGCACGGAATCCAAGTCAAACACTCCCGCCGCATTGCCTTCGAATCCGCTGACAGGATAATCGCCCGTGACGACGAGAAGATTGTTGACCCCCGCCCTCGCGAGCGCCATCACGCGCGACTCGACGGCGTTCCGATTCATGTCGCGACAGGAAAAATGGACGAGAGCATCCATTCCGAGTTTCTGGATCTCGGGCGCCAGAGCGTCGGGAACCATGGCGGAATTTCCACCGGGATTGTCGGTCAGGCTCACAGCATGAATCTTCGATTCAGGCCCGGCTACCGCTTTCGCAAACTCAATCGATGACTCGATACTGGGACCGTTTTTCCCCCGGCCTGGCACGAATTCACACGTGATTGTAAACTCACCCTTTTGAAGTTTTTCACTCAGCATAAGGACAACTCACTTTCATGAAACAGAGAATGACGCTGGCTATTATTCAACTCATCTGGTACGTTTGCCAATAAATATATTCCTACCACAGGGTGGTAT
>JBAXMJ010000194.1:0-3410 GCA_037134355.1 bacterium | reverse complement strand
GTGGCCTGCCCACCGATGTCACGCGGGAGGCGGCGGGCCAGATGATTGATGAAATAGCCAAGAAAGAAGGATGGAAAAAGAAATGAAATTCGCAATGAATGACGGGATACTGCCAATCGGGCATTCCCCTTATGTGCTCTCCCGGAATAAGCCTTTGACACGCCCAAACCCGACGCCCACACAACAGCGCATCCTTGACCAGATGCTCCCCGGCATCTGGTACGCGCCCGAACCCGGCAAGGATCGGCAGGATAGTTGTCGCGCCCTCTACAACGCCGGGTGGTTGTGGATGGCGTGCATTGCCAAGCCAGGGCCGAACGGGCAACTCATCGAGAAGACCTGCGAGGATCTGCTGGTTGATATCGCCCTGGGCAAGAATGTGGATGAACCGGTCTTGATGTATCGAATGTTAAAAAAAGGAGAACTGAAGAGTGAGTAACACACCAAATATCACACGGATGGATGACGGCGCAGAGATGACGTTGATTGAACGCGATGAACTCGCACGGCTCCGGGCTGAGAATGAAGCCCTGACGAAGGAAAAAAGAGGCAGTGGGGCCGAACTGGAGACCCTCACCATCAAATTGCTGGCCTTTACCATCGTGTGGGATGCCTCCGTGGCAAAGGGAATAGAGATCCCTCCGGAGACTAATGCGATCGATCTCCTTTGCAGTTATGTCATTGATTCACACAAGCAGAAGGCAGGCAAGATAATAGCCGATTACAACAGGAAAAATGGGCAATGACCACCTGGCAACGCGTCTCACGGCAACACCCCTGCCCCGTGTGCGGGAAGCACGATTGGTGCGGGATAGCGGCGGACACCGGCGCCGTGTGCTGCATGAGGGTGCAATCCGACCGGCCAACCGGGAACGGGGGCTGGCTGCATGGCGGGTCAGAACGGCCAAGCCCCCCACCCCGCGCCCCGGCGCCGGGCTACGAGCCGCCGGACTTCGACGCCACGCTCTGGTGGCGGACCGTGCGTCATGTGGCACGCTGGGATCCGATGGAGGCCTGGGCGACCCGGCTTGGACTCCCCATTGAAACCTTAGACGTCATGGGCGGTTGCACCTTGGGCACCATGCTCGCTTTCCCCATGTACGACGGCACCGGCCAGGTGTGCGGGATCCGGACTCGGAACCGGGACGGTTCCAAGCGAGCGGTGACCGGCAGCCGGGCCGGTGTGTTCCTGCCCACCATGCATGACCCGGCGGCGAAGCCGGTTATCTGCGAGGGGCCGACCGATGCGGCCGCAGCGTTCGCGCTCGGCTTCTACCCGATTGGCCGGCCGTCATGCACCGGGTGCGAGCGGCATGTCGCGGATACGTGTCACCGTCTTGGAATCAAGGAGGTGACACTTTGCGCCGACGCCGACGGGCCGGGGATCGCCGGGGCGCGGAAGCTCGGCGATGTGTTGCAGGCCGCGAAGATCAGCGTGTGCATGGTGACCCCCTGCGGTCACAAGGATTTGAGGGATTGGTTCAAGGCCGGAGCCACGCGCGACATGGTTGACGCGCAGTGGTCCCAGGCGAAATGGAGGGGATAAATGGCTGGGTATTGGATTCCGTGGGAGTTGGGGTTATCGAAAAAGCGGGAGGTCGTGATTATCGCCCGGGTGCTGGGCGTCTCCCGAAGGGAGGCGGCCGCCATGTGCATGGAGATCTGGGAATGGGCACAGGATCAGTCCGTTGACGGTGTGGTGCCCGGGTTCACCGCAAGTGATGTGTCCGGTGCCACGGAGATCCCAGGCATGGGCGAAGCCATGCTTGGAGCCGGGTGGATCGTGGAGTCCCAGAGCGGGATCCAGTTTCCGAACTGGGAACGGTTCAACGCCAAGAGCACCAAAGCCCGGCTCCTGAACGCCGAGCGACAGCGGCGTTACAAAAGTAACGCCAAGGTAACGCACAGGTAACGCCGAGGTAACGCAATAGTAACGCACAGGTAACGGAAAAGTAACGGGGCAAGCGTTAGAAGTAACGCTTATCAGAAGATAAGATATTGTCAGGGGGTGCCGCGTAAGGCGTAACGCGTAAGGTGTAAGGATAACCCCCACCTCCTACCCCCCCGACCGAAAAAGGAAAACCATGGGTATCAAGATCGAAGACCTCCCCCTCCGGCTCCAGGCGCAAGTCCGGGCACAGCTCGCTAACGACGCGAGGCCGGCAGGAGGCCGGACAATCGTTCAGGAGTCGGCCCCCACCCCGACACCTGTCCCGGTCGCCGATCGCGGCACGCGCGGGCAGCGCGAGCCGAACAAAACGGAATCCGATTACCGGGCGACATACCTGCGGGGGATGGACGCTCGGTACGAAGCCCTGACCTTCCGGATGGCGAACGGGCACCGGTACACTCCCGACTGGGTTGTCTTCATCGACGGGCGGCCGGTCGCCTGCCACGAGTGCAAGGGCGGGTACGCCCTGGGAAGTCAGCAGCGGGCAAGGTTGGCGTTCGACCAGGTGCGAGTCGAGTTCCCCTGGATCCGGTGGGTGTGGGCAGTGCAATCAAAAGACGGTTGGAAGGTGGAGGTTTAAGCATGGAGTGTCATCGTTGTCAGCATCGTGAAGCAATTCGGAAAAGAACACTGGCGCGGATACCGTTCGAGCAAACGCCGTGCTTCAAGTGTGATCTGAAGGAATATTCGGAGTTCACGCTCGAGTACGACCCGAATCGGGAGACCGCTGCCCAGAAACCGGAATTCATTTTCGAGGAACCTGAAGAGCGGTTACCGATCTCGGTGATGAGGGAGGCCATGATCGAGTTCCTGCGCCTGCCACCGGAGGTTCGGGATGTTGTGTGCTGGCGATTCGCCGGGGTGTCGTTCAAGGACATTGCGGCACTGCAAGGGATAACCGTGGCCGGGGTCGAAGTGCGCCTCTGGCGGGCGATGAAGAAATGGCCGGCACTGACGGCGCTGTTCGGGGAGAAAGCGGCAAAGCAATCGCGGCGAAAGAATTCGGAGCACAAACGAGAATGAAACGGAGACATACTGTTGAGGACTTGAGACGGGAAGAGGATCTGATTTTGATCTGGATCAGGGACATGACGGCCGAAAAACGGGCACGTTTGCGCGAGATTCGATGCAAATTGAATGGATTTTTACCCTTGGAGATCAGGAGGAACCCGAAACGCGATTCCGGAGCAAAGGGCTGAAATACAGGCCGTTAGTACTCATAAGGGTGAATAAGGTGCAGACGAAAACAGCGGCGGCGCGGCACACACGGCGGGGGCCCCAAGGACAGCCGCCTCCGCGAGTACGGCTTCCGCCTCCGATCCCCCGGCGGACATGCCGGCGTGCCATGGTGGACAGTAGGCAGAATGCGGGGATGAGGGGGGGATCTGGGGGGAGAAGGGACAGCGCTACCCTCAAGACCCCCACCCCTCCTGAGGGTACCCCCTCTTGAGGGGTGGGG
>JBAXMJ010000193.1:0-3449 GCA_037134355.1 bacterium | reverse complement strand
GCTTATGCGGCCTGAGATGCTAAAAATGAGGCTGAAAAAGTGCGAAAGATCACACCCATAAATAATATTCCCATGTTCGGAAATACCCCTCACCTAAATCCTCTCCCCCAAGGGGAGAGGAAAGATGGGAATCAAGTAATCCAGGACTACTCCCTCTCCCTCGAGGGGAGAGGGCTGGGGTGAGGGTGATGTGGATATTCATGGGCGCCTATGATAGTTTCGAAGTTTCAGTGAAAGGACGATCTCATGAATCATCATCGATATGGTCTGAGTTTGATACTTGCAGGGATCATGGCGTGGGGCGGGTATTACGCCTGTGGGGAGGGCTCCACGATTCCTGCGCTGGTTTGCCTGCAGCCGACTTATGAGTTCGGTAGTGTGGCACCCGATTCAGAAATCGCGCATCAGTTTGTGCTGACCAATCAGGGAAGCCGGGTGATAACTATTTCAAATGTTCATGTGACGTGCGGTTGCACCAAGGCCGTGATGACCACCAACCAGGTGGCGGCGGGTGGGACGGCCGGGCTGGATGTGAAAATTAATTTCAAGGGACGACGCGGGCATCTTCTGAATTCAATTTATGTCGATACGGATGATCCGGGTAACCCGGCCTTGCGGCTGGAGGTGACGGGAACCGTTCTCGTTCCCATCGACGTCCAGCCTGAGGGGATTCATTTCGGAACCGTGGGGGCCGAAGGAACGGTTCAGCGGGAGGTGTTGCTGACCGCGACTGGGACCAATGTGTTTCATATTCGGTCGGTGTCCTCCTCCTCAACCCTGATCTCCGCGAAATGGGAGACCCTGGAAGAGGGAAAGCGTTATCGGATTACGGTTTCAAGTGAGGGACCCCGCGGGTATGGCTCGACCATGGCCTCGGTCAGGGTGGAGACGGATCTTTCCCGGGGTGGGCAGGTGGATATTCCCGTTGCGGCTTTTGTGGCCGGGGATATTGTGGCAGCACCCGGTGTCCTATTATTAATCCCGACGGCCACCAATACCGTTAGAACCTCGCGGATCACCCTCTGGTCGCCCGCTTCAAAGCCGTTCAAGGTGACAAAGGTGGAGTGTCCCGGTGGCGGAATGACCGCAACGATCAGTTCCGTCTCGGCGGATCGGAGTCTGGTTGAAGTGAAAACATGGGGAGCCCTCACGGGGAAGGACGGCGCCTCGCTACGGATCGAAACCGACTTGGCGACGATGAAGGAGATCCGGATTCCCGTGCGGGTCTTGTCCACTCAGAGCCGGGAGCTGGTCCGGGAAAAACCATGATGCGGACGGGCCTGTTATTTGTATTTCTGCTCACTCTGTTTCCGGGCACCGGGGAAACACGGGACGTGAGTTCCGTGACGGTTGATTTTTTCTTTGAGCCCGGGTGCGACAGTTGCCTGAAGGTCAGAAACGAGGTGCTTCCCGAATTGGAGCGCCGGTATTCAGGCCGTTATGATTTGCAGGAACGGGATATCGGGATCAAATCGAATTATCTTGTTCTGGTGGCCTATCAGGACGCACTCGGGGTAAAAGACAATGAGCCCGTGTCCATGGTGGTGGATGGCCGGGAATTTCTGGCCGGGTTCCCCTGCATTCAGACCCGGTTATACGACGCGATGGATCGGGCAGTGGTGCGACAGCTTCAGCAGGATGTGCCTGCCGCGGTGGCGGCCATCAGTTCACGGGAAGACCCATTACAACGGAGGGTGAAGTCGTTTACCCTGGCGGCCGTGGCGGCGGCGGCCGTGGTGGATAGTATCAACCCCTGCGCCATAGCCACGCTGGTTTTTTTCATGAGCCTGTTGTCCGTCGCGCGGATCAGCATCGGACGGATGTGGCTGGCAGGAGCGGCCTTTCTGGCCGCAAGTTTTGTCACCTACATGGCCATCGGGTTCGGCCTTTTGGGGATACTCCAATTTCTTCAGGCCAATCGGGTGATGCGACTGATTCTGGACATGGTTCTGGCCGGCGTGATGCTGGTGTTCGCCTACCTCTCCTTCCGGGACGCGATCCGGTACCATCGTTCCGGACAAGCCGGGGATATCGCACTGAAACTTCCGGCTGGCCTTCAAGCCCGGATTCACCGCATCATGAAAAGCGGTTTGCGGAAGCGGAGCCTGGTGTTGGGCGGACTGGGAATGGGAGCGGTGGTGACCGTCATTGAAAGCGTCTGCACAGGCCAGGTTTATGTGCCGACCCTGGTTCTGGTGCTGAAGCAGGGCGAGTCGGTCCTGCGTTGTGCAGGCTATTTATTGGTGTATAATGCAATTTTCGTGTTGCCGCTGGTTGTGACGTTGGCGTTGACGTGCGGGGGAATGAGCACCCCGGCGCTGGTGGAGTGGAGTCGGCGCAATGTGACGGTCAGCAAGACATTGCTGGGTGTGTTTTTCCTGGTGATGACGGCCGTGTTGCTGGTGGTTCGGTAGGACGTGATACGTAAAATTTCAAATGTGAGAGATCATGAAAAAAAAGAAGGTTGAGGCGAATATCCGGTTGGTGGCGGCGCATGCCCGCTCTGTGGCTGAATCGCGGGCGAGTACGGCGGAAAGCCGCATTGTGATGGCGGTGATCGGAGAAGACCGGCCCGGCATCATGGCGGGAGTGACTTCCGTTCTGGCCCGGCACAACGCGAACATCCTGGACGTGAGCCAGACGATCATGAGCGATCTTTTCACCATGGTCATGCTGGTGGACATCCGGGGGGTGAAGGTTCCCTTCGCGACGCTTAAAACGGCGCTTGAGGAGCATGGGCGGGAGGCTGGCCTCTCGATCATCGTCCAGCATGAAGAGATATTCAAGGCGATGCACAGGGTGTAAGGGAAAGAGGTGATTCATGGCCATCAGTTCTGAGGAGATTTTTGAAACGCTGGGGATGATACACGCCCAGAAGCTGGATATTCGCACGGTGACGATGGGGGTTGACCTTCATGACTGTGCCGGGCCGGACATCCGGCGCGTGGCCCGCAACACGTATGAAAAAGTCATGAGGATGGCCGGAAAGCTGGTGCCCACGGCCGAGGCTGTTGCCCGGGAATACGGGATTCCGATTGTCAACAAGCGAGTTTCTGTCACGCCGGTGGCCTGGATTGCGGCCGCCTGCGAAACGCGTGACTACACGCCGATCGCCCGCGAACTGGACCGGGCGGCTAAGGAATTGGGAATCGATTTCATCGGCGGATTCTCGGCTCTGGTGCAGAAGGACATGACCCCCGCAGGCGAGGCGCTGATCCGGTGTATTCCTCGAGCCCTGGCGGAAACGACGCGGCTCTGCTCGTCGGTGAATATCGGGACGACCAAGGCCGGCATCAACATGGATGCCGTGGCGTTGATGGGGCAGATCATCAAGGAGGCGGCGGCGCTTACGGCCGACAGCTCTGGAAGCGCCTGCGCGCGCCTGGTGGTGTTTTGCAATGCGGTGGAGGATAATCCCTTCATGGCCGGTGCCTATCTGGGGGCGGGGG
>JBAXMJ010000192.1:0-3449 GCA_037134355.1 bacterium | reverse complement strand
ATCATCAATGATGTGACAGCGCTGGGCGATCCGGCGATGCAGGAGGTGGCCCGTCGCACCGGGGCCGGGGTGGTGTTGATGCATATGCGTGGCGAGCCAGCCACCATGCAGCAGGATCCCCGATATGATGATGTGGTTGCCGGGGTGGTGGACTGGCTGAGGCAGCGGCGGATGATGTTGGAAGAGGCCGGCGTGGCGCCTGATACAATGGCGCTCGACCCGGGCATCGGTTTTGGTAAAACAGGGAAGCACAACCTGAAGCTTTTGGCAGGGTTGCCGGCACTTGTGGAATGCGGACGCCCCGTGGTGGTCGGGATATCGCGGAAAAATTTTATCGGCGTGCTCACGGGGCGTGACGTTATGGATCGCTTGGCAGGAAGCTTGGCGGGTGCGGTTTGGGCCGCAAGCCGGGGTGCGCAGGTCTGGCGTGTGCATGAGGTGAAGGAATCGGTGGATGCCGCCCGGATGGTGGCAGCGCTAAGAGAGGAGACAGCGGAGTGGAATGGATGAACCAGATTGTCTGGCCTGGATTCGGCGGCGTCGTCGAAATCCTGGTGCTGGCCTGCGGGTTTTATTTCCTTCTCCTGTTTTTCAGGGAGACCCGCAGTATCAAGGTGTTTCTTGGCCTCCTGGTGGTGCTGTTGATTCTGATAGTGGTAACCCGCGTCTTCCACATATACGCCTTGAACTGGCTGTTGCGGAGATTGTCTGTCTATCTGGCCATGGCTCTGTTGATTATTTTTCAGCCTGAAATCCGGCGCGCTCTGGCCGAGATCGGGCGTCAGCCTTTCCTGGCGGCTCCCGTCGAATCCCGGGGGTATGTTGACAGTATCGTGGAAGCGGTCATGTTGCTGGCGGAACGCCGGATCGGCGCCCTGATCGCTATCGAGCGCACCGAATCCACCAAGGCAATTCAGGATACCGGGGTCAAACTGGATGCGCGGGTCAATGCCGATCTTCTTGCCACAATCTTTTTCCCCCATACTCCGCTTCATGATGGCGGGGTGATCATCAGCGAATCCCGCATTGTCGCCGCAGGTTGTCTTTTTCCGCTCTGCCAGAGGCCGGAACTGAGCCGTGGGTTGGGCACCCGGCACCGGGCCGCTATGGGGTTGACCGAGGAAACGGATGCCATCGCCATTGTCGTCTCGGAAGAAACCGGCACGGTTTCGATCAGTACGCGGGGCAGGCTCAGCCGCGACTTTGACGAGGACCGGCTTCGGAAATTTTTATCAGGGGTTCTATCCAAGGATGTGCCGGGAACCTCGCGGTGGACCCGGGCCAGGCAGCGTCTGGATTTAAGCCTCGATGGAATTGCGAAGTCCGAGACACGGGCGAGGGAGGAGGGGACCCATGCCAGCTAACACCCTTTCGTTCCGCGAATTCTTTGTGCGTAATAAGCGGCTGAAGGGCCTCTCGCTCGTTCTGGCCATTCTCACCTGGTATATCATCCAGGATACGATCAGTTTTGAACTGGAGATCCCGGATGTAAAACTCAAAATCGAAGTTCGGCAGGGGATGGCCATCCTGAACCAGTCGGTGGCCACGGTGGATGTCACCTTGAGAGGATCACAGGAGGACATCCAAATCCTGGATCCCCGGCGTCTTCAGGCTGTTGTGGAGCTCACCCAGGATTCCGGCCCCGCTCCCATGGTGATTCAGTTGACTCCGTCAATGATTCACGGGGTACGTGGCGCCCGGGCGGTGGCGGTTCATCCCTCGAGCATTACCGTCACGCTGGATCGGCAGGCCGAAAAACGGGTTCCCGTCAAAGGGCGAACTAGCGGCACTCCGCTGTTCGGGGAGGTGGACAAGGTGACCTGTGAGCCCTCAACGGTGCTCCTGCGGGGCCCCGCTGCAAAATTGCAAACCACGGAAAGCGTTTATACTCAGCCAGTCGAGGTGGATGGCCGGGTGGAATCGTTTGTGCGACGGAGCGCCATTCAGGCGCCGGGAGATAACTGGGTGGTCCAGATGGATCCCTCCGATGTTCAGGTGACGGTGTCGATCACCGGGAATAGTGCCGGTCGACAATGGAAGAATGAATCGGTGAAATAAGCTTTATGAAAATACGGGCAGCAATAGTGATCGGATTGATTGGCGGCACGATGGCTCTGGCGGAAGGGACTGAAGAAGTCAGCACCCTTCTGGCTAGCGGTCGCGAGAACCTGATGGAAGGGAAATACACCGAGGCGGTCGCTCTTTTCGAGAAGGCTCGATCCCTTGATTCAACCAATCAGGAGGCGGCATTCGGGTTAAGCGCGGCGTTCATTGAGACCAAGCGTTACGAGGAGGCCATTCCCTTGTTGGAGGCTCTGAACAAGGCTGTTCCGGACAACCCCATGGTCAAGAACAACCTGGCCTGGGCGTTGATTCATGTCAAAGGAGCGAACCCCGGTGATGCCTCCCGCATCGTCAAGCTGGCACGATCAGCCCTGATTGATGTGCCTTCAGATTATTCCATTTGGAACACACTGGGCGAAGCCTACTATGCGGCCGGGGATTTTGAGAAGGCACTGCGAGCCGCCCAGAGCGGGCTCCGGTTGAGTGCTTTGGCGGGAATCACCAATTCACCCTGTCGAGAGTTGGTTTCGCGCTGCCGGAAAGCAGCCGGAGCCGCCTCACTGGAGACAATGAATTCAGATCGTCCTCAGTAAGGGATAAATCATATGGCAGACCCAAAACCCACAAACAGCGGCGGCAAACGGGAGGCCTTGAGTATTGTGCTTCTGGCTGTTTGCGTGATTGTTTTTCTCAGTCTGGTCTCGTACGACTGGCGTGACATTCCCCTGCTTCACGAGCCGCCGAATACTCCGCCGGCGAATTTCATAGGGCCGGGTGGCGCGTGGGTGTCCTTCATTCTGTTCGAAACTTTCGGACTGGGCGCCTATCTGATCCCGATCTGGTTCCTGGGCTTCGGAATCGTGTTGATATTTCACGGCATCGAGCATATCCGCGCCAAATTGATCTGGGCCGCGATGATGATGATGACGCTGGCGTGTTTTCTTGAGTTGCACACCGACTGGTTCAGTCCCTTCATGGCTGCCCTGAACATGAGTGCCGTGGGTGGGGTTCCTGCCCAATTCGTGGCGCGACTCATCTCCGTCCAGATCCTGGGCGATGTAGGTGCCAATATTCTTGTGATTGCACTGTTTCTCTCCGCATCGATCCTGTTTTTCGGGTGGGATGCCATTCTCCGGCTGACGGCTATGCTTCACGAGACGGCGTCTCGACTGGCAAGCCGCGAGCCTCAGGACATGATGGACGCCCATAAGCGTCAACCCGCCATCAAGGGATGGAAGCGGGAACGGATTGAACGGGTTGCGGCACGCGAGGAAACTCTCCAGAAGGATGAACCCGAGCAGGGTGAATTGATAGCCATCCCCAAACCGGAAAAAGAACCCGTGAAGCCGGCGGCCCGACCGCAACCGCCGCCCCCACCACCACCA
>JBAXMJ010000191.1:0-3465 GCA_037134355.1 bacterium | reverse complement strand
AATATGGTTACAATCGTCGGCATCAACTGCGGAGCAGTTGAACTGCCGAATTTAGGTTTAGTAAATACAGCAGAAAACCCTGAACCCCGAACCCTGACCCCTCTTCTTCCCGAACCCTGACACCTCTCTTTATCACCACGCTTGAAAACTTCCGCGGCAATGCCCATAGTGTCGCCCCTTGAAAGGCAGAATTCCCCATGGCCCTATTAAGTTTAAAGAACGTTAGCCTAAGTTATGGCGGAAATCCGCTGCTTGACGATGTGGAGTTCCACATCGAGCGGGGCGACCGTATCTGCCTGCTGGGCGTCAATGGAACCGGAAAAAGCACCATGCTGCGAGTGTTGGCTGGCGAATCTAAGCCCGACTCCGGTCAGGTCATCCGGTCATCGGGTATCCGAATAACCCGCCTTCCCCAACAGGTGCCCACCCATCTCTCCGGCCGGGTCCTGGATATCGTCTGCCCCGATCACGAGAACCCGGATCTTGCACGGGAGGCTCTTGAAGCCCAGCAGATTCTCAGCCGGCTCGATCTGGATCCGGAAGCCGATTTTTCGACGCTCTCCGGAGGAACACGACGACGAGTTCTGCTCGCTCAGGCTCTGGCTGGCGCCCCAGACGTCGTACTGCTGGATGAACCGACCAATCATCTGGATCTGGATTCCATTGCCTGGCTGGAAGCCTATCTCTTGCGCCGTTGCAAAACCTTCCTATTCATCTCGCATGACCGGGCCTTCCTGCGCCGGATTGCCTCGCGCGTCGTGGAACTGGATCGGGGCCACCTCAGCGACTGGAATTGCGATTACGATACCTTTCTGCGCCGCAAGGAGGAATCCCTTCAGGCGGAGTCCCTGCAGTGGAACCGGATGGATAAGTTGTTGGAGAAGGAAGAAGCCTGGCGGCGGCGGGGCGTCAAGGCGCGTACCGTGCGGAACCAGGGCCGGCTTCGCGCTCTCGAGGCACTTCGCGCGGATCGCAGTCAGCGCCGGCAGCGAACCGGCACCGTCCAGATGTCCATCCAGGAAGCGAACCGTACGGGCCAGGTTGTCATCAAAGCCGACAAGATCACCTTCGGCTACGGGGCGACCCCGTTGATCCGGAACTTTTCAACCGTCATCAACCGGGGCGACCGGATCGGCATCATCGGGCCTAATGGCTGCGGGAAAACAACTCTGCTGAACCTTCTGCTTGATTCCTCTTTTCCCTCTCCCCTTGAGGGAGAGGGCCAGGGTGAGGGGTCACGCAGATCCGGCATCATCAAGCACGGCACCAACCTTCAGATTGCCTATTCCGACCAGCTCCGCGCTCAACTCGACGAATCCAAGTCCCTCGCCGAAAACATCGTGCAGGGCAAGGAATTCATCATGTTGCAGGGGGTCAAGCGTCACGTCATCGGCTACCTTGAGGATTTTCTATTCAGCCCGGATCGCGCCCGGCAACCGGTATCCGTCCTCTCAGGCGGAGAACGCAACCGGCTCCTGCTCGCGCGCCTCTTCGCCCAGCCCTCCAATGTGATGGTTCTGGATGAACCCACAAACGACCTGGATCTCGATACGCTGGATCTTCTGGAGGAACAGTTGGACGCCTACACTGGAACGGTACTCGTCGTCAGCCATGACCGCGCCTTCCTCAACAACATCGCCACCAGCGTTCTGGTATTTGAAAAGCACCCGGGCGATCAGGCGGGGCCCTGGTTGAAACCCGATGAGGGCTGGTATATCAATGACTATGTAGGGGGCTATGACGATTGGAATGCCCGCCGCATTCTTCCCCCCGATCCGAATGTTTCAGAAAAAGCACCGGCCGCCAAGCCGGAGCAGCCAGCCCGCCGGAAACTTTCCTTCAAGGAACGACGTGAATTGGAGGAATTCCCAAGCCGCATAGAGGCCATGGAGGAAGAGCAAACCCAATGGCATGCTTGCCTTGCGGATCCGGCATTCTTTAAGAAACCCAAGGCGGAGGTTACCCGGGTCACAGAGCGTTCAGAAGCCCTCGCCAGGGAATTAGAAATCGCCTACAAACGCTGGGAAGCACTGGAAGCCCTCGCCGCCTCACCCGCCTGACACGTTACGGGGTTGCTGACAATTCATGAACGCGGGTCGCGATGGTGGAAAGTTCATCCTTAAGCTTGGCTCGCTCGGCATCAATCTCGTTCCGTTTCCAGTTGGCGAGAGACGCCGCATAATCGGCATCCAATTCAGTGAATCGCTCCTGAATGGCTCCGACCCGTTGATTTAACCTGACCAGTTCATCTGTCCGGTCGCGATCTTTTTGATCCGTTTTGACCGCTTCTGCGGTCTGGGCCACTTGAGCCGAGATATCCGTAGTGGGGTATTGCTTCGCAAATTGCGCCCAAAACTCGGCCCGTTCGGAAGCAGGAAGAGCCGCAAGGGATTTGTCCGCCACCGCACGAGCCATCTCCGCCGCACCCGCTTCGCCTAAACGGACTCGCTCCGTTTCCCGTTGCTGCCGGAAATTCTTTTCTTCCAGATCCCGCTTGGCGGCCCGTTCACGGGCTTCTTCACTGGACACCAACATGGCATTTACAACCCGACCTGTCACAAAATCGACAGTGCCTTGCTCATAATAATAGGTGGCTCGCGTCCCGCCGGAAACGATCCCCTTGGGCTTGCCGAGCTTTTGTACGATGCTCTCAACCGTGTCCCCATTCGAAACGCAAGGAGGAGCCTCCCCGGCTTTGACAGGCAGAGCATGCATCAGGATCACAACTCCAGACAGAAAAAAATGAAAAGCGTTCACAGAATCCCTTCTGGTGGCAGGGCCGTCTGTCACCCGCCCAACTGCGCCATCACAATCTGGTTAACCAGTTTTCCGTCGGACTTGCCCTTCACCTGCGGCATCAAGGCCTGCATTACTTTGCCCAGGTCTTTTTTTCCGACAGCGCCGGTCTCGGCGATGACTTTCCGGACGAGCGCTTCAATCTCCGCCGCACCGAGTTGCTGAGGCTGGTAAGCCCGGAACAGTTCAATTTCCCGCTGCTCCTTGTCCGCCAGATCATTTCGCCCGGCCGCCTTGAATTGCTCCACGGAATCCTGCCGCTGCTTGATCGCCTTGGCTACAATGGTCGCGACCGCCTCGTCAGTCGGGTCCTTCCCGGCATTCACCGTGGCATCTTTAATCTGGGCATTTAACATCCGGAGCGCAGTCAGCGTTTCCGGGGCCTGTGCCTTCATCGCCGTCTTGATATCCGCCAGCAACGTATCCAACATCGGTGATCCCATCGGTCATACTCCTTACTTGTGGTTCGTTGTCAGCTATTATGCTCTCGTCTGCTGGCAATTCAAGCTATTGAAATGATTGCACAGCAATTCTCATTATGGCAAAAGACCGCCTGAAGGCGGTACACAAACGGGCTGAAATCCCTCGCATTCTGGGGCTGGTGTACCGGCTTTAGCCGAATGGCGCGTAGTTAAGGAGACACATATTTGGCCTTGCGTCGGGAGCTTT
>JBAXMJ010000190.1:0-3495 GCA_037134355.1 bacterium | reverse complement strand
CATTCGCGCAAGGGGCTGGGTTCTGGATTTAATTCGAGGTAGGTTCCGACGTTATTATTGGGATTGCACTGGTCGTGGCTATCCACGGCCTCCACGCGCATCACAGGCCCGTATCGCCCCTTGGTGATGAATTTCAACGAACCGCCCCGGTGTCTCACTTGGTCTTTGTTCAGTTCGCCTATGCCTTGAGGAATACCCCAGCGTTTGACAAATCCGTTGTAATAAGTCGCGTGATCCCGAGACAATCCATCCCAAAGGAAAATACCGCCCGCCACCATACTGGCGCACACCGCCGCCAAAATCGCCCGGGAACGGCGCAGTCGGCGCACCTCTCTTTGCCGAAGTGCTTCTACCCGTTCCATCTCGGCTTGCCGTTCCTGCTCGCTCGCGGCTAGGAAGTGCATCGCCAAATCGAAATCGCCGCCATAGCGCCTGGCCCAAGGGGCTGTGGGCTGCTCCCTGTCTTTCCAGGCCAGCGCCGCCTCCAAGTCGGGGGTGCGCCAGAATCCGCCAAGCCCTTGCTGCCAACGACGCGCCGCCTGTTCCAGCAAACGATAGGTCTCCGCCGATTGCGCTTCCGCCTCCGCCCAACCGCGCAAGCGTTCCCACTGCCGGATCAGGCTTTCATGGGTGATGTCGAGTACCGTCTCCGAATAGATGGGTTCCAAACAGCACGGAACCAGGAAACTGCGGGTAGGTGCGCGGAACGTATCCACGATGGCCACCAGTTGTCCGAGGCTGGCACCGGTCAGAGCCTCGATTTCCGCTGCGCTCGTCGGGCGGCGAATATCCCGTTGATCCACCCCGCGTTCGGACAACCGGCGGAACAGCGCCTCGGCCATTTTTTGCTGGCGGTCATCCAACTCGCCGTAAGCTTCGTCCAAATGATTGGACAGTGCCCGCTTCAAGCCACCGACTGCTTCAGCTATTTGCACCGTCAACAACCGGCCTGTTGTGTCATCATCGGCAGCAGCCTGCAACGAATCTTCATGTGAAGCGGCACGGTTCCAAACTCGCATCAGCAGATGTTGCAGCAGGGGTAGCTGGTCCGGGTCGGTACCCATTTCGTTGAGCAGGGAGTTGACCAGTTCCGGCTCCACATCGCCGCCAAACACCCGTGCAGGACCGACAATGGCGGCCCGCAACTGTTCGCGGGTCAGCCGGGGTGTCAAATATTGGCTCTGATTGAGCGCCTCTGGCAAACCGTTGAATACCGCGCAATCGCCGATGAAATCGGAACGCATGGTGATTGCAACATAAATGGGCAGGTCGCGTTGCCGGGTACTCGCCAGCAGCAATGCGACGAAAGCGTCAGCCTCGTCACGGTCCCCCTCCCTGCGAAAGCGAAATATTTCCTCGAACTGGTCTACAAGGATCAGGAGATTGGTCTGGGGTGGGAGTGGCGTGTACTGAAGTGCCTCGACCAACCCAAGCGGGCCTCGCCGCAGGGTGGCGTTGAGAAACCCAAGGGCTTCATTTTTGTCGCCATCCTCCGGCATCAGTCCAGCCTGTTCGATCAGCGCATTCGCCAGCCGCCGGATGGGGTGGCTACCCGGCCGCAACTGGACAAAGCTCCAGCGTGAACCGGCAGCGGCCATAAAACCTGTTTCTAGCGAGGGAATCATGCCTGCGCGAACCAGCGATGACTTACCACATCCCGACGCGCCAATGATGGCCAGAAAGCGGGTTTTGCCAAGACGGGTCAGCAGTTCGTCGGTTTGTTCCTCCCGCCCGAAGAAAACATCAGCCTCATCGCTTTCGAATGGGCGTAGGCCGGGGTAGGGTTGGCTAGTAATCATCAGGCCACCTCCGACACCGTGAGGCTATCCAAGAAACGCCTCACTTCGCTTTCACTGATGCCTTTGCGATAGTCCAGCACTTTCATGTTTTGAATCTTCATGTCGAGGGGGGCTTTCTGCTCCGGCGGCCCCTCGAACACCGCTAGGGCGCGCAAAGGTTCCTGCCGTCTGGCAAGTGCCTTGTGGGCTTCCCTCAATTGCCCTCGCACCCAAGTGTTGGTGGTCATCCCGTAGATCACGATCAGCGCGTCGCAATCGGTCAGGTTTTGTTCCAGGTCGTGGCGGTTGTCAGCGGGATTTTCGTTCTGGACCGGCAGCACAAACTCCGCCCCGTAGCGGTCAAGAATCTCACAAATTTGCTCGGCGAATGGGCGGTCGGCAGATTCCATGTCCACGAAAACGAAGATGTTCTTTTTCGGCAAAATAAGTTGAGGTGGTTCGGTCAGCCGCCTAATGACTTCCGACTTGAAATCTTCCAGTCCCTCGGCACGGACTGGCATCCCTTCTAGCAATGCCCGGTGCTCTTCATCCTCAATGGTCGTAATGTCCAGCGTCTGGCTTCGCCACTGCAAAATCGGCTTGCCGGCTACAAGTGCAAGCTCCATCTGGAACGTTGGATAGCCTTGCGGCAGGTCGATTGGTTTTTTTCCTGCCGTTCCACTGAGCAATTGCACAAAAAGATCGCTTTCGGCAAGGTCGCGCTCCGCATAAGCGCGGAAAGCTTTCGGCTCCTGCGAGTATCCAATGTCCGGGAGCACCCGCACCCCGGCCTGATCCAGATAACGCTTGATGCTGTTTCTTTGGAGATCGAGGTCGTCCGTGACCTGGGCGAGAAAGACGGTGTGCGGGCGGGTCAGGTTTGGCGCAGGGGTGGGGATTGCCGTGGCAAACGGTGGCTTGGTGACACTTTCCCCAACGCTCCTTAGGCGCTTCAATTCGATGACGATATCCTGGCAGAGGTCGTCAATCTGGTTGTAATACTCATCATCGGAATGACCGGGACGGGAGCCAAGCACACGCGGTGCCTTGCCTTCACGTTCCTGTACCCAGAAATGGAAGATTTTACGGTCCGTCAGTTCATCAGGACAATCACAATCGTCAACCCTCTCTCGTTCGGCAATGAAAACAGGGCGTTGAGTGCGATCCCGTATCAAGCTAAGAAAAGCATCCCGCTCGCGCTGGCACCAACTCGATGCCACATAGCCTGGCGAAAGCACGACAACTAGGGTTGCCGCATCACGCAAATTGTCAATTAGCTGTTCGGAAATGAATTGCCCGCTTCCAAGTTCGTGATCCATCCAGAGCGAATAGGCGTCATCGCGTCCGATTTTCTCGCCAAGACGCTTTTTCAAGAGTCTGACGAAGGTTGTGACCCAACCTTCGGAAGCACCCGGAAAGGGAGTGTCGTCAACGTGCGCATAGCTGACGAATACATCGTACTTGTAGTTCGGAACGTACATGACAGATCGACCTCGCCTAGTCCATGTTATTTTAGGGGTTTGAAGTCCATTGGACTTCAGACCCCTAAATTCTACTAAAAATTGTACATGAGGCTACGCTTTACGTTTGCCATGTCAATACGTATAAATACGTATGCGAGGTATTTTAAAAATAATCATACAAGGGTGGGCAAACGGCGCCATGGCAGCAATTCTCATTTTGACGAAGTTACCCGGTTTCCGGCTTCGGGGGTGGC
>JBAXMJ010000189.1:0-3519 GCA_037134355.1 bacterium | reverse complement strand
CTCCAGATGGCAGCGGCTGTGGGACAGTCCCGCCTCATGACTGCCTACGACAAGTTGTTTTCGGCAAAACGCTGCAAGGTCGGTCAGGTTTTGCTCACCCATGACGATTTCAACCATGCGATCCGCCAGAACAATGCCTGCCGTACAATCGAAAACATGCTCCGGCACAAGGTCATTCCCATCGTCAACGAGAACGATGTGGTGGCGGACGAGGAAATCCGGGCCGACATCAAGCTGGGCGATAATGATTTTCTGGCCTCTCTGGTCGTGCGCCTGATCCGTGCTGATTTACTGATCATTCTGAGCACAGTGGATGGGTTGCGCGCTCCCGGTGCCAATGGGAAAACACGCCGGGTTTCGTGTCTTGAACGGGTCGATAAGAAAACACTGGCGCTAGTGACGGGACAAAAAGGAAATTTATCAACGGGGGGCATGGGTTCCAAGTTGCGGGCCGCTGAACTGGCCGCCCATTCGGGATGTCATGTGGTAATTGCCGATGGACGGAAGATGGGTAACATTACCCGCGTGATGCGCGGGGAGGATGTCGGAACCTTTGTGTTGGCTTCGCTGTAGAACGGCGAAGAGAGGAGTCTGTATGGGATTGCATGAAGAAATGCTGGTAGTGGGTGAGAACGCGGTTGCGGCATCGCGTGAGTTGGCCCGGTTCCCAGCTCGGAAGAAGAACGCGATTCTGTTGGCTATGGCCGATGAAATTGAAGCCTCCCGGGACATACTGAAGCAGGCGAATGGAAAAGATCTGGAGATGGCGAGAGCTTCCGGCATGTCGGCTGCCCTGCTCGACCGATTGACACTCACGGATTCGCGAATCAATGCCATGGCGAAGGGGCTGCGAGAAGTCTCTGGGCTTAAGGATCCGGTGGGGGCGGTCATCAGTCGCTGGATTCGACCCAACGGCTTGGAGATTCTCAAGACCCGGATTCCGATCGGGGTGATTGCGATTATCTATGAGTCGCGACCAAATGTCACCGCCGATGCCGCGGGATTGTGCTTCAAAACAGCCAATGCCGTTATTTTACGGGGTGGCAAGGAGTCTCTTTGCTCGAACCAGGCCATTGTCGAGGTGCTTCGGGCTGGCGGAAAAAAGAAGGGGCTTCCTGAAAATGCCATTCAGCTGGTGATGACAACGGATCGGGATGCCGTCCGGGAACTGGTCCAGCTTGAGGGAAAGGTGGACCTCGTCATTCCCCGAGGCGGCGAAAGTCTTATTCGTGCGGTTGTGGAGCAGGCTCGGGTTCCCGTGATCAAGCACTATAAGGGCGTGTGTCACACGTATGTGGATGCTTCTGCGGATTTGGATATGGCCCTCAAGATTTGTGAAAACGCAAAGTGTCAGCGGCCAGGCGTGTGCAATGCGATGGAAACCCTGCTGGTGCATGAAGCCGTGGCAGAGCCGTTTCTAAAGAAGGTGGCCGCCCGGCTGGGAGGGGATCTGAAAGTTGAGCTCAGGGGGGATGCTGCGGCACGAGCCATCGTCCCGACCATGACGCCGGCAACCGAGGAGGATTGGGCGGCTGAATTTCTGGATTTGATTCTAGCTGTTCGAGTGGTGCCGTCTCTGAAAGCGGCGATTGAGCACATCAATCATTACGGATCAAACCATTCTGACGCCATTATTGCCGATTCATCCGAAGCCCAGAAGGAATTCACCCATGAAGTTGGATCTGCGGCGGTCTATGTCAATGCCTCCACCCGGTTTACCGATGGTGCGGAATTCGGCATGGGTGCCGAAATTGGGATCAGTACCGATAAGCTGCATGCCCGTGGCCCGATGGGACTTGAAGAATTGACGACCTACAAGTATGTCATCAGCGGGGATGGCCAGATTCGCGAATAAGGGTGTTTACCGTTCCGGATGCCAGACGCAGGTTCTTCCGGTTTCCCTCTCGAACTGGCGCATGATGACCGCGCGCACTTCCTGCAAGGTGGGGCAGGTCGGGCCTAGGATCGCCTTGAGGGAGGTGACCTTTTCCCCCGGCAATCCGCAGGGGATGATAGTGCTGAATCCAGCCAGATCAACGTCCACATTAAAGCTCATGCCGTGCGAGGAAACCCATTTTTTGAAACGGACGCCGATGGCCGCCACCTTTCCCGATTCAGTCCAGACCCCCGTTTTCCCTTTTCTCCGGAAGGCAGGGACGCCGAATGCGTCGGCCGTTAGGATGGCGATTTCCTCCAGCTTATTGACGAACGCGTGCGCATCGGCCTCCGTCCCGGTGAGTTTCATGATGGGGTAGAGGATCAGTTGGCCTGGCGCGTGGTAGGTCACATCACCACCCCGGGGCGTTTCATACAGTTCGATGCCCCGATGGCGCAGGGCCTCAGGAGAGAGCAGAAGATTCTCGGGCTTGGTTCGGACACCCATGGTGATCACCGGGCTGTGCTCCAGAATGAGGAGCGTGTCTGGGATTTCGTCCGCCTGCCTTTGCGTGACGAGCTTGTCTTGTAGCGTTAGGGCCTCAGGGTAGGGGACGGGATTTGGGAAAACCATGACCCGCATATTCATGAGATGCGCTTGATGGTGTATTCCGCGAGGGCGATCAGGGGCTGCGGATCGCCCGGGAGCGTTCGAATAGCAACCACAGCGTCACGAATCAGGACCTCCGCCTTATCCCGGCTCGCCTGCAATCCGTGAACCGCGACATAGGTCAGTTTTTTCAGTTGTTCATCATTGCCCACGGGCTTCCCCAGTTGTTCCGGGGTGGAGGTCACATTCAGGATGTCGTCGGCAATTTGGAACGCAAGCCCTGCCGAGTCGCCGTAATGAGTCAGGGCGTCCAGGGAGGCCGCTGAAGCCCCGCCGCAAATTCCTCCCATGCGCACCGCCGCACGGATCAGCGCGGCCGTTTTATGGCGGTGAATGTAGTCCAGAAGTCCGGCATCCGGATCCGAACCTTCCGCGGAAAGATCCTCGACTTGTCCGCCAATAACGCCCTGGCTTCCCGCCGCTACGGCCAACTCGAGGGAAAGCTGGTTTGGGGAATAGGGCGGGGGTGCCTGGATTCCGGCAAGCCATTCAAAGGTCAGTGTCAGAAGGGCATCGCCCGCCAGAAGGGCATTGGCCTCGCCGAACATGATGTGGGAGGTGGGTCGTCCGCGGCGGAGCGCGTCGTCGTCCATGCAGGGAAGATCATCATGGATCAGGGTGTAGGTGTGCAGGATTTCCGTGGCAAGACCCGCCATGAGGGCCGATTCCGGCTTCCCACCCACGGATTCACAGGCCGCCAGGCACAGGATCGGGCGCAGGCGTTTCCCTCCCGCCATGACGGAATACCGCATGGCCCGGTGCAAAATGGCGGGACGTGTTGTTTCGGGTGGCATCGTTCTTTCGAGCCCCTCCTCAACAATGGCTTTCCGCGCTTCAAGATAGGCGTTCAAATCAAACATGATGATCTTTGTATCACATTCCCAATCATAATCATAATCGTAATCGGAATCTTACCCCCCGGCAAAGCAATTTCTTTTCTGTAAAAGTGTCGGCCTGATCGGCGGATCTCACTT
>JBAXMJ010000188.1:0-3568 GCA_037134355.1 bacterium | reverse complement strand
CCTTCTTGAACGCCTTCAGGTGATACTGGCAATGGTCAAAAATGATGCCGGAGAAGGTATTGTAGACGCCATCGTCAATGTAGTAGCACAATTTCCCATTTCGCCGCGCCTTGCCAATCACCTGGGAGACCGCGGTGCCAGCCGTCGCCACCATGAACCGACCCGGTTCGGCCAAGATCTGGATGTCCTTAGGGAATAACCGGTTCAACTCGACGTTGATCTTGCGGGCGAGTTCGCTAAAGGGCTTCACGGTTTCATCATAAGGCGCCGGAAAGCCGCCACCAATATCCAGAAGGTTCATCTTGGTGTAGCCGCGTCCCTTGGCCTCCTCAAAGATACTGGCCGCCAGGTTGATCGCCTGCACGAAATTCTCGAAATTGGTGGTCTGGCTGCCGACATGAAAACTCAGCCCTTCCACAACCAGCCCGGCCTTGTCGGCCGCCAGAATAAGATCCACCGCTTCACCGGAGGCGGCGCCGCATTTCGAGGAGAGTTCGCACATGGCGCCTGTATTGGGAACACTCAGCCGCAGAGCAAGCCCTGAGTTGGGTGCGTATTTCTTGATCTTCCGAATCTCCTCGTGGTTATCGTAGGTGACCAGGGCCTTGTATTGATCCAACTCCCGGAGGGCATCGTTGACCTTAATGGGATTGGCGTAAATGATTTTATCCCAAATCCAGTCCTGCCGCTGCCGGGCCGGCATGCGCTTGATCAGATCATAGACGATGTTGAACTCCGGCATCGAGGCGACATCAAAGCTCGAGCCCGCATCAAAAAGGGTCTTCACAATCGCAGGATCGGGATTGGCCTTTACCGCATAGTAGGCTTGGACGCGGGGTAGATATTTCTTGAACGTGGCGTAGTTTTTGCGGAGGACATTGTGATCGACCACAAAAAGGGGAGTCCCATGCTTTTCCCCGAGTTTCCGAAGCGTTTTCACTGTGTCCATAATTTTACACTCCCCTGCCGTTCATCCGGTCGAATTGGCGGCGAGTATTACAAACCGCCTTTCTGGAAACAAGAAACAATGAATCCGCAGTTTTTGACATCCCCTACCCCTTTGTGATAGCTATTCACGATCACAAAACGGAACAGTAAGGACGTTATGCAGGCATTTACTTATCAGTCTGGAAAATTATTCGCGGAAGGCGTGCCGGTCGAGGATCTGGCACTCCGTTACGGCACACCGCTTTATGTTTACAGCAAGAATCATCTCCGTGACCGGTATCGCGCCATCGCCTCCGCGATGGCCGAGGTGAAGCCCATGATCTGCTACTCGGTGAAGGCCAACAGCAATATCGCCATCATCAAAACCCTGATTCAGGAAGGTGCAGGATTCGATATCGTCTCCGGCGGCGAACTCTTCAGGGTGCTTCGTGCAGGGGCGGAAGCCAATCGCATCGTCTTCGCCGGCGTCGGCAAGACCCGCGAGGAAATTGAATACGCCCTGAAGGAACAAATCGCCTTTTTCACCTGTGAGTCCGAGCCCGAAGCCGCCCGTATCTCCGAGTGCGCCAAACATCTCGGGGTCAAGGGACGAATTGCCTTCCGTATGAACCCGGACGTGGATCCCAAGACGCACAAGTACATCAGTACTGGAAAAAAAGAAAATAAGTTCGGGCTCGACCTTGCCCGCACCATGCAGGCCTATGAACTGGCCGCCGGGCTGCCGAACATCGAAATCGCCGGGTTACATATGCACATCGGCTCGCAAATCCTCAGCGCCGCCCCCTTTGGTGAGGCGCTTGAAAAGGTGAAGGACTTCTGCAAAACCCTGAAAGCCAAATACCCAACTTTCCGTCACCTCGACATCGGCGGCGGACTCGGGATCAACTACAAGCCCGATCAGGAAGCCCTCGATCCGAAGGTGTACGCCGCCGTCCTGCTGCCGACCCTCAAGAAACTGGGCCTGCAGGTATGGATGGAACCCGGCCGCAGCATCGTCGGCAATGCCGGAATCCTCGTCAGCCGGGTGCAGTATGTGAAGGATAGCCATTTCAAAAAGTTCATCGTCGTGGATGCGGCCATGAATGACCTGATCCGGCCGGCTCTTTATCAGGCCCATCACGAGATCCTTCCGGTCGTCGCCACGAATAAAACCGTTACCGGCGACCTGGTTGGCCCGATCTGTGAGTCAGGCGACTTCCTGGCGCAGGACCGGGAGCTGCCTGATGTGAAGCAAGGCGACCTCGTGGTCGCTTTGAGCGCAGGCGCTTACGGATTTTCCATGTCATCCAACTACAATAGCCGACCGCGCGCCGCCGAGGTGATGGTGGACGGCACCCGGGCCACACCCATCCGCCAGCGTGAAACATGGGAAGATATTGTGCGCGGCGAGAGCTTGTGATAAAGGAGAGCATCATGTTTACAGGCGCCTATACCGCGATTGTCACCCCCTTCAACAGGGATGGTCGGGTGGATTACGAAAAACTCCGCGACCTTATCGCCCTGCAGATTGCGGCCGGAATCGATGGGATTGTCCCCGTGGGAACCACGGGCGAATCCCCCACAGTGGACTTCGACGAACATGAAAAAATCGTGGAGGTCGCCATCGAGGCCTGCAAGGGCAAAATCAAGGTCATTGCCGGGACTGGCGCCAACTCGACCGCCGAGGCCATACAACTGACAAAACATGCCCTTTCAGCCGGAGCCGACGGCACGCTCCAGGTGACCCCTTACTACAACAAGCCCAATCAGGAGGGACTCTACCGCCACTTCTCCGCCGTGGCCGATCTCGGCCTACCGGTTGTGCTGTACAATGTCCCCGGCCGCTCGGCCCGGGAAATTGATGTGGCGACCATCGCCCGCCTGTCGAAACACCCGAAAATCGTCTGCGTGAAGGAGGCGGGTGGTAGCGTGGATCGCGTCAGCCAGATCCTGCGAGCCTGTACCATCACCGTGCTGTCGGGCGACGACTCCCTGACACTCCCCATGATGTCATTGGGCGCCAAGGGAATCATCAGCGTCGCCTCCAACATCGCGCCCAAGGCCGTGGCCGACATGGTTCATGCCGCCGCCGCCGGACGGTGGAACGAGGCACTCGCCCTTCATATGAAGTATTACCGGCTCTTTACCGATATTTTCATCGACACCAATCCCATCCCGATCAAAGCCGCCATGGCCATGGCCGGACTGATTGAGGAAACCTACCGGCTTCCGCTCTGCGAGACCACGGACGCCAATAAAGCGAAACTGGCAGAATGCTTAAGGGAAGTCGGACTCCTCAAGTAACCAGTATGGCGGCCATATCAGGGGGCATCGGGGCTTCAAAATGCATGAGCTGATCCGTGCCGGGATGCCGGAATTCTAACTCCATAGCGTGAAGAGCTTGGCGATCCATTCTGAGACGCCGTCGATCCTCCACCGTCAGGGAATCGGTACAAAACCGGACAAACATCATCGGGTCGGGCCCGTAAAGCTTGTCGCCCACAACCGGAAACCCAAGCGAATGAAGCGTCGCCCGGATCTGATGGAGGCGCCCGGTGTGCAGGATGGCCTCCACTTCGCTTACCCCGTTCACATGATTCAGCCTCCGAAAATCCGTCTCTGCCCACTCGCCCCCGGGCGG
>JBAXMJ010000187.1:0-3659 GCA_037134355.1 bacterium | reverse complement strand
CTCCCATACACACAATTTCGCCGTGGCACATGCGCTTCTGATAAAGGGAACACCATGAAAGCGATCACCTCGGCCCAGATGCGGGAACTCGACAAAATCGCCTCTGCGGAATTTGCGATTCCGGGGTTTGATCTGATGCGGCGGGCGGGACAGGGTGTAGCAGCCACCGTGGAATATCTCGCCGACAAAGCCCGCGGCGGGGATGTGTTTATCCAGATTATTGCGGGACGCGGCAATAACGGGGGCGATGCCTTCGCCGCCGCCCTGTTTCTGCACGAGGACGACTTTGAAGTCGAGGTGCTTCTCGCCGGCTCCGCATCGGATATACGTGGCGATGCCCTCCGGCATCTTGGCAAAATGCGTGCAGCCGGAATTCCCCTGATCGAACTCCCCACCAAGGAGTCATGGGATGACGCCCTTCGAGATACCGGAAGCGGAGAGATTATCGTGGATGGGGTTCTTGGTATCGGGGTCAATGGTCCCCCGCGCGGCCCCATTGCCGGAGCCATCCATTACATCAACAAGGTCGGGGAGGACAATCTCGTTATCTCGATCGATGTGCCTTCCGGCCTTGATGCCGATACCGGGGAGGCGCCCGGAGAGGCGGTTCGGGCCGACATCACCGTCACCATTGGAATGCCAAAGGTCGGGTTACTGACTCAAAAGGCGATTCCCTATGTCGGCAGCCTGGACATCATCGGGATCGGAATTCCCATAGAGTTGACGGCCCATTATGCATCGCCGCGGCATCTTATCAGCGGCTGGGATGTCCGGCGCCATCTTCCGAAACGTCCGCGCGCGGCACACAAAGGCGAATTCGGGCATGCCCTGATCATCGGAGGTGCCACCGGTTACGCTGGCGCTCCGGCGATGGCGGCCATGGCCGCCTTGCATTGCGGAACCGGGCTTGTCAGCGCGCTGGTTCCCCGCACCACGTATCCGATCGTGGCTAGCGCAGCGCTTGAAGTCATGACCTATCCCGGCGACGAGACGGAAACCGGCTCCCTGAAGGCCAGCGTCTGGGATATCTGGAAGAGTCGGATCAACGACTTCAGCGCCATCGTGGTCGGCCCGGGAATGACCCGTCATCCCGATACTGCGGCATGGGTACGGAATCTCCTGACCGATTGTCGTCGTCCGCTCCTGCTGGATGCCGACGCCCTTAATGTCCTGGAAGGCCATCCTGAGAGCCTTGCCGGGGCATCCTGCCCGGTGATCATCACCCCCCACCCCGGCGAACTGGCACGATTGCTCGGCTGTTCGATTGAAACGATTCAACAGGACCGGGAAGCCGCCGCCTTAAAAGCCGCCAGCCTGACCCGTTCCATTGTCGTCCTGAAGGGGGCAGGAACGATTGTGGCGCAGGAGGGCAAGCCAATCCATATCAACATGACCGGAAATCCCGGCATGGCGTCCGGCGGCATGGGAGATGCGCTGACTGGCATTATGGGTGGATTCCTGGCCCAGGGGATGGATCCTTTTGAAGCCGCCTGCGCAGCCGTCTTCATTCATGGACGATCCGGCGACAACGCCATGTGGCGCCGTTCCCAAGCCACGCTGACCGCAACCGACCTCATCGACGAAATGCACGGTGCCTTCCGTGAAGTATCCGTAAGGTAAACCAAGCGCGAAATGGCACCCCCAAGGAGAGTCGAACTCCTCTTAACAGGTTGAGAACCTGCTGTCCTAACCGATAGACGATGGGGGCACAATGGCTCGGAAAGAAGGCGCACAATCTATACAGCGTGTATTCTTCCGTCAAATAATTTTTCGCGCCTATCCTCTCGCCACGGTGACGACGCAAACCTTGGAGGCGCCTGCGGCCTTCAGTGTCCGGCTGATCTCGTTCACGGTCGCCCCGGTAGTCATGACATCATCGACCAGAAGAAAGTTCCGACCCTTAATCCAGTCCGGGCAGCGTGCCTCAAAGGCGCCGGCCATGTTCCTTGCCCGCTCCCTCATGCTCAGGTGAGTCTGGGTCCCCGTTTCCCGTGCCCGAGTCAGGCAGCCGCGTGCCAGAGGAATGTCCATCATTCCGGCCAACCGGTCGGCCAGGAGCCGAGCCTGGTTATACGTGCGTGACCGCTCCTTTGCCGGATGCAACGGAACAAATGTGATGGCGTCAAATCGCTCATGACTGTAGTGAGTCCTCACACAGGCGTGCAACAGGGTGGCGAGATCCTTGTCCAGGAAAGTGGCATGGGAATATTTAAACCGGTGAAGCACATCCTTGACAGAAGCCCGGAACCGGACGGCAGAACGAGCCTGATCAAACGCCGGGGCCCGGTCAACGCAGAATGAACAGATGTAATCCCGTGTGATTTCGCCCTCAACCGGATCTCCGCATCGGGAACAGAACGGGGCCTCAATCACCGGCAAGGACGCCAGGCAGTCCCAGCACAGATACTTCGCGGCAGCCCCGGCAGGCTTCCCACAAGCTTCACAGGCGCGAGGCCAGAGCAGATCCAGCAGAGGAGCCGGATCCAGATGCCGGAGACTATCGAGCCCCCACTTCACCGATATTTCGCCAGCATCGGAGACAGGGCTTCCAGCGTCGCGGGCGGCACGCACTTCATGTCCGTCATGATGGCGAACTTCAACGCATGCTGGCAGGGGCAATCCCGCGTCACGGGTAATGCGGGAACCAGACGGCGAATGATTTCCTTAACTAAATTGGCGTTGGCAGTCAGGGTCGCGATAACCATTTCAACGGAGACTTCTTCCTCGCTGACACGCCAGCAGTCGTAATCCGTTGCCATGGCGATGGACTGGTAGCACAACTCCGCCTCCCGGCAAAGTTTCGCCTCAGGCAGGCTTGTCATTCCGATGATATCGAAACCCATCCCGCGGTAGACATTCGATTCCGCGCGGGTGGAGAAGGCGGGCCCCTCCATGTTCACATACGTGCCATCCTTGTGAAGCCGGACGACTCCGTCCAGTTTCAAATCCCGCACCGTCTCCGCAACAATCCCGGCCATGGTGTTGCGCAAATCCCTACAGGTTGGATCGCCGAATGAAACATGCCCGACAATCCCGTTCCCGAAAAAAGTATGGTTTAAGGAACCTTTTGTCCGATCAAAATACTGATCAGGGAGGACAATGTCCCGGGGGCGTATTCCCTCACGAAGACTCCCCACTGCGCTCACGGAGATGACCCGATCCACGCCCAGTTTCTTAAATCCCCAGATATTCGCCTTGTGGTTGATCTCCGCGGGAAGAACGCGATGCCCGCGCCCATGCCGGGGCAGAAAATAAACATCCACTCCGCTGAGTGTCCCCTGGATGTAGGCATCCGAGGGATTCCCGAAGGGTGTCTGGAGGGTAACCTCGCGGACATTTTCAAGGCCTTCCAGTTGGTACAACCCGCTGCCGCCAATGATGCCTAGTTTCATGGTACTGTCCTTTCCGTATGGTCGAAGACCTTCCGAAGCTCAAACCCCGACCAACGGAAGGGGTGCAGAGCGAAGGATGGTAGGCCGTGTGGGACTCGAACCCACGACCCCAACATTAAAAGTGTCGTGCTCTACCAACTGAGCTAACGGCCTGTGAAAAAAGTCGGCACACCATAGAGCAAGCCATCAGGGATGTCAACCCCAGGGAGGAGACCCCGATCTGCGGCACAATAATTAGCGATCTTTGATTCCCACTGAAAAGAAAGG
>JBAXMJ010000186.1:0-3710 GCA_037134355.1 bacterium | reverse complement strand
ATCCAGCCCCAGCCGGCAACGAGCATGCCGAGCAGGCCGACCACCGATAGTATGCTGTGCCGGGTCCCCCAGAAGCTGGCGCGCGATTGAGGAGGGACCAGTTCAGCCATCCAACTCCACCAGCTGGCAGCGCTTAATTGGGCCAGCACGGCGCTGATGGCCACTACGCCGACTACAGCGGCTACCATCCAAGGAGTGCCCGGAGGGACAAAGAGGGGCAACAGGGCGGGCACAAACCAGACCAGGCGGTGTAGCAGGGCCAGAGTCGCCCAATAAGGTTTGCGTGCGGGCAGACGTTCCGCCACTAATGCTGAAAACATCTGAAATACCATGGCCAACTGGCCCACGGTGGAGGTCAGTCCGATCATCACGCCGCTGGCCCCGAGGGCGTTCATGAGCATGGTTAAGGGCATGCCGCCGGCAATATTTCCCCAGACATTTCCCAGAGAGCCCGCGATGATATTCGTTCTCAAGCCTTTGCGAATATCGGCATCGGTCAGGGGGGTCCCATCGGTTTTTACTTTTTCAGAACTTGCATCAATCATACAAAAATCGTTTCTCAGCACTATTGCCAGCTACTAACTTTGTCCGCTTCTTCACGTTTCGTCAATCAGATTGAGTTCTGTCCAGAACCCTACCGCTCACAGTTTGGAATATATTGGAGCGAGGAAACGTTGCCCCGCGATCTGTTCTGAAAAAAATGATTTTCCACGTTGTTAGGACGATGAATCATTTTATTTCGAGCGGCATGCGCATCTACGCTATAAAATAATCAGATCGGGCCGTTGCGAATCTCGAAGAGAAAGTTCTGAAGAGGAAGCTGGATGCCGTTTTTATCGAGTTAGCCATAAACGATAGCGTTGATCGTTCCAGACTGGAGAATCAAACAGTTTGAAATGGATCTGCCAAACCTGAAAGGAAAGTTGGGGCTGATCCCGTTGCCGGCCTGGCAGCCAGAGGGGCGCCGAAGATCCCTCCATCCTATGTGAGTCCCTACAAGGCGACTCAGGCCGACTATGTCCTCAAGGTTCTTGAGCACAATGTCTTTCTTAACAAGCGCAAAGAGGGGGATCAATGAACAACGCCAATAAGAGGGCAGCCGTCCCCTGGTTATTTCTTGCGCCGTACCTCGTCCTCACCAGTGGCGCTGTGAAGGAGTGACGTCAAGCACATGCGCGATGGAGCAGGGCACTGGAGAATTTACGTTTATTCCTTCATCCAGAGGATGTTTGTGACAATCCGGGGGTAGTATTTGCTCCCCATGGCTTTTCCCGACTGGAACTGATCTGAACAGGCATCATATTCCGAGCCTTTGCTCTCCCATTCAACGTGCGCCTGATCGGCTTTGGCTCCGGCTTTCCCCGGTTTCACCCCCAGTATCGTCCTGGCGATATGCTGACAGAGATTGATTTTGCTCATCCACGAATTGTCCGCCGTGGCGGAGAGTTTCCACCCGCCGTCCTCATACAGGCAAACGTCTTTGACCAGAATATTCTGGAAATGCCGTTTCATCGTTTTCAGCATCTCTCCATAGGGCCCGTTAAAGGACAGGGCCTCCTTCAATCCCATCTCCTTGGGAAAAATCAAACCCTCAATAACGGGGATGATCGCGCTCTTGTTACCGCCTTCAAGCACGGCCGGAATGAAGCCCAGTTTCTTGTTGAACCCTTTCACCAGCGATTTTGAACAGAGTTTGGCCGCCGTGACGCACTCAGTCGCCTTATCCCCGGCGCCCAACGTGTTAAACATGAACTCAAGAGCCAGGTAGGACGCCCAGCACTTGGAGGCCAGGTAGATGTTGTTACGGGACTGACCCAGCGAGTGATCCAGCGAATCATACGTTGTGATTTCCCCGCCACCCTGCGTGAAGGAGCTTTCAAACTTCATGATGCCCGTCCGCTTCCGGGGGTCGGGATGATCCCGGTGCTGCAGGCTCCTCAGGCAATCCTCAAGGACGCCGCGGTTCCGCACCAGGAAGTCATCGTCACGAGTCTGCGCATAATACACGCCGGCACAGCACACCCAGTTGGCCAGTTGCTCGCAGGTCATGAACGAAAAACATTTACGGTCGAGTTTGGGCAATTCATAGCTGCTCCGCCCCGACGGACTGAACTGGTTCATGACCCCCATGTCATGCGCGAAGGAAATCCCCCCCTCGTACAGTTTCTTCGGCTTGCCCGGCTCAAATACCTGGTCATAGTAACTGTACTCACGCACAAACTGGTCGAGCACATTACGCACCGTCCAGGGATTGAACTGCATTTCGAAGAACAGCATGTCGACGGTCAGGTCGAAGGTGTTCATCATCCGGTATTCGCCCTCGTTGACCACCCAGCGCGGACGTCCGCCGTCATCCAGCCACTCGGTCGAACCCCAGTAGCTGTGCGTGGCGTGGGCAATCAGGAATTTCTGATCCGTACTGAGTTGTGTCGCCTGCAGCTCGGCATTCCGCGCCTTGGCCTCGGCCAGGTAGCTTGGCGCCATGTCCAGTGAATAGCGCAGGACTTCCTCGAGGTTGCTGAAATACCGGGTGTACCAATACCGGGTATCCTTGCCCGCCGTGGCGGGCCCCTGCTTGTAGTAGCCGACGCTGATTAATATCTCCCGTTTCTCCCCCGCCTTGGCTTCAGCGATGAACCCAGCTGTCCCGCCCAGAAGAAAGAACGGTTCGCCATGCAAACCGCGCATGGCGGACCGGACCCCGAAGTCCGCAAAGGCCAGCACCTCGTCCTCGGTGGCCACCCCCATGCCATCCAGCTGGGTCAGGCAGGTAAAATGCTTATCCTGCCCCATCGGCTTGGCCCACCGGCCACCCGTCTGCACGCCAAAGAAAAACCGGCGTGGCTTCCGGGATTTCCGGTTGTCATAGCTCAGTCGTATCAGGGTGGCAGGGCAGCAGGCGAATTTCTGTTCCACGGATGAACTCGTGGCGGGATCCGGGATCGGGAAAAAAGGAGTTACAATCTCGAAAGTTAACCCCTCCGCCTGGAATGTGTCGGTGGCCCACTGGTAGTCACGCGTGATTTTTTCGGCCGGGATCATCACCTCGGGGTTCGCGGTCACCTCTGACTGCTCGCCCTGGACATACCGGGCTCGATCATCGGCCTTCATTCCGTAGAACGGCAGGAAATGCAGCACACCCTTCTCGTCTTCAAAACCGACATACACGCCCCCGTCGCCGGGCGCCCCTTTTTCCATTGCCATGCCGCCGCTGGCCCCAAACATGCCGCAGGTCAATGAACTGTGCGCCCCCATGGGCGAATGATGCGCGTGAAATGATGTTCTCATGATGTCTCAACCGCTCCTGTGAATATGCGTTTTACTTTACTTAACTGGTTTTAGAGTGAAGTCCTTGATGGTCACCCCGCGGCTTCCGAGGTGGCCTTCTTCAGTGCCGCCTCAGCTTGTTTAATACCCTTCTCGGCGTCGCCGATCCACTTTTTTGGCTGCGCTCGCGTCGGCTACACTGATGAGTATTGCCGCTATCATACAGACCGAACCAAGCAATGTTCTTTTTTCCATCACTCACGGACCTTTCATGAAAATCTACTAATTAAAGGCAATCACCATAAACGGACACAGAACCCAAAAGCACGAGTTCTTAAGGAGCGTTAAATCGTCCCAGATATCCGGCTGAAAAACAACTTATAATCGGAACAGCCGGCGGTTCCGAATACAGGGGGAGGGCGGAGCGTGGATTGTTGAGCGAT
>JBAXMJ010000185.1:0-3759 GCA_037134355.1 bacterium | reverse complement strand
GCCGAATTCGAGGTTCAGCGGCAGGTACTGGCCCGCCAGATTCTCTCATGCCGCGGCGAAGCCCGGAGGGCGACACGGCCCGAACATGGCTGGCCCAGGAATGTGAGCGAAATGACCTGCAAACTCTGTGACTTCGCCGGGTTCTGCCTACAGAACGCGGTGATTGATGCGGAGCATCCACCGGCGGGGTTTGTGGTGGGGGAGATTCATGGGGAACTCGCAGCGGGGAGCGCTGCGAGTATTTGAGATCTCAGATTTCAAATTTCAGAGTTGGAAAACGGACGAAACGGACGAAACGGTAAGGAGATCAAGAATGACAGAGATGAAGGTGGGTTATGCAGGCAGGCCTAGGGTTTTGGCGCCGCCGGCGGTGCCGATGGTGCAGGTGAGGAAAGCGGTGCAGTTTGGGGAGGTGGCGGGGTCGAGCGGGCACCGGGTGCTGCTTTATGGGCCGGGCGGGATCGGCAAGACGACACTGGCGTCGCAGTTGCCGGGGCCGGTCGCATTCATCGACCTGGATGAATCGCTGCCGCGGTTGCGGTCGCAGTTGGAGGAATCCGGACGGATGGCCAACATCATGCCGGTGACGGGGATCCACAACTGGCAAACGTTGCGCGATGTGATCCAGGCGGATGGCTGGGAAAAGGTGCGAAGCATCGTGATTGATACCGGAACCCGGGCTGAGGAACTGGCCGTGGCGCATACCTTGGAGAATGTCCTGGTCGACGGGAAGCGGG
Organism: bacterium; assembly: GCA_037134355.1. Taxonomy (GTDB): domain Bacteria; phylum Verrucomicrobiota; class Kiritimatiellia; order CAIKKV01; family CAITUY01; genus JAABPW01. The sequence goes on along the minus strand of JBAXMJ010000185.1, from coordinate 3,022 downwards.
TAACCAGTGTCGAGGGGTACGGGTATGGCAAGGGGTATGGGTTCGTGTTCGACACCTTCCTACCCCTGCTGGCCGATCTGGATCGCCATGCGCGGGCCGGGCGGAATGTCGTATTTGTTTGCCACGATTGCACCTCCACGGTGCCGAACCCGGCCGGGGAGGATTGGCTGCGGTATGAACCGCGGCTCCAGAGCCCGAGCAGTGGGAAGGCCTCGATCCGGCTGCGGGTGCGGGAATGGGCGGACCATGTGTTGTTTGTCGGGTACGACGTGAGCGTGGGGAAGGATGGCAAGGGGCGCGGGGCCGGGACCCGCACGCTGTATTCGGCGGAGGTGCCGCATTGCATGGCGAAGAGTCGGACTACGCAGGAGACGATTCCGCTGGGGGATGATGGGGAGGCAGTTTGGGGGAACATCATCCGCTGAAGGCGGATGATGGTTATTGGTTAATCGTTATTGGTTGATTGGGAAGAAAGACGGGAGTCGCGGCACGGAGTGCCCCTCCCACATTGAAGAAAGAGAGAGGGTAGGACGATGGCTTTGATTCAGGAAGGGACGTATGAGGGGTTCACGGTGGCGGCGAGCATTTATGAGGCGCCAAGTGGGGCGGTGATGTGCTCGATGGTGGTTGATGTTGGTGGGACGCATTTGAAGGGCGGGATCTGCCTGGTCCAGAAGGATGGGACCCTGAGCGAGCGCGGATTCAAGGATGTGCAATTGATTTTCGGCTGGTCTGAGTGGGACTGGGCGAAATGGGATCAGGAGCCGGAGGCCTTTGCCGGTGCGGCGGTGCAGGCTGTTGTTGAGACGGTTCAGGGTGAGCGAGGGGAATTCTCTTCCATCAAGTACATCAACCCGCCGGGCGGTGGACAGCGGCTGGAAAAGGCGAATGCAAAGGGATTGGCGGCGAAGTACGGGGCGAAGACACGGGCGTTGTTTGGTGGTTCGAGCCAGAGGGCATCCGCCTCCGGTACTACGGCGGACAAGGATGGGACGAAAGGGACTGAAGGGACGAAAATGACACCCTCACCCCAACCCTCTCCCCTGAAGGGAGAGGGAGAAGAGCGGGGAGGGAGAACTCCCCCACCCTCGCCTCCAACGGTGGCGGTTGCGCCGTCCACGATGGAGGAATGTTGGGAGCAGTTCTGCCAGGTTAACGCCAGCAAAACGGAGTTGGAGCTTTATGACCTTTGGCCGAAGTTCGTCAAAGAGGTGACCGGCAAGACTCAGATGGAGGTGACTCCCCAAGGCTGGGGCAAGGTTCGGGACGCGATCGGGGGAATGTTGCCGTATTGAGGATGTGAGATGTGAAACGTGAAACGTGAGACGTGGGGAGTGAGCAATGCAGGAACTATTGATTGAGAAAATCCGAACTGATGGCGGTGTGCAGAGCCGGGAGCGGATCAGCGATGAGTACGTGGTTGAACTGGCTGAATTGATCAAGGCTGGGAAGAAATTGCCGCCGGTGGATGTTTATAGCGATGGAACGGATATCTGGGCGGCGGACGGGTTCCACCGGATCCTCGCGCATATCAAGGCGGACAAGCGGACGGTTCGTTGCAACGTCCATAAGGGGACTAAGGCGGACGCGATGTGGGCGAGTTGTGCGGCAAACCAGGAGCATGGGTTACGACGGACGAATGCGGACAAGCGGCATGCGGTTGAAATGGCGCTGAAAATCAATGGTGGGAAGAGCGATCGGGCGATTGCTGACCATGTAGGTGTAAGCGATCCTTTTGTTAGCGGACTGAGGCGTCAGGTGCTAACGGTTAGCACCTGCGAGCGGGTTGGGAGGGATGGGAAGACGTATCGGGTGCCACCGCCTCCGCCGGGTGGAGAACGGACGGAGACAGGGGGAGAAGAACGGACGGAACGGACGAAACGGGTAGAAATTGAGGGAGAAAAGAGACCCTCACCCCCACCCTCTCCCCTGAATGGCGAGGGAGAAGAACGGAAGCGAAAGACTCCCCCGCCTCCCCCGGCCATGCGCCCTTTGAAAAATGACCGGCTTGATGAGGTTGGCCAGGTCATACCGGACCATCTTGAGCGGCTTTTTGATCGGGCGGGCGAGGTGCAGGCGCTGTTGTCAAAAATCAGCGGCATCCGGGGGGTGTTGCGCACCGCGCAGGAAGACGGGGATGTGTTGTATGGCGATGTCAACTGGCAGTCGGTTGAGGCCGCCCTGCAGACCGCGTACAGCGACCTCAAGGCCACGATTCCTCATGCCGTGTGCCCGTGGTGTCACGGCACGCTGACCGACCACTGCAAAGGATGCGGCAAGCGCGGCGTGGTGGGACAGTTTCGATGGGATACGACCGTCCCCAGGGAGATGAAGCCGTGAGGTTGCGGTCATACCAGGATGAGGCGGTACGCCGGATAGAATCCGAATGGCAGACCAGCCGGTCAACCCTGCTGGTTTTGCCGACGGGGGCCGGGAAAACGGTGACGTTCGCGGAGATCATTCGCCGGGCATTCCCGCGACGGGCGCTTGTCCTGGCACACCGCAAGGAGCTGGTCTATCAGGCCCGCGATAAAATCGCGACCATGACAGGCTGGCGCGTGGATGTGGAGATGGGTGATTCGCGTGCTGACATGGGGTGCATGTTCGGCGGTCCCCGCGTGGTGGTGTCCACCATCCAAACCCAGTCCTCCGGCGGTGATGGCGGCGGACGCATGACCCGATTTGACCCGCGCCTATTCGGAGTGGTGGTGGTGGACGAAGGACACCACAGCACATCCCCGCAATGGCGCAGGGTTTTGGAGTGGTACACTGCCGGAAACCCTGACATCCGTGTGCTGGGAGTGACGGCCACGCCTGACCGAGCCGATGAGGAGTCGCTGGGGCAGGTCTACAACACCGTGGCCTTCGACTATGAAATAGCGGATGCCATCAATGATGGGTGGCTCCTCCCCGTAGTTCAGCAGATGGTCAATGTTCAGGGACTCGACTTCTCGCAGTGCCGGACCACTGCGGGCGACCTGAACGGGGCCGATCTTGCCAAAGTGATGGAATACGAAGAAAA
>JBAXMJ010000184.1:0-3785 GCA_037134355.1 bacterium | reverse complement strand
GAAGCCCACAAAGACCTTGAGAAGAAGGTGCAGGAAAGGACCCTGGAACTGGAAAAAACCAATGCAGCCCTCCAGAGAGTCAGTGCATACAGCCGGAGCCTGCTCGAATCAAACCTTGACGCCCTCGTGACCATAAATGACGAGGGGAAGATCACAGACGTCAACCGGGCGACGGAAGCGGTCACGGGATTGCCGCGTGATGAGCTCATCGGGTCTGACTTTGCTGATTATTTTACAGATCCGGACATGGCAAAGGCTGGTTACCAGCAGGTTTTTTCGCAAGGAGAGGTCCGCGACTACGAACTCACACTCCGGCATCGCAACGGGAATCTCATGCCCGTGTTTTATAACGCTTCCCTATATCGTGATGAAAGCGGCAAAATCCTCGGTGTCTTTGCGGCGGCGCGGGATATCACGGAAAGAAAGACTTCCGAATGGGCGCTCAAGGAATCCGAACAACGCTACCGGACCCTTTTTACGCGCTCCAACATCGGTATCTCATTACTGTCCCGCAACGGCAAGTTGGTCGAGATCAACGAATACTTTGCCCGAGTACACGGTTACAGCGTGCCAGAAATGCTGAGCATAAACCTGAATGATTATATTTTGAATACACCCGCAAGCTTGCAACGTAGTGACGAAAGGATCAGACGGATTTTTGCCGGGGAAGTGCTGTACTTCGAAACGGAGCACTATCACAAGGATGGCCATGTTTTCCCACTGGAAGTGTCGGCAAGCCTGGTTTCGGTCGGGGGCGAATCTTTAATGCACTGTCTGCACCTGGATATCACCGAGCGCAAGCGGGCGGAGGATGTTTTGCGGAAAAGCGAGGCGCGATTTAAGAGTTTACTGCAAGATGTTCAAGCCGTTGCCGTTCAAGGGTATGCGCCAGATGGCACGACGCAATACTGGAACCAGGCATCCGAGCAGTTCTACGGATACACGGCCGAAGAGGCGATTGGCCGCAACCTCTTGGATCTGTTAATACCTCCGGAAATGCGGGGGGATGTCGAGCAGGCGATACGGCAGATGGCCGAGACAGGCCAGCCGATCCCTGCGGCGGAATTGTCGCTCATGCGAAAAAATGGTTCGCGCCTGGCGGTTTATTCGAGCCATACCATCGTTCAGATTCCCGGACAGACGCAGGAATTGTTCTGCATAGACATTGACATGACCGACCGCAAACAGGCGGAGCAGGACCGGGTCGCCCGCGAAGTGGCGGAAAAAGCCAACCAGGCCAAGAGCCTTTTCGTGGCCAACATGAGTCACGAAATCCGCACGCCGATGAACGCCGTCATGGGGTTTGCCCAGGTCCTGTTACGCGACCCCACCCTCACGCCCCAGCAGGCCGAACATGTCCGGACCATCCATCGCAGCGGCGACCACCTGCTGCGGCTGATCAACGACATCCTGGACATGTCCAAGATCGAGGCCGGCCGGACCACCCTCAACGAGGCCGTTTTCTGCATGCACGACCTGCTGGACGACATGACGATGATGTTCCGCACCCGCGCCGACAGCCAGGGATTGCAACTGCTAATGGAGTGCGACGAAAACGTTCCGCGTAACGTGACCACCGACGAGGGCAAACTGCGGCAGGTATTGGTGAACCTGCTGGGGAACGCTGTCAAGTTCACGACAACGGGCGGGATTGCCGTGCGGGTGCGCGCCAAGGCGGTGGAAGGAAAAACCGGGGGGGAGAAAGAATCCCTGCGCTTAGAGGTAGAGGTGGAGGACACGGGTCCGGGCATCCCTGATGAGGATATAGGCCAGATATTCGATCCGTTTCAGCAGGGGGGAGCCGGCGTAAAATCAGGCGGTACCGGGCTGGGGTTGGCCATCAGCCGCAGGTTCGTCGAAATGATGGGTGGCGAGCTGACGGTCAAAAGCCAAGTGGGCACAGGCAGTTGTTTCCGCTTTGATCTGCTGCTGAAGCCGGCCGCTGAGGTTGTCAAGCGAGAGAAACGGGCTTCCCGTCGCATCATCGGTCTTGAACCGGGTACGGGACCCGTTAGAATCCTGGCGGTGGACGACACGCCGAACAATCGCGCCATGCTATGCGCCCTGCTCCGCCCCCTGGGCTTTGAGGTTGCCGAGGCTGGTAACGGCGTTGAAGCCCTGGAGGTCTTTGCAAAGTGGTCGCCCCATGCGGTGCTCATGGATATGCGCATGCCCGTCATGGACGGCTACGAGGCGACCCGGCAGCTCAAGGCCACGAGCAAAACACCGGTCATCGCCATTACGGCCAGCGCCTTTGAAGATACTAAAGAGCAGGTAATGGCGACCGGTGTGGATGCCTATATAAGAAAACCATTCCGGATGGAAGAAATCTGTGAGGTGCTGGGGAAATACTTAGGCCTGCGCTATGCCTTTGCGGGTGAAACGACCCCTGCCCCGGACCATTTAGAAGCCAAACCCCTGACGGGAGAATCCCTGGCGGCGCTGCCGCAGGATATGATCGCCGCCATGCAGCAGGCCGTGGCCGAAGGCAACATTGCGCATCTGACGGAGCTCATCGCTTCGGTGGAAAAGCTTGATAGCTCCACAGCCCATGCCCTGCAAGCGCTGGCCGATCAGTACGAATACGAAAAGCTCAACCAATTGCTGGAAAAAGGAGGGATGAACAATGATTAAGGCGCCGACAAGCACAAACATCATGGTGGTGGACGACACCCCTGCCAATTTGAAGCTTTTGGAGGGGATGCTGCAAGCAAAAGGTTACCTGGTGCTGGCATTTCCGCGCGGCCAGATGGCTTTGGCTGCTGCCGTGAAGAGCCCGCCCGACCTGATTCTGCTGGACATCAACATGCCGGAGATGAACGGATTCGAGGTCTGCGAGCGCTTGAAGGCCGATGCAGCGCTCAAGGATATCCCCGTGATCTTCATCAGCGCCCAGACCGAAACGGAAGACAAGGTCAAGGCCTTTGCCGCGGGTGGCGTGGATTATGTGAGCAAACCGTTCCAGTTTGAGGAGGTGAACGCCCGCGTCGAGACCCATCTGCGCCTGCGTCGGCAGCAGCTCGAACTAAAAGCCCTGAACGAAATGAAAGACCACATCCTGGGAGTGGCGGCCCATGATCTGCGTAATCCGCTGGGCTGTATCACGGGCTTCACCGAATTACTGCTGAACGAACTCAAGCCTTCGTTGACCGAAAAACAGGCTGAATTTTTCGACATTATCTTCACCTCGAGTAAATTCATGCACGGATTGATCAATGATTTGCTTGATGTATCGGCGATCGAATCCGGACACCTCAGCCTCCGGAGGCAACCGTTTGACATTACAGCTCTGATCATGAAAAGCGTGGAAATCAATCGGGTGTTCGCTACCAAAAAAAATATGCCGATCGCCATAAGCTGTCCGGAGGAGTTGCCGGAGGTTTACGCCGATATTGATCGAACCGAACAAGTACTGAACAATCTCCTGACCAACGCGATGAAGTATGCCCAACCGGGAACCGATATTTCTGTGCGTCTGCGTCAGGAGAACAACGAGGTTATCATCTCGGTTGCCGACCAGGGCCCTGGCATCCCGGAAAAAGAACAGCACAAACTCTTCCAGGCCTTCGGAAAAACCTCGGTCACACCGGTATCGAAAGAAGAGAGCAGAACGGGCCTGGGCCTGTTCATTGTCAACAAAATCGTGGAAGCGCATGGGGGGCGAATATGGTTCATATCGAAACCGGGCAAAGGGACGGAGTTCTTTTTTTCCCTGCCAGTCATGTCATAAATGTAGGGTGGATTAGCGAAGCTTAATCGGCCGCCAGTTCAAAGGCATCTTGAAT
>JBAXMJ010000183.1:0-3906 GCA_037134355.1 bacterium | reverse complement strand
GGGATGGGGGGCCCGCTTAGGCGTGGTTTCGGGTTGGGTGTGGGTGGGTTTCTTCTCGTAAGTCCCGATTTTGGGCATGGCCGTATCTCATTGAGCCATTAAATCGTGTGCAGAGTGGGTGTGATGGGGGGTTGAGTGTGATGTGTAGAAGGCCGCGCGGCAAAGCAAGCAAACAAACAGCCCGAGCGAAAGCCGGTGCAATCAAGCAAGCCAATCAAGTTTATTGACTCAAAGAGGGGTGGAGGCCATGAGGCGCTCGACAACCACCACAAAAATAATCACGGGGACGTAGAAGGCACGGTCGAGGCCGTCACGGCGCGAGGGATGCGATTATTAGATGGTGGCATAATAGGGCAGCAGACGTCCATGGTCTTGGCTTCCTCGGCGGGGAGGACAAAAGGGCTGGCAGGGGAGAAGGGAGACTGCATTATGGCACGTTTTGGGATGGGAAATCAAAGGAGTAGCTTTGCTTTATAGGGTTTAATTCTATTTCGGGAACTGGGTAAAACATGTACTAGATCATGCTATGGTTTGGTCTTTTGGTAAACCATGCAAAAACAAGCTATGGTTTGGCCATGCACAGACCCTTTCGTGTATTGGTTAATAATTCAAAACGTGGCAATCAAACGTGACACAACAAGACACAAAAAATCACACACTCATTCATTCACTGGTGGCAAACAAGGAGCCGCGCGCCTCAACCAGAAGAGGAAGGGAGGCGCGCGCGGTGCGGAAACTTGAAAGCGATTCAAGCGGTCGCCTCGGGCATGCGAAACTCGCCAATCTTGAAGAGGACGTCGGTGGCGGGACGGAGGCGGGCGTCGAACTCGATGTCCGGGAGCGGGAGGACCCAGTCGCAGTAGTTGACCATGGTGCTCTTGATCATGGACATGAGATCAGGGTGGAAGTTGATTTCGCGTCTGGCGAGGCGGAGGAGGAGGCCTTCGGAGAGGCCAAGGAGGTTCTGCTCCTGCATGGGGGTAACCATACCCTCGGTGAGGAGACAGAAGGCCTCGACCACAGTGTCTGGGTTATCGGAGTAGACGGCGAGATTCTTGAAGAAGGCGTCCTGCTTGAGGACAGCGTCTTCGAGGGTGTCGAAGATCCAGTCGATTTTGATATCGTCCTTGACAAGGTCGCCGAGCTTGTCGCCGTTGCGGGTCTTGCATGCAAAGCGGTTGTCGTAGGGGCTGACCTCGATGTGGACGTCGGCGGACAAGCCAAAGAAGAGGGAGGCCTCGACGGGGCTCTCGGAAAGCGCCTTGGCCCTTGCCCCAAGGAGGAGGCAAAAGACGCACTCGTCCCAGTTAGCGAGCTCGGACGTGCACATGAGGAAGCGGCGGCCGTAGGTCTGGTACTCGACGGGGTGGAGGTTGATGGGGAGGTCCTTGAGGCCGTAGAGCCACGCCATGTAGAGGGTGAAAAAGTGCTTGGGGGTGCACTGGTCCTTGACGATGAAGCGGAGCTGCTCGAGCTCAGCGGCCTTGAACTCCTTCATCAAGGCGGAGGGGACCTCGCCACCACCGCAATCGGTCTTGGAGGCCATGGACTCTGCGGTCTCGATGGAGGCCGCGAGCTTACCCAGGATGGCGCGGAGTCCGACGCCGTCCATGAAGCGGGACTTGCACGAGGAGTTGTAGATGAACTCGTGGTCGGGCTTGGTTTCGAGCTCGTGAACGTGTGAGGTGTACTTGCACTTGAAGAAGACACGGTACTCGACACACGGGTGGGCGGGGGTCGGAGTGAGGACGAGGTTGAGGGTGGGCGGCGAGCCAGATGGGACGACGGCGCGGGCGGCGTGGGGGTCGGGGCCCAGGAAGTAGGTGAAGTTGTCGACGCCGAAAGGCTCGAGCGCCATGAAGAGATTCGCCCAGACGAACCACTGGTGTCCGACCTGAACGGGGGGTGCGGCGGGCTCCTCGACGGCGAAGCGAGGGACCTCCTCGAGGATGATGAGACAGCACAGGGTCTCATCGCCCTTGCGGCTCTTTGTGAAGTACTTGACGAACTTGATGGTGCGGAGCTGGCCGAGGAAGAAGTGGGGTTCGTCGAAGAGCTCCTCCTCGCGGTAGAACTTGTTGCCGATGCAGCTGACGTAGGTCTCGAGGACCTTGTCAATGTCGCCGACCGAGTCGACCAAGCGCGGGAGGCGCATGGGGATGGAGGGGCGCATGTTAATGTACTCGGCGAAGGGAGGGTGGTTAGGGTCCATGGGGTAGCGGAGGGTGGACTTCTGCCAGTTGTCGACGACCGAGAGGCGCATCGCGATTTCGACCTCGGCGGGGGTCAGGAGCTGGGGGAGGGACATCATCGGAAATTAGTGACGGACTGGAGGCGGCGGGGAGCGTGGACAAGCGTGGGTTTTGGCCTCAAACGAAAGGCGTGGGGTTTTTATAGAGGTGGGGGCCGTACGGGCCGCAGGGGCGGGTTTTTGACCCGGCTCCGAAACGAGTCCGAAAAGGGGTTCGCGAGCTGGCGACCCGGGTTCGAACCCCCGTCGGGAGCCAAACCATAGCATGTTTTTTTTTTGAAAAACGGGTCGACCCGATCGATCATTTTTAGTCACGTACCAATGTCCCGGCCCGGTTCATAATGGGAGCCATTAGACGCGGGTTCGAGTCCCCGACTCGGCAAATGGCGTTTTTGACCTCTGGCGGGCCGAGGCACCGGGATGACTCGGAAAACGCGAGAACGGGCCCTACCGAGTGGTTTCCGGGCCGGATCGGTGATTTCCGAGTCATTCCGAGTCATTTTCACGTTGGTCCGGGTCGCGGCCCGGTATGTGCATGCAAGCCCGCAATGGCATACCAAAACTTGGCCGTTCCATCCTGCCACCACGACCTCGCAAATAATGCATATATAGCCTCCAGAGTCTCACCCGGGACAACGGAACAACACACATGGCGCGTCTATTGCTACCCCTGCTACTTTTATTCCACCACGCGACTGCCGACCAGCAGGCCACGTACAATGTGGTGAACTCACTGGACTCGATTTCAAGCGCGATCCTCGTCAACACAGTGAGCAATCTCAACAATCAGTACCCTCCCACCATAACCAGCACAAGCCTCGTGACGGTCGTGGCGGAAACGTGTGTGGCGGGAGGGTACTCGCTGATTGACTCTCAGGTGTGCACGCTGTGCCTGGCGGGAAAGTACTCGGCGTCCATCACAGCCGTCTCCGTGGATACGTGTCTGTCGTGCGGTTCTGGGATGTACTCGACGGCGGCGGGGGCGGTGAGCGTGGGCACGTGCAGCCAGTGCCCCATCAACACGTATTTTACAGGGACCGCTGGCACATCACTGGCGGCGTGCCTGGCGTGTCCCGCTTTTTCGGGAAGCTACGCGGGGTCACAGCTGCTGCAGAGCTGTGTGTGCCTGCCTGGATACTCTGGCGCCAACGGTGAGAAAACACGATTCCAAGGTATTTTGGGTGCGCGCGAGTGATTCTGACATGCATCGTGGCTTTCTTTTGTGACAGGTGGTGTTTGCTCCCCGTGCAACACGTCAGTGTGGTGTCTCAACGGGCAGGCGAACCCATGCCCCCCGAACTCAAACGCCTCAGCCCTCTCGTCCAGTCTTTCCCAATGCCTTTGCAAGCCAGGCTTCTACGGGGACACCGTCATGAACACGATAGGATTCCCGACCCTGTGTCAGGTCCCTCACTCACACACACGAAAGCGAGTGGAGTGTAATAACGATAATCACGACTCCGGGACGCGAGGGGAGTGGAAAAGTGTTGTGGGGTGGTGGTTAGGCCGAGTAGGGAGTGGGATACACGGGGGCGGCTGGGACGGCGATGTCAACTGGGACGGCGATGTCAGCTGGGACGGTGATGTCAGCTGGGACGGCGATGTCAGCTGGGACGGCGATGTCAGCTGGGACGGCGATGTCAGCTGGGACGGCG
>JBAXMJ010000182.1:0-3971 GCA_037134355.1 bacterium | reverse complement strand
CGACGCAAGGCCAAATATGTGTCTCCTTAACTACGCGCCATTCGGCTTTAGCCGGCCTATTCTGAGCCGCCTGAAGGCGGTACACCAACCGTCGTCAATCCCAAACAGTCCTTAAGTGCGCGCCATTCCGTTGTAGTGCTTGACCGATGAAGAATGCGCGATATTTTATTTCCCATCCCGGAGCAGCAGGCGGTTCTTGGCGTCCTGGGGTAGACTTGAATTGACGATCCAGATTTTCGCGGCGGAATCATTTTCCAGCCAATGCCTTGCCGCCTGCTCCATCAACTGGTTGCGCTGGCTTGGATCCGACACCGCCTCTGCCCATTGGGCGGCCGCTCGGGGATCGGCAGACTGAAGCGAAGACACCAATGACTGAATGGCCGCCTCGCGCGGCTTGCCTGCCGGCATCTCCCGGACCCACGCCCCGACGGCATCGGGATCATTTTGAACCCAGGCATTGACTACATCCCGACAGGCACGAATGCGTAGCTCCTCATTGGCAAACCCATCCACCCATTTCGCAACCCGGGCAGGATCCTGATACGCCCATCGGGACACAACCTGGCCCGCCGCCCCGTTCTGCATCTTGCCTGGTTGTAACTGTGAAACATACCGGGCCGCCTCTACCGGATCACTATCAGCCCAGGCCCCGATCGCGGACGGCAGGACCTTTTCCATTTCCGGAGCGGTCAGTTGAGTCACCCAGGTAATCGCCGCCACGGGATCATTCCGTGCCCACTGGCCTACCGCCGAGGACAAGGCACCCTCACGTAATCCCTCTTTCTGCTCACGTACAAAGTTCACCGCCTCCAGCGGGTTTAATTCAATCCAGCGTCCCTGCAGGTTTTGAAGCGCCTGCTTCCGAAGGCTGGCATCCTCTAGTTTTAGACTCCATTCCAATGCACCCGGGAAGTCCTGGTAGGCCCATTGGGAAACTACCGAGGAAAGACTGCTGTTCCGTTGCTGTCCGGCGGGAAGCGACATCAATACGGCCACCGCCTGGGTCGGGCTTTGCCGGGCCCATGAGGAATAGGCAAGGTTCTGGTAGGCCTGGGCACGATCCACCGATGAGGGTAACGCGTCTGCCCATGCCAGTGCTTTGGCGGGATCACTCTCCACCCAGGCCTGCAGGAGACTCCCGATGCAATTCCGGCGGGCCGACGAGGTGGGTAACTGGTCGAGCAAGGCTGCGGTCGCTGCGGGCTCAGCCTGAGCAAGGCCATAAATCGAGGACTGGAGGACGGTCTGCTGTTCACGTCCGGGTTCCATGCCTTTAATCCATTCCAATGCCGACTTGGCATCCGCGTACGCCCAGGTCCCGACAAGACTCGACAGCGCGTTGTTCCTGTTCTTCCCCGTGGGCATGGCCATCACATACTCCACCGCCTCCCTGGGGCTGGTGGTTGCCCAGGAACCCATAATCTGGCTGACCGCCGCTTGCTTAAGACTTCCCTCTGGAAGTTGCTTCATCCAGGCCAGCGCCCCCACAAGGTCATTATGACCCCAAGGCCCCAGCACCATACTCAGGGCGGTCATCTGTTCCTGGACATCCGGCATGGCGAGAACCATGGCGGCGGCACGGGAAGGATCCTTGTTTGCCAGCGCCCCCACTAATCCGCGGATCGCTTCAGAGCGGGCGGATCCCTTGGGCAAGGCATTCGCCCAAGCCTCAGCAGCCGGAAAATCACGTTGAGCCCATTCTGAAAGAATCCCCTGCATGGCGCCGCTTCCGTTCCGGAGCGCAGGCATGTCCATCATTTTTGAAAGCGCGGTAACGGGATCCGTTCTGGCCCAACTGGTGAAAATTTGCCAGGAATAATTGCGAAGAAGGCGCGAGGCCATGCTTTGCAGCAGGAGGTATGTGGCTTCAGGGGCATTTTCCGAAAGCCCCGAAATCGCGCCCTCCAACATCTTGTCGAAGCCCGGCCCCCTGGGTTGTGACTGAAGCCACCTCACCACCGAGACGGGATCCTTCTTAGACCATGCCTGAAACACTCCCGTCAGGGCGGTTCTCCTTTCATTGAGAGCCGGAATCGCCTGGGCCGCACGCAATGCCCCTTCAGGATCCATAGCGGCGATCCTCTCAAAGAGGAATTGAAGAGACATCATGCGAATTCTGGGCGTCGTTGATTTCAACACCCACTGCACCGCTTTTTGAAGATCACCGGGGTCAAGCTGGTCAACCAGTTTAATCAGATCCGCATACTGCCTTTGATTGGAGTAAGGATTTTCCGACTTCGCAAGAGCCTCAAAGGCTGTCTGAAAGTCCTCGAAAGATATCCCAGGAAGATTCACTGCGGATCGACTTGTGGCGGCAGCCGGTTTTCCCGATTGTCCCGTCACGCCAGCCTGCACCTTACCTGTGTTCACAACAGAGGCCATCGGGGTGGGGATTACTGGAGGCAAGGCCTGACCCGTTCCGAGGATAGGAGCAAGCGAGTATCCGGCCAATCCGCCGACGATGCCGCCCAGCACCAACATCATCCAACCCGGCCATTTAAATAAAGCGTTCATGGGGGCAAAGTATTACCGCTACAGCAGGAGTCTTCAATGTAAAATGCGGGTTCCTGACAGACGACGCGGGCAAATCTCTTGCCGCCCACAGGGCTTGTCCCGGTGGAGAAGAACGATCGAATGTATAAACTTCTTGCCGGGAATGTTTTGAAAGGCATAATACACGCACTTCACCACCCAGCGGCAAAGAATGAGCCGGTAAAAAGGAGAGTGGCACCATGACAATTCCGATTCTGTGCCTGGTTTGTTTGTTTTTCCTCTTCTGGATCCTGATCCTGAAAAGCGAAGTGAACCATCTGAAAAAGGACCTCGACCGCAGCAAAGCCATCTTGAAATCGAAACTTGGTTCTTTGAAAGAAGAGGTCAAGATTGATCAGGGTCAACCGCTGAAAGGGCGGGCCGCAGAAGGCAGCCTCCTGAGATTTCCATAGCGCTCTGTAGTAACAGCGCCCGCCCTGAGCTTTTTTGAAGGAGCCTGCAGGAGGGAGTTTAGCCAAGTTTCCAGGACTTACAGTGAAAGTTCGTGAACCCGCTGCCAGCCTTGTTCAACACGGCGCTCATGGATCCGCCGCTCAAGTTCAGGGAAATCAACTAAATCGCGGGAAACGCGAAGAATACTCCGAATGTCCCGAATATGTTTTTCTGATCCGCCCTCCTGGAAATATTCCAGTTTACGAACAATCACATATTCAGGTGGTGCCAGCTTCATGGGGATTCCCCCCAACAAAAAGCTCCTACTCCGGGCCAATCCCCATGCCGACCATGAATCACATCCAACCGGGTAAATATCTGCCTTGAAGCCACTTCCTTCGTGAATGACATTAAAATGACCTCCACATTCCCGAGCCAGTTCGATGCGAATGACATCAATCGGAGGACAATAGTATTCAGGGGGGCGAAATCCAAGTACCAGTAATCCGGCCTGCACCCGATCCAATTCGACAACAACATCAATGTCATGGGTCAGGCGAGGTTCACCGTAGGCAATGCTGGCAACCGATCCGGTAACCATGTAATTGACGCCCAATTTGTTAAATTGTGCCACAAACAATAAAACCGGATCAACTTCGGGCATGGAGGAAACTTTCCTTAAGCGCCAGTTTGACTTGATCCTCAGACCAGTCGGGATGAAATTGCCGGAACGCCGCCTCTTTAATACGGCGCGCAGACCGACACAATTGGAGAAATGCATCTAAACGTTGATCCGGGGACATTTTTCGCAGAATTTCAATCTGATCATCATTCGTTTCCATAACACCTCATCGGTAGAGAGGAGTATGAAACCCTTCGCCCTGTTGCTCAAGCTGAAAGATTTCCTCGTAAATGGCCGTCAAGCCGCCACTGGCGCGAATAATGCCACGAGCCGGATCGCTGGTCGACCACACCAACTGCAAGGCCAGATTCGCATTGGTACTGAAAAAAGATGACTGACGACAGCCACAACGGCTGATACTATT
>JBAXMJ010000181.1:0-3987 GCA_037134355.1 bacterium | reverse complement strand
CCCTGGCCGCCACGGGCGGTCTCTTGACGATGCTGGCGGAGTCCGGATCCGGAACACTTGCCGGCAATGCTCACTCGGATACCTTTCTGCAGATCGCCCGGGGCGATGCGGCGTTGCTGAGCGGATTGTTTCAGGAACAGTTCGACACGCCATTGATGAGAGAATATTTCCCAGATCAACCGATCCTGGCCTATTTCGAGTTCGCCCCGCCTGCGGCGGATGAGGTGTCGAGGGTAGTCAAGGATGCGGTGGAGTTGGCGAAGGCGGGGGTGAGAATGGATTTGAGGGAGCTGAGCGAGAAGACGGGGTATAAGCTTCAGGAAAGGGCCGTCTTTTCATGATGGATAGCCATACGGGCCGCATCCATCGCCCGATTCTTCGCCCGGTTACCAGAAACCTTTGGCGACCAGGTGATAGATTCCCGTATTTTGGTGATAGATTAGTGATAGATTATTCAGGCCACCGAAAAGACCGGAAGGCTACGATAACTTGCCATCGGACTTCGATAACTGATGAGAGTCAATTGAGTCATTTCTTTGCGCCGACTTTGAAGAGTCATCAACCCCTTCAGTCCGCTCCCCATCGGTCGATTAAGGAAAACCATCAGTCGATTATCGGTCGATTCACCAGAAATATTTAGCGGACAGGTGTTAGATTCCCGCATACTGGTGAGACATCAACTCTTCGTATCCTTATCAAGCCAGGCACGGCCTTTTGCCGTGAGACGGTATTTCTGAAGGCGACTGTTGGGTTTAGAGGAAATGGTCATCTCGACAGCCCCAGATGCGAGAGCAGGTTGCAGGTAACTCTTGTGGATATGCGCCCGGTCTTTGAGGCCCAACGCTATGCGGATTCCGGTGCTGCCCAATTCGCCTTCTTTTTGCAATAAGGACAGTAGTGCCCCCACTGTAGGGGTGACTGTAGGGGTGACTGTAGGGGTGTTGGCCCTTGAGTGGGCGTCAACCCGACTAGAAATTTCTTCAGGTGGTTTCGCTTGGGGATGGATCGGCAGGCGGCACATGAAATACGTGTGGTCCTTGTCGAACTCAAATTCCGGCGCCGGAGAGCCGTTCTGTTTCATGGCATGAAGAATTTTCGGGATACCGGTTGCCCGACCCTCCGTCATGTCCAGTTCCTTGAGGAACTCCCCGATTCTGCGGTTTCGATACCGACGAGGCAATGACCGACCAGCGCGCAATTGTGCCAGGCGTACGGAACGATCCGGACCAGGATAACTGAGGACAACGAGGTCATCTTTGGAGATGCGAACCTCTATAGGTTCGCGCTCCTCGTAACTGCGATGGTAAACCGCATTGGCGACTGCCTCTTCAATGGCTGGGTATGGGAAATTCTCAACGCGAGTGGCTTCCGCGCGGTCCGGGTGTTTGATGACCGTTTCATTGATGTAGTTGCGGCGGATGTACTCCAATGCCTCCCGCGTCATGTGATCCAAGGGACCTCGGAATATTTTTTCAGTAAATTTGTTGCCGCCAGCGCCTTCCGGGAACCAGACCACATCAATCTGGGTGACCGGGAAGAATTTATGCGGCTCCGGGTTAAAAAAGAGCAGACCCACATTCTTGGGGAAGAGTGCCTCCTTCGGACCATCCACGATGTTCATCTGACGACCCAGGTCACCCATGGACAACTTCTTTGCGGGTCTGGCCAACGGGCTTTCGACCTTCTTAAGGAAGTCCACGATCAGGGCACGGGATAAATCGTTCAGGCTCGCCCGGCGATTTATCCGGTCATCAAAAGGCACGGTTGCCGCAAGGGAAAGCAATTCCACCTCATCAGGCCCCTTGGCCCTAACCGTACTGGAACCCTTCCGGATAAAATAGCCCCAGTCCTTACAATCCTTGCCCAGCCCCAACTTCACTTTGTAGGGACGGGTCGGACCTCCTGAGACCCAGAGAATCAGAATGTGTTTACCGTCCACGACCTCGGGCACAATGATTGGATGGAAGTGGGGCTGCATCGCGTTCTGGCCAAGATGAAGGATCTCCTTTTGAATCGCATTCAACTGATCCGCCTCGACACCAACCGGCGGAAGGATCGGGCGGCCGGCCTTTTCGGCCACACCCACCACAATGTATCCGCCGCCGAGATTATGGAAGTCATTGGCAAACGCACACATCGAGTGCAGGACGGCCAGCGGATTCCAGCCGGCCTTGAACTCAAGCCGCTCCCATTCCACGGCTTTGCCATTCAAAAGTGAGTCAATAGAGATTGGTAATGTCATTTATCCTCCATACACGAGAGCACTGTTGCATAAGTGCAGCCAATATCTCAATTGCAAAGACAATCAGAGATCCCGAATGTCAGTCATGATGCCTCGGGTGGTTGATTTCTTCCCATCTATTGGAGGCCCATGAATAATTTAATTTTGAACCGAGATTTTCGACTGCCCGATGACGGGTGGTATCACATCGCGCCTTTCGGGGAATTCCCGCACGCTGCAGCTGGTGTAATTCAGGTCATTGACCAGGAGTCCTGTATTGCCATGGCCTCGCGATTCGCCGCGGACGCACAAACCACCAACTTTCCTGGACTGTTGGTTGATTTTGATCATTTCTCCCTCGATGGAGAGAAGCGTTCTGAGGCCGCTGGCTGGATTATAGGCCTTGAAAACCGAGAAAACGGCCTTTGGGCGCAGATTCGATGGTCAGATTTGGGAGAAGAGGCCGTGAAAGGTGGGAGGTATCGCTTCTTGTCGCCGGTGTGGGCACGGTCGGATTGCGTTGATCTTGGCGATGGGAGGGTGCGTCCTGTTCGAATCCTGAACGCGGCTGTGACAAACGACCCAAATCTCAAAGGTTTGGTGCCCCTTTCCAACAGTGGACAGAGGGGGGTGGTTGATTTTCAGACATTATATGGAGGGGTAACAGACCAGGAGAACAAAAATATGAAAGCAGTGATTGAAAAGTTGGTGAATCATCTGGGTTTGGCAGCGGACGCGACGGAAGCGGTCATCCTGGAGAAGATGGGTGGGTTAATTTCGGCGACCGTGGTGACAGAGTTGCAGAACTCATTGTCGGTGCTCCAGACAAAGCATGACGGATTGGTGGCGAACATGAAAACGCTCGAGGATGAGTTGGTGAACCGGCACCTGGCCGACTTTGAGGGTTTAATCAACGAGGGGTCAAAGCCCTTCTGGGCCCAGCAGTTGATTCAGAACCGCGCCGGAGCGTTGACGGTACTCGGTGACCTACGGGAAATGGCCGGCACCGCGACGTCCGCCGTTGACACTACTACAGGTGGGAACAAAGAGAGCACCACCCCTTCGGCAGGCTCAGGGCAAGGCCGGAAGCCACTGCACAACCGGGCGAATGCCCGCCCTGTACCCTCTAGCCAGAGCGGCCAGACCGGGTCGGATGGCGACAGCAAGGCCATGAAGATTCGGAACCGGGCTCAAGAAATCGCAGGTGCCGAGAAGATTCCTTTCATCGTCGCTTTCAGGCGGGCGGAACGGGAAATAGTCGGCCAGTAGGCCGCCCCAGTGGGCAGGAAGTAGTTCGCAGTAGGCAGAATAGTTTCAAAGAAAGGACAAATCAATGAGTCAGAGTAATACGAGGATTGGTGATATTCGAATGAAGGCTGGCGGGGATCTGACGGGGAAGAATGGATACCTCGTCAAAATGTTGGATGTATGGGGGCCAGCTGTTGATCTTGTGAAATTCGCTGGGGAACGGCCGTTGTACGTGATCATTGAAGGTGTGGCACCACCGCAACTCGTTTCTGTCCGTCCTCTTGACCCCGGACGGAATGTCCGGCTGGTCCTGTCCGGCACCTGCAACCCAGGCCAAGTGCTGGTTGCCATGGTGGAAGCGGGCGCGAATAACGGCAAGGTTCAGGCTTTGCCTGCCGAAGCGGGCACCTATTTCGGTGTGGCTATCGCAGAGGAAGCGGGCGTGGACGGACAGTTGGTTCTGGCCCGTCCGTCGATGATCGGAAACATAGTCGTCGCGTGAGCGTAACGATCCAGTG
>JBAXMJ010000180.1:0-4030 GCA_037134355.1 bacterium | reverse complement strand
GCTGGGCAACGTCAAGTTGCCCGCCGAAGACGAGGCGCACATCGTGCCGTTCCTGGAGCGGCTCAAACACGCCTTCGGCATCCCAGCGGCCTTGGTTCACGACATGGGCAAAGGCATTCTGGCGGCCGTGGCCACCGTCTTTCCCGGTGTGCCCGACTTCATCTGCCATTTCCATTTCCTGCGCGACATTGGCAAGGACTACCTGGGGGCTGATTACGACACGATCCGTACACGGCTCAGCCGACATGGCGTCAGCGCGACGCTGCGCTACCGTGCCAAACAGTTCAAGCGCGAAATGGATGCCAACCCCGCGATGAGCCACGCACTGTAATGCGGCCTGGAACACGCCGCGTTCCCCGCCGAGGCGGTCGCCTTGGCCCCGGTGGTCGGCGCCTACACACTGATCCAATGGGCGCTGAGTGCAAAAACCGGGGGCGACGGATACGGCTTCCCGTTCGATCATCCGCACCTGGCCTTCGCCCAGCGGCTCCAGCGTTTAAATACGGATATCGAGCGAATCAAGGATATCCATCTGCGGGGTCAGTGGCGGGATAATCGCCCCTACTTCAAACTCCATTTTATCTTGCAGCCGATCATGAGGGACAAAACCCTCTGGAAAGCCGTCGAGGCGCTCGAAGCGAAAATCATCGTCTTCGAGAAACTCCGCAAGGCCATGCGCATTGCGGCACCGTCCGGCCCGCATGGGCTCAACGACGAAGGTAGCCAAAACAACATTCGCTCCATCGAAACGTGCGTCACGGCGTTCCGCGCTTGGTTGATCCGCCGCAAGGACTATCCGCAGGATCACGCCGCCAAAAAAATGATCGATCAAATCGACAAGTACTGGGGAAAACTCTTTGCGGATCCGATTACCGTCCAAACGCTCTCCGGGACTTTCCTGATCCAGCCTCAACGCACCAACAATATCCTTGAGCAGTTCTTCCGCAATCTCAAACGCGGTAACCGGCGCCGCACCGGAAACGCCTCGTCAGGCCGTATGCTCCGCACGATCCTCGCCGAAACCCCGTTGGTCCAAAACTTGCAGAACCCCCATTATATGAAAATCCTCCTCAACGGGAAAAGCTCCATTGAAGAAGTTTTCGCTGAAATCGAGATCGCCACCCTGCGTCAGGCCTTCCGGGACGCCAGATCGATCCCGAGAGAATCCCCTCGAAGCTCAAGCCTATCATCGCTTTGACCGACTTCTCCGAAAGATTCGTCAATATGGTCGAAAAGGCGGTCGCATAACCTGAAATCCAACCGAATTTTGCGCTAATAGAAACGAGACTTTACTAAATCACAACCAGTTGGAATTATTCAACTTATAACCGGACAGTAGTGTCTGAAGAATTGTTGCTAACACCGGCTCAAATATGTAGATTCTGGGCCCATGAATACTGCCACAACAATTAGATGCTTTTAAAAGGAATACACTTACTTATGCGATTCAATCCGACCTCCTGGCTGGCTATTGATGCTACCCGTAACTGGCACGAACGCGCGTTTTTCGGTCTGCACTATGATTTGCATGCCGGCGTTAAGGACACCGAATTGGGTGCGGCGCTCACTCATGAACACCTGCGTACGGAATTGAAAAAGGTGAATCCCGATTGGGTGCAGTGTGACTGTAAGGGGCATGCAGGTTACACGAGTTGGCCCACCACGGTGGGGTCCGCTTCGCCGGGAATCATCCATGATGCCCTGCGTATCCACCGTGACGTTACCCGCGAACTTGGGATTCCGCTCATTATGCACTATTCGGGTGTGTGGGATAACCGGGCGATCGAGTTACACCCGGATTGGGCGTGCATCGGCCCTACTGGTCAGCCTACCGGCAAGGAAGGGTTTGTTACGGGTGGCACCTGTAATTTGAGCCCGTATACCGCTGAGTTGATGATCCCGCAGATGCTTGAGCTCATTGACACCTATGATGTTGACGGGTTCTGGGTGGATGGGGAGAATTGGGCAACGAAACCGTGTTTCTGTGAGCGCTGCACAAAAGCGTTCACGCAGGAGACTGGCATCACGGAGATTCCCAAGGCGCCGCAGGAGCCCAATTGGCAGGTGTGGGCGGATTTCCATCGCCGGCTTTTTGTCGCGCATGTGCAAAATTATGCTGCTGCGGTTCATGCCCGGAAGCCTTCCTGCACGATCTGCAGTAACTGGATGTATACGGCTGGCCATCCCGGTCCGATTCAGGCCGCCATCGACTATCAGAGCGGGGACTTCTCCTGGGTGTGGAGTCTCAACGATGCCATTCTTGAGGCGCGCTACATGGATGGGCGGCGTCAGCTTTCCTGGGACCTGATGTGTTGGGGATTCACGACCGCTGAAGGAGGCATGGGGGGCTGGACATTTAAGGCGTTGGCCCAGCTTTGTCAGGAAGCCGCCAGTGTGATTTCCCTCGGCGGTGCCTTTCAGATCTACAATACCCCCCAGCGCAATGGCCATCTCACCAGCTGGCATCAGGATATTATGGCCGAGGTGGCGCGCTTTGTTCGTACCCGGCAGCCTTGGTGTCAGGGGTCCGAGTCGGTTCCTCAGGTCGCTCTGCTTCATTCGGCGTCTCACTTTTATCCTGCGAATGGCGATCTCCTGATGGCCAAATGGGGCGCAGGACACACCCCACTTGTCGGAGCGCTACATGCTTTGCTGGAGAATGGCTGTGCGGTGGATGTGTTGGGTGAGGAGGATTTGATCGCCCGCTTAGCCGAGTATCCGCTGGTGGTGATCGCGGAGCAGACCCATCCTACCGCGGTATTGATCGCCGCTCTGACTGCCTACGTAACGCAGGGTGGGAAGCTCTTACTTTCCGGGACGCATGTCGCCAAAGAGTTTGGGGCGTTGGCTGGGATTGAGCCGGCGGGTGACCCCAAGGACGGGCATTTTTACTTGCAAGTGGGCCGCGAGGCCACGACGTGCAAAGGCCCGCGACAAGCCGTGGTGCCAACCACCGCGAAATCGCTCTGGACGGTCATGAATGGGCAGGAACCGGGTTTCAACGCGACGGATGAAGTGACTGTGACGCTGAATGAGGTGGGCGCCGGGCAGGTGTTGGCGGTGCATAGCCAATTCTTCACTCATTTCGCCGGCACCCACTATCCCCGTTCCCGACAGCTTGTAGGAGAGTGGTTGATGGCGCTCGCTCCGGAATTTATCGTGACACTGGAGGCGCCTCCCCGCGTGCAACTTATTCTCCGCCGCCAGTCCGGCCGCCTGATTGCCCATCTGCTTAATACCGGCACGGCTCACCCTACAGCGCCGGGACAGGTGATGATTGAAGAAGTTCCTTCCGTCGGCCCCATTACTCTTCGCATCCGGCAGGCTGCCTGCCCGCGAGCCGTTTATCTGGCCCCGACAATGGAAGGCCTGACTTGGACTTGGCTCAATGGCTTGCTCACGGTCAAGATCGTCCAAGTGGGAATATTGGACAGTGTTGTCGTTGAACCCAACATCCTGTTGTAGGGATGTTCTGTTTTTTAGATCGCGGCCTATTTCCGGGCGGTGGGGCATCGGAAGGTGTTGTTGGCGGGAAATGGCCAGATGATGTGGTTTGTGCAGCAGGCAGAACGGCATTTTCCCGGCAGTGGTCATGGGTTTCTGGAGGAGTGGGGCAGCCGGCCTGGTTCCTTGGAGAGCTGTAATGTGCTTGAGAGTGGCGGGTCGGTCACGGAACCGAAAACCGTTTGGGTTCAGCCGGTATTTGTAAAAAGGTAGAGGGAAGGGATTGCAACGCATGAGTGTAAGTTGGGTTTCGAGTAATGATTGGGCTGTGTGGCAGATGCGAACGGTGGCCTGGGCGGGAACTTTGGAGGAAGGCCTGTTGCATGGGTGGGCAATGGATGAGACGCAGAGCTATGCTAAATTGTCGCATCTGTTGCTCAAGGATCCTGTGGCTGGAAGTAGAATTCCATGATTTGTGTCAGCGCCAGCCAGCAGGTGATTTATAATCCGGACGAGAGTACGGTCGTGAATGATGGATAAGAAATCGCTTTTCTGGTGGTACGGACACTTGCCCGTTGAGACCGAC
>JBAXMJ010000179.1:0-4044 GCA_037134355.1 bacterium | reverse complement strand
CAGGAAGCGGTTTGGAAGAAGCCGCTGGCGCGGTTGGAGGGAGAGGGGTTGGTGGTGTCGGGGGGGGGGCGATGGTGTCTGACGACAAGGGGCCGAGGGTTGGCCGGTCATGTGGCAGTTGAATTGATGCCATGATTGTGATAGGTGTTTGACTTTTTCCGGCATTATGAAAAATCACGTCCTATGGGAAAGCAGTCTGTTTGAGCTGATCCGCCGCACCTCGGTGGATCTTCCCTGCGACATTGAGCAGGGATTGCGCCGGGCTTGCAAGACCGAGAAGAAGGCCAGCCGGGCCCGATGGGTTCTGGAGACCCTTCTGGAGAATGTTCAGAAGGCCCGTGATAATGATGCTCCGCTTTGCCAGGACACGGGCAGTCTTATTTTTTATTTCCAGGTTCCGGTTGGCTTTGACACGAATGCCCTGGCTTCGGCGACACGCCTGGCCGTGGCGCGTGCCACGCGACTGGGTTATTTGCGGCAGAACACGATTGATTCCGTCTCGGGGTCGGCCTGTGCGACGAATGTGGCCTATGGGGCTCCGACGTTCTATTTCGAACAGTGTGCCCGTGGAACGGTGGATGTGCGGCTCCTGATGAAAGGGGGCGGCTGTGAAAATGTCGGAAAGCAGTACAGCCTTCCTGATGAATCCCTCGGGGGCGGTCGGGATTTGGAAGGGGTTCGCCGGTGTGTGTTGGATGCCGTGGTCTCCGCCCAGGGTAACGGGTGCGCGCCGGGCATTCTCGGTGTGTGCATCGGGGGCGACCGCGCGACCGGATACGAGTGCTCCAAAAGCCAGTTTCTGAGGAAATTGGACGACAAGTCTTCGGTGAAAATCTTGGCCCGGCTGGAAGATCGCCTTTTGAAGGAATCGAAAGTGCTTGAAATCGGCCCGATGGGACTGGGCGGGAGCACGGCTTTGTTGGGTTTGAAAATCGGTTCCATGAGCCGGGTGCCCGCCTCATTTTTTGTCACGGTCTCCTACATGTGCTGGGCGTTCAGGCGCCGGGGCGCGGTGCTGACGATAAGGGGAGGGTTCAAAAAATGGCTCTATTGAAACCCCGCCGGTTGGAGTACCCCTTCACCCCGGAGCAGGTTGGCTCGTTGCGTGCCGGTCAGTTTGTGCTGGTGAGCGGCCTGGTCTACACGGCCCGCGACCGGATCCATAAGTATTTCTTTGACGGCGGAAAGAGTCCCGTGGATTTGAAAAATGCCGCTCTCTACCACTGTGGTCCGGTGGTGATCCGGAAGGATTCCGACTGGGTGGTACGTGCCGCGGGCCCGACGACCTCCATCCGTGAGGAGCCTTATCTGCCCCGGATTGTCAAGGATCATGGAGTTCGTGTGATCATTGGCAAGGGCTCGATGGGGAAAGTTACAGAAGGGGCCTGCAAAGCCGGGGGCTGTGTCTATCTGCATGCCGTGGGAGGGGCCGCCCAGGTTCTGGCTGAAAAAGTAGTGTCGGTGAAGGGATTGTATTTCGGCGAGGAATTCGGTTTGGCTGAGGCCATGTGGGTTTTGGAATTGAAAGACTTTCCAGCCATTGTGGCGATTGATTCAAGAGGGCACAATTTGCTGAGAAGAATCAAGTCCGCCTCCCTCCGGATGGGGCGCAAACTGATGAAATCATTCGATCCTTTTATCCCTTGAGGTGCTGAGGCTGAAGCGGTTTAGCCTGAAGGCTGAAGGTAAAACGCGAATCGATGAACCAGGAAAAATCATAAATGCGGATACTTTTCATGGGGTCGGCGGGGTTTGCATGTCCCTGTCTTGAACAACTACTGGCTTCATCCCGGGATGAGGTGGTGGCGGTGGTGACGCAGCCGGATCGACCAAAGGGCCGGAATCTGGAGGTTTCACCCTGTCCCGTGAAGGCCTACCTCGGGAGCCGTGCGATTCCGGTGCTGAATCCGGAGAAAGTCAACACGCCGGAAAGCCTGGCTGCGATTCAGGCGCTACGGCCGGATCTGGTCGTTGTGGTGGCGTATGGGCAATTACTGAAGCCGGCACTGCTGGCCATTCCTCCGTTCGGCTGTATCAACGTGCATGGGTCGCTACTCCCGAAATATCGCGGGGCCGCCCCAATCCAGTGGGCGGTGGCCAACGGCGATGCCGTCTCGGGTGTCACAACGATGTTCATGAATGAGGGGATGGACACCGGCGATATGATCCTGAAGCGCGAGGTGGTCATTGAGCCCGGGGATACCGGGGGCAGTTTTCACGATAAACTGGCCAAGGTGGGTGCGGCCCTTCTGGGCGAGACAGTGGAGTTGATCCGGGCTGGCAAAGCCCCCCGTATCCCGCAGGATCATTCCCTTTCGACAGTGGCTCCCAAGCTCAAGAAGGCGGATGGCAGGGTTGATTGGGCTCTCCCTGCAGCGACCATTCACAATCATGTCCGTGCGTTCTATCCCAGGCCCGGATCCTTCTGTGATCTACCCGGGGCACCGGGGAAAATTCTGAAAGTTCTGGCTACACGGGTAGAAGCCTCCGGCGCTGTTCAGGGAAGGCCCGGAATGATCCTAGAGGAGAAGGGCGAGGGTTTGTTGATCCAGACAGGCTCGCAGGCGATCCGGCTTCTGGAAGTTCAACCGGAGGGCCGAAAACCCATGACCGGTGCCGCCTTCCTGCGCGGACATGCCATACGTATCGGGAAAAAGAGGGACTTCACTGATTTTCACTAATTTCCGCGAATCTGGAGAAGAGTTTGAACAGAAGGAAGCTCGCGAAGTTCGCAAAGAAAACCCTTCGCGTGCGTCGCGAGCTTCTATTTCGCGCTCTTTTTCGGGATCCATCCGGTGCCCTGACTACAGGAGATGCGTATCCAGTCTTCGCTGGATGAATCCAGAGTAACGGGGGTGCCTGGCTGAATGGTGAAAAGTTCACGGGCCGAATCTGAGGGGCCGAAGCGTGCTGTCGTTTCCGTATTTCCCTGAATAATCATGCTCTGGTGACCCTGTAAACGGGTTCCCATTCTGGTCCACCTGGACTCCGGAGGGGATGAAGGCCCTGCGGCCGGATAGATTGAATTCTGCGTCGTACATCCCGTGACCGCCTGTGTGGGGACATAGACTGGGTGGTTGGGAACCCGTTCAGCATGGAGCGTGATAGGGAAGGGGCCGGAAACCAAGGTTTTGTAACGGGATTCACGACTGTCAAAACAGGTCAGTGCGAAAGCGGGAAGCGCCTTCAGGAAATTTTCCTGAGGGATCACAGTCTGGCGGAAAACCTGCCGGGTGGGGCTGCTTTCTTCGGGAACAGGTTTCGACTCATACACCTTGAGGCCTGGAATGGAATTCGCCTGGGGCACGCTGTAGGTCTCGGGAAGCCAGTCGCCTTCCACCGTAAAGGTCAGGGTGATCAGGTCTCCTAAGGCGATATCCAGGGGAACGGCCTTCACGCTGAACGTGTAATTCCCGACCAGTCCTGAAAACCGGGGCGGTCGACCCGTTTCCGGTAGGGGAAGCGCGGTGATGGGGAAGGGTTCAACTGGAATATGAATGGAACGGCGCACTTGCTGCGTGATGAATAGAGTTCGGCTGGTTTGAATGAGGGTTCCATCCAGCCGGGGAGCCAGGGTGATTGAGCCCGGTGTTTTGACGCGGGCCCATGTCCGGAATCGACGGACTTCGGTCGATTTAGCCCCCTGGACAACAGTTTCATTGGGTAGTTCCTCAAATGACCGTATTTGAAGTTCCCCCGGGGGAGGAAGTGCGGCGATGGATATCTCCTTGTCGAGAGCATCTCCTGATATTCGAAATTCCAAAGTCAGAAGAAAGGCTTCTCCAGCGGTGAGCCTTTCCCGATCCAGTGAAAAACGAGCCGTAACGGGGGATTCGGGGAATGCTGTCTGACTGAAGCATCCCGTTACGGCGAGAATCAACATGACGGAGCGTATTCGGTTCATGAATGCCGGAAAGCTTAGCGTCAGCCTGCGGGGGCGTAAAGTGATTAAGCGAAGCCATATTAGCCGGGTCCACTATTGTCTTTAAATGATCTGGGTAGGGAGGCCTCTCCGAGGCCTCCGCGGACGGCTCGGAGAGCCGT
>JBAXMJ010000178.1:0-4079 GCA_037134355.1 bacterium | reverse complement strand
TCTCCCGGTTCAGACGCATCGATGCCACAGGCCAAACTTTCGCCCGCCCCGCCGAGTTCAGCCCCGAGACCTACGCCAGGCAAGCATTCGGTATCATGGGCGGAGAGGAGTCAATCAAAGTTAGACTTCTCTTTGAGCCGAAGTTGGCTGTCTACATCACCGAGCGACAATGGCACCCTAGTCAGGAATTCCTAGCGCACCCGGATGGCCGCATCGAGATGCGACTGGAGACAACCGGGCGCAAGGAACTTGTGCGCTGGATCCTGTCTTGGATGCCGGATGTAAAGGTACTAGAGCCAAAAACCCTTCGAGATCGAATCGTGGAGAAACTACGAAGTGGTCTGCTGGCGCAATAAACGTATTGCCGATTGACATGACGTATAAGTAAATATATTTTGTACGTCATGAATGCAAAACTGACACTGCGAATGGAAGAAACTTTGATTCTCGTCGCCAAGAAAGAAGCCAGGCACCAGGGAAAATCAGTCTCCAGAATCGTGGGTGATTTTTTCAATTCTCTCTCCGCAGGAACCCGGCAGCAAGCCGCACTCCCCCCCATTACCACTTCGTTACTCGGCGTCCTGAAGCAAGGCCATGCCTCCGAAACCTCCTACCACAAGCACCTCAGGGATAAATACCTATGAAAGTCCTGGTCGACACGAACGTCGTGCTCGATGTGCTGCTTAACCGTCAGCCCTTCGCCTTTGCCTCGTCCGGAGTGTTTGGTCTCATTGAACAATCCAAACTTCAAGGGATCCTTTGTGCCACAACCATAACAACCATTGATTATCTCCTCACCCAGAGTTTAGCCCGCCCAGTCGCCCGCCAAACTCTCAGGAAACTCCTGGAGCTTTTTGAAATCGCTCCCGTCAACCGCGCCGTCCTTGAAGAGGCGCTTAAAAGTCAAGTGGCAGATTTTGAAGATTCCGTTCTGGATCAGGCTGGCCGCCTGGCGGGCGCTGATCTTATTGTGACACGTAATCAGAAGGATTTCCGGCACGCCTCCCTAAAGGTTTTGAGCCCCGATGAGTTGCTCGCCGGTCTCAAAAAATAGCCTTCAGCACCCGTGTCAACGGTGATCGCGAAGATAGGCTCGCACCTCGTCGTGGGTTCCGGCAAAATCAAAAGTTAATACTCCCTTTTGAGCCAGAAATATCAACCTCAATGCCAAGCCCGTCCGGCATTCGTAAAGCCCTTTTCCCAGCTTCCGGATGGAAAGACCTGCGTGCACATGCGGATCACCAAATCCCTCCAGCACGCATTTGAGGGTAGCGGAAACTTCCTCCTCCCGCCCCGACTCCCTCACCAGTTTTTTGAATCGCTTGGTGAGTTCAACAGAAATCATTCTTGTCCCCGGTAAATTTTGTAATTTCACCGCGGGAACGCGCCTTCTCAAGGGTCGCGCCAATCTTCTTTTCCACCACCATCATGTCGGATTGGCTTAATCCGTACTCCTGAAGCGCGTAGTCACTGGAATAAACTTCCACCGGGCGTAAGGCGACAA
Organism: bacterium; assembly: GCA_037134355.1. Classification (GTDB taxonomy): domain Bacteria; phylum Verrucomicrobiota; class Kiritimatiellia; order CAIKKV01; family CAITUY01; genus JAABPW01. The sequence continues at coordinate 2,575 of JBAXMJ010000178.1, read as the reverse complement.
TCTTCCCCTCAAACACGAATCCGATGTCATCACCCTGCGTGGCTTTCTTGAGCCAGTAGCCAAGCCGCCCCCGGCCTTCTGTAATGGTTAGAGTTTTCATACGCTCATTATAGAGTACTCCCAAGAGTCTGGCAAGGCTCTGTTTCGCTCAAAACGTATAATGGCCCGTCAGGATAACATTGCGACCCGGCTCATTGCATCCCGAGCCATGAATGCGATAGTCCTCATTCACAAAAGTTTTACATAACATGAGACTCGTACGTGAGTCATAGTCGCGCGCCATTTCAAAGCCGAGTGCATTATACGGCATGGAGAACCGTCTTGCCAAGATGCATGATATATGATTCTATGTTCATGAAGTTCAGAAGGAGACGCGCGATGGCAATATTACAGGTTCGCAGCATGGACAAGGATCTTTACACGGCGCTTGGCAGACGGGCGGCGCTCGAAAACCGCTCCATCAGCCAGGAAGTCATCGAGATTATCAAGAGATATCTGGCAACTCCCGTTACCCGGAAAGCCGCCGCCGATGAGGAGGCTTTGGGTCTGGCCGGATCGTGGGAGGACTCCCGGTCGGAGAAGGAGATCGCCGGCGCCATTCGCAAGGATCGCACAACCAGGCGCTTTCATGGAGAATTCTGATGTATCTGCTTGATACCGATACCCTGATCTACTTCCTCAAAGGTAACGCCACGGTTGTCAGAAACTTCAAGGCCTGCTCAAACAGCCCCAAAGCGCTATCCGTCATCACCTATGGGGAACTGGTCCATGGTTGCCGTAAATCGGAACGTGTTGTGGAGAATCTGGCCAAAGTGCATCGCCTTGCCGAACTCTACCCGGTCATTGATGTAACCCGCTCCGTAATGGACAGCTTTGGCGAGATCAAAGCCTCACTCTCCAAGACGGGGACGACGATTGATGATTTCGACCTGTTGATCGGGTGCACGGCGTTGACGCTGAACTATGCCGTTGTCAGCAACAACGTGAAGCACTATCAGAAAATCCCCGGCCTCAACGTCGTGAATTGGGCGTGATCATCCCGTCCCTTCGAGACCATTAATAATAGGCTTCTGGACCGGCCCACGGATCAAAACGTATAACGGCCCGTCAGAATAAAATTACGCCCCGGCTCATTGCAACCCGAGCCATGAATGCGATAGTCTTCATTCAGCAGGTTTTCCACCGCGAGCGACAGGGCCAGTGAGGAGGTCACCTGAGAGCCGACCCGAATCCCGAACACGGCATACCCCGGGGTTCCACCCGGCGGGATCCGCTGGGTATCACGCTTGTCATCCGCAGACAACTTGTCAGCCTTCTCCGCCGCATCACACACCCCCTCAGCCCAATACTTGGCATTCCCCGTCTGGGCGCGCACCCCCACCTGGGCGGTGGGCGGCATCAGGCGGGTGATGGTGTCACGCTGCTTGTTGGGTGACGAGGTCGGGTAGGAATCCACTTCACCGTCCATCCAGCTGGCACTCAACCAGCCGGACCAGTTCTCGGATACGGTCACCGTATTAAACCATTCAACCCCCTGAATATAGCCATTCCCTGAGTTTTTCTTGGTCACTTCGTTCAGCCCGTCAATCGTTCGCCCGGTCGGCGCCCGGACAATCATGCTTTCAATATCGGTATAGTAATAGGTCAACGCCGATGAAAAATGATCGAACCGGGATTTCACACCCGCCTCATAGGACAGGAAATGCTCAGGCTCCAAACTAGACACCGGGGTTTCTATTTCATTGCTGCGGGCCGTGTCCAACCGAGTCAGATCGGACAAATTCGGCGCGCGAAAGCCCTGGGAGACCCCGGCGAAAACCGCATGGCGTCTGTCTTGAGTCAGGGGATGCAGCAGCCTTAATGAGCCGGCAACCGTGTCCCAATCCCCCTCAACCGACATGACCTTGTTGTTTTGGGGATTCAACACCCGGCGAGCCTCCGTCTGTGCGGCCGTGTAACGGGCTCCGGGAGTGACGTCCAACTGCCCGTCGAAAAAACTAAGGGTATCTTGAACATAAAGCCCGATTGAATCATAAGTGGCATCGTCGGCCACCGGCCCCTGGATCCCAGCCTTGCTCAAGGCTCCGTTGGCCTTGTACTTGTTCAGATAGGAATCCACACTGTCATGATAGTATTCGGCTCCATACACCCAGCTGCCCAGCGCCGTGTCGGACTCCAGTTGAAGCGAGGATCCCCAAGTGGTCACATCAAACCCCTGAACCTCACCGGTGTCATCCTTTTTGATTCGGGACTCATCCTCCTGCTGATCCTGTCGCGAGAGAATTACTTTCATACGATCAGCAAACGTATTCAGATTTTTCCCCTCGTACGTAAGCGTGTCCAGCGTCCGATGCTGATCCATAAACCGGCTTTTCTCGTCTCCGGCCTTCAGCCCTTCCCACGTCAGACCATAAATCGTCTTATGGGTGCGCCAAACATCATCCTGGCTGACCGATTGATGCAAGAATGTCACCCGGTTATCCGGATTAAGATTAACGTCCACGCGTCCATCAAAATCCAACTCATCGTAGCCGGTATGGAGTTGACGTCCGACTTCATCCCCGCCCCGCAAGTC
>JBAXMJ010000177.1:0-4083 GCA_037134355.1 bacterium | reverse complement strand
AAATTCTTCTCCTCATCAGTGCGAATCAGTGCAGATTAGTGGTGAAGTCTTCCTCACGGCTCACGATTCGCCTGTTTTTTCTCAACTTTCGGCTTCACCAGCAGATCCCACAGGGAGCCGGTATAGCCGAGCTTGAAGAGGAAATGTAGTTTCGCCTCGATCGCATCGGGCGGGAAGACGATATGCCGGGTTTTGGCAAACGCCTCCTTGAGCGTGGCTTCCAGCCAGACCCGGTCTACCCGGGGCGAAATATAATAGGCCGGCTCCAGCAGGGACTGACCCGGCTGAATAAGCCCGTCCCGAAGGGCGATTTTCGCGAGCCCCGTATCCGGCAGGATCCGAATGCCCATGAACACAAAAATGGAGGTCCGCTGAAGCCCCTTCAGGTTCGCAATGCCTTCCAGTACGGTTTCCTGGGTTTCGCCCGGACATCCGAACATGAAGTAATGCGCCGTGGCGACTCCCTGCTCCAGAAATAGTGAATTGCACTGATCCACCTCGCGAAAGGTAAAATCCTTTCCAATCCCCCGCAGGGTCGCGTCCGAGGGGGCATCCGATCCGATTTCCGCCGCCTTCAACCCCGTGTCCCGCATCCGGGCAATGATATCCGCATCCAACTCGGCACAGGGCTTGAAGAATGCCGTCCAGGGAACGTTCACCTTACGCCGCTCCATCTCCTCCACAACCGCCCGGTAGCGGCCGCGGTTGTCATTGAAGACCGAGTCGGTAAAAAAGATATATTTCGCCCCGTACTCCTTCACCAGCCGTTCCATATCCGACACCACGGCGACAGGTTCGCGTTCCCGGATCACGCGGCCTTCCAAATTTGGATAGGTGCAATAGACGCATCCGTGTTCACAGCCGCGCTTGGTCTGCACCGAAGCCATGTGCCCGCTCTGGAGATAGAAGTTGAGCATCTCGGCATCGTAGTCCGCAGGCGGAATCTCGCCGCCCACCAGCCTTGGTTTGGCATACAGAATCCGCTCCTGCGGGTACCGCCCCTGCGCGGCTTCTGCCACAAATTCCCGAAAGCATTTCTCGCCCTCGCCCGCAACGCCATAATCGGCGCCCACCGCCTCCAGCACCGGCGCGGGCATCACGGAAAAGCCTGATCCGCCCAGCACGATCTTGACCGGCGTCTCCTCGCGAAGCACCCGGACAATCTCCTTCACCGTCTCGATGTAGCGCTGTTCGTTCAGCAAATTGACGTTATCCACGTTCCGGATGGAAATCCCGACCAGATCCGGCTTCACGCGGCGCACACCTTCCCGCACCGCCTCGAACGACTGGCCTTTCTGAAGGAAATCAAACAGCGTGACCAAATGGCCATCCTGGCGAAGGGCCGCCGCCACCATGCTCATTCCCAGCGGGTACACCGCATACGGCGTCTCAGCAATATTCGAAGAAATTAAAAGAATTTTCATAGGTCTAAACCTGCCTGCCGAAAAGAGGGACTTCACCACTAATTTCCACTAATCCGGAGAAGGAGAAGAGAAGAAAATGTTGTGCGATTTTTCAAAATGGTGGGTACTCCATTTTGAAAAATCGCACAACACCTCTCCGTGAAATATTTGAAAAAATAAAGAAAGAAGACCGATCTGGAATTTCTGCCATATTTTCCTCAATTTCCTCGAAGAACCGTTGCGGGATTTTTGGTTTTGGTACTCCAAAATAAAAATACCGCAACATTGTTTTCTCTTCTCCGCCCTTTCGGATTAGTGTGAATCAGTGCAGATTAGTGGTGAAGTCTTCATAGGGGTTCTTGTGAGGGGGAGGCGGGGGTCCATTTGCGGGTGCGGGCGAGGCGCATGGGGCGGTAGGTGCCATCGGCCTGCTCGCGCTGGATCACCTTCATGTATAACCGGCCCATCTTCACTTCCTTGGTCTCGTCCTTGTAGAAAGTGTTCCACGCGTACTCATACATTTCCTGCAATTTATCCGGACTCATACGGGCGGGCTTGTACACCACATCCCCGCCGGTGTACTCCGACCACCGGTTGTGCAGAATGCGCCCCTGCCCCTCCAACTGCTCCCGGATGGAGGAATGCGGGAACGGGGTCAGCACCGTGAACTCAGCCAGATCGAGGTCAATTTCCAGAAGGAAATCCACCAGCCGCTTAATGGTGTCCTCATCGTGGTCATCCATCCCGAGGATGATCGTTCCCTCCACGCCGATGCCGCGGTCCTTGAGCCGTTTCACGCGCTCCCGGATGCAGTCCGAGGTATCCACCACCGCCTGGTAGACGTACCAGCAGCCGGCCTCGGCCGCGAGGTCGAGAATCTCGTCGTCATCCTTGATCGGGTGCGAGACCCATTTCTTCTTAAGCGGAATCATGGCGCGGAATAGTTCCTTTTCCCACGCGTCATTCTGGGCCAGCGAATTGTCCACGACAAACAGCCGGTTATTGTCGATCCCGGCCATTTCCTCGATCACCTTCTCCACCGGCCGGGGCCGGAACTTGCGCCCGCCCAGGAACGGCGTGCAGCAGGGGAAACAGTTGAACCGGCAGCCGCGCGAGGCATGGATCAGATCCACCATCTGAACGCCCCGGAAATTATAGCGGTCGCGCTGAAGGATACTGCGCCGGGCCGGCCCAATCAGAGCCGTATCGGGATAATCCCCCAGGAAATTATAGACCTTCTTCAGCCGCCCCTGCTTTAGATCCTCCAGCACAATTTCGAACCGGCCCTCGGCCTCGCCCAGAAAAACAGCATCGGCGTGCTTCATGACCTCCTCGGAATGGAGCATCGTGGCAATTCCCCCGAAAATCACCGGGATTTTCCGGGCCCTGTAATGATCGGCAATTTCCCACGCCCGCGGCATCTGACAGGTCAACATCACCGACATCGCCACCAGGTCGGGCGAATCGTTCAGATCCAGGGATTGCACATGTTCGTCACAAAAGGTGAGGTCGACATCGGCGGGCACCGTGGCCGCAAACACCACCGGCCCATGGGGCGGCAAATGGAACTCCGGCTGATTCTTCAGCTTCGGCCACCGGGGATAGATCAATTTCATATTCATACAACATCACGGCCTTTCCAAAAATCTTAATCTTAATCTTAATCCTAATCGTAATCGTAATCGTAATCGTAATCTTAATCCTCTTTCGCCACCCCAACACCAAGCAAACCAGAGTCGATTACGATTATGATTATGATTACGATTAAGAACAAATCCTGCCCAATACAACCGCTACAGCTTCCCGGGCGTCTGCCTTCACCGCCACCATTCCGGAGGCATCACCCATCTCAATCATCATCACCGCTGTCCTCAACACGTCGTCCAGTCCGCCGCCGGGTTGAACACTATACAACATCGGCCCCTGAAATCCGAAATGAATTGCCGCCTCGGCCAGGGGACTGGATGGCAGCGTAGTGACAAACAGGTTGGCCCGCGCCAGCACCCGGCCCCCGGAAAGATAATCCTGAAAATAGGCCTTGTTTGCCGCCAGACACCCGTCCTCATTCGTTCCAATCAGTCCCACATCCCGCTTGACGCCATCCCCCAGCGCCCAGCCTGCATCCCGCATGGCCAGCGCACAAGCACACAGCGTCATCCGGGCAACCGCATCGAACCGGCCCATATTCTTGACCGGAACGGGAAAAAGTTCAGGATCTTTCCACGGCTGAATCCCGACCCCTTCGCCATACGTCCCCTGCTGACCCTGAATCACCCGACCCCATCCGGTTCCGTTAATCCAGCCCTTACCCAATATGGAAACAGCACTCATGATTTCAACACCAAGGCCGCGTTCACTCCGCCAAAGCCGGAATTGGTGGACAACACCGCGTTCATGCCGTCCACCTTCACCTCGTGTTTGGAAACCCATCCCACAGCCTCCGGATCGACCTCGTGAAGATTCGCCGAAGGCGGGACTACCTGCCGCTCCATGGATTTCAGCGCCACCATCATTTCAATGAGACCGGTGGCACCCATGGTATGACCCAGACTTCCTTTCACCGAATACACCGGAACCGGCTTTCCACTACTAACGGTCTCATAATAATCCAAACATCCACTGGTGGACGCCGACCTCCGGGCGGCGTCTGACCGCGCCCGGAGGTCGCGGTCCACCTGGG
>JBAXMJ010000176.1:0-4392 GCA_037134355.1 bacterium | reverse complement strand
TCAATCCGTGAAATAAGTACTTCATATTATGTCCTTGGGGTGTGCGGGCTTGCAGTCATTATAACCGCTCGCGGGGCTTTCGAAACATCCTCGCCAAGAAAAATCCCGGCGGGTGGCCGGGGTTTGGGGGCTACAGTCCATAGGCCATTGAGAATGGCACACTATCCATCTTCAGTTCTCAGGCTTTGCAGTGGCGGGCGAGGAGGCCGATAGCACCGAAGCCAAGGAGGGCCAGGGAGGTCGGTTCGGGGATGACGGCGAGGTTGCTGTTGTGGTTCAGCACGGCCCAGACGACTCCGTCAATCGCGTTGCCCGCACCAACGGTCACTGATCGGCATTTTGATTCTGCGCGGGTGTGGGCCGAAGGTGCGGGGGCAGCGTGATAGTCCGCCTGGCCGCACGGTGTCGCCCACCGTCTGCACCAGACCATGGCGCAGGGGGATGTCGAGATCGTTGGCGAAACATTCCATCGGCCCAGGCAGGATCGAGATGAACCCCAGGTCAGCGCCGCGCAGCGCGTCCGCCAGGCGTTCCTCGGCGCGAACGCGAAAGCGTGATACCGCCTCGGGATGCTGGAAAATACCTTCGCCCAAAACGACATTGGCCCGGGCCCGGGCGGCATCGATGTCATAGAGCACGACCTCACCGTCGAGGCCGGAAGTGAGGGCGAGGTCCTGCATCATCACCGGGGCCCAGTGGTGTGAGCCGCCGCCGATATACGCGATTCTGATTGTGGTCATGGGGTGTCCTTCGGGTAGGTGATACGTTCTTGGGAGAAACTACTTACGGGATGGTCATTTTGGTTTTGTAGGCCCGGTGTCCCCATCGGGCGATGGGTTTTGTTGTCTTGGACGCCAGGAAATCAGAGAAAACGAACAATCCAGAGGATGAAAGTATTCGGCGCTTGGAAAACAGATCAATAACAGCGCCCGGTGAAACACCGGGCCTACAAACGGCCAATTCCAAACTTCCCGTCCTGAGCAGTTACAACGAATTTTCATTCAAGGCTTCCGAAACACTGACACACGCTCTCTTTGCCATCCGGGCCTTTCACGGTAACTGTACCAGCGAGCACGTCGCCGATGCGTTTCGCGTCGAAACGGTATTCATAGGTCCCGGCGGCGACCGGCCTGAAGGATGTGCTGTATTCCAACTGGCCGCCCTGACGTTCCATATCGGTTACTGATGTTCCATCTGGCCATGGATTTGGAATCGTGATCAAGCCATCACTGTTTACGACCATTTTGCCTGCGATCCGGGTGTGCTCTGGCCATGGCAGTGGACGGAATCCCGGTTCATAGACGTCATCTTTGAAAGTATCGCCTGGGGTACGGCCGCCTATGGAGACTCTGGACCCAGGTGATCCCCTGGGTCGGCCAATGGTCCAGTGGGCCAACCAGTCGAGGTTGCCATTCTTCCATTCGGCATCTTTGGCCGCCTGGGTGGCGGCGTCATCCATGAAGCCTCGCCAGGCAACGGTCACCCGCATGGTCGCGGTGACGGTATCGCGGGAAAGCGCTAGGGTTGAGGAATCTACCACGGCGCGCCAGCCAGAATTATTGTTCCCCAGGTTTGAAGCACTGACCTTCCCATCCGTCAGTTCGAAGCGGGCCAAAGCCCAATTCTGCCAGGCCTCACCGCCAGTCACGGCTTTGCTGATTTCGAGATGAAGGCGTTTTGCTTGGGATATTGCGGCCTTCCGGATTTCACCAGCCACCCGACCGGTGGACTGGCCAAGGGTCCAAGTGCCGGAAAGTGCGCGGGCGTCCGGTTTGACATCGAGGACGAAGGTGGTTGGCACCGCCACGGCGCCCGCCGTAGGTGGTGTCAACAGCACCGTGATCTCACCCTGAACCCCATTGATCCCAACGGTAAGTTTTCCGGCATCGACGGGGTGAAAAAATTGCGTTTGTTCGTGATGATGAAGACGACCTGGCTGGGTGAATGGAATATCCACCGGTTGCCACGTCGGTACGGTGGCGATGGCTCGTGCAACTTTGCCGCCTTGGCAATCCAGGTGCAGGATGATGCGTTCACGACCATCGGCAGCGCCGTTCAAGTTCACCACCAAGGTGGCGTCAGCAAGACTGGTTTCCGCAGGTTTCTCAGCCAGGATCTGCTGACGTAGTTCCAGATAGCGCAGCGCATACCACGGATCGTCTTCTTCGGTCTGGTACCGGTTGAACCGGATGGAACCCAGACCTTCGACCGGATCGCGGGTCTGCATATAGGCGGTGAAAAACGCCTCGGCCTTGGCCAGATAGACTGGTTTTCCCGACTGGCGATACAGGTGGAGCCAGATGATCGCCATCCGCAGGTGGCCATTGTCCGGCGCCGGGCTTCCTTTGCCCAGAATGGCAGGAACCGGATATCTGTAATTCGACCACATGACGAACTGATCTTCGAGGAAACGAGCCAGATCCTCAGCCAGCGCAAGATTGGCGATTTCGGCCGGGGCATGTTCCAAGAGGTAAAGCAGATAATCCTGGGCAAACAAGGTGGTGGTCGGGCGGTTGCACCCCGGATCACCCTGTTGAATCTGGTTTTCCCAGTATCCAGTCCGCAAGGCGTTGCCCGCCAGCCAATGATTCGCCTTGATTTCGCAATCCCAAAAGGAGTCATCACCGGTCAGATGGCGATACCGACCGTAGCCTAAGGAATACGCCGCGCTGTTGTGGTCCAGCCAAGCTGTCCTCCACATGGTGAATCCACCGGCCCACACTGGCGAGTTCATGCTTCTGGCCTGGAATCCGCCACTTCCCAGAGTCCATGAGCCACTCGGTTGCTGAATTCGCCCCAGAAGGGTCAAGGACCTCTGCAATCGTTTGAGGCGGTCCATCTTGCCGGTAGCCTCGAAATCGTCCATGACTTCGCGACCCCAATCCTGAACCGTGCAAAAATACATGGAATAATATCCGATTGACATACCAAGGGGGTTTTCCGTCTCCTGAGCAATTGCCGTCCAATAGGCGTTCTGTCCACGTTGGAGCGACGTTCGTTCTGCCGGCAGCTCGCTCCAGCGTACCAGACAACGAACCGGATCGCGCATGATATAGGACAGGTTACTGCATATTTTCGGCGACATTCCGGCGCCAAAGACCAGGTCGAACAAGGACCATTGGGCATAATGATGATGCGCCAAGGTACGCGGAAAACGCAAGGCCAACTGGGTGGCGATGGGATCGGGGATGGATTTTCCAAGAGACTTCGAGTCGAAAAATGCGCCTCGTTTCTCGAATATCCATTTCTGAGGTTCACCCAAGGATTTTCCGGCCGCATCCAAAGCACTGCAGGTTGCCAAGTAATCCGATACAGGAAGGTCTTTCCAGATCGGTCGTAGACTTGCTGTCGGGGAGATGGCATCGAATGCATACGATTGTTTGCCGCGACCGCCCTCGCCCTTGCATTCAAAATGGTAGGTTTTGGCGTCTTTGACCGGCCTGAAGTTCAACCAGGGAGCATAGATGAAGGTGTTTTTTCCCTGGCCATTGCCGATGTGCTGGTGGGTGAAGGCGGTCGCCGGACCTGGAAATGGAAGGTCCTCAAATTCTGCGGTTTCCCGGACTACCTGCTGCGACATTTCGGTGGTAAGCGTCTGCGGACCCGTATAGGTGGCCGTCATCCATTCCTTCCAGCGCTTTGCGACTGGATCGGTGGTGGGATAGACGCGGGTACGGATGCCACCAAGACCTGGCCACGTATCGCGACGCTCAGTCTCCTTGGCCACCCAGCCATTGGGACTCACTTCGAACGGCTCCAGGGTCAGAGGTTTGCCATCCACAACCAACGAGCCGCCAATCACCGCTGAACGACCGCTGAGCGTGGCCGGTTTGGGTGTTACGCTCATCTGGTTGGCATCAACTTCGACCATGGCGGTTCCACCTTCCGCACGCCGCGCCAGCGCCGCCACCGGTTTGCCGTTTGCGAATTCCACCACGATCAGGTAATTCGACCGTTGTTGACCGATTCCGATGTCACGCTCCAACTGGTAAATGGCGTTCTGGGGATCCAAACCGGCATTGGGGGTGACGCGCAACAGGCCCAACATGGGTCGTTCCAAACGTTTGCCGCCTGGCAAGATCATGGCCGAAGTACCTTCAATCCGGTCGCCGACGATTTTCCCGTCCCACACCACTTCGACTGGATTCTTGCCTCCGTAATCACATTTCGCCCTCCCGCTTATCAAACCGGAATCAAGGGTGCAGGTAAACTCCTGCAAATCTTCCTTCACTTGTCTGAACGAAAAATTCCGGTATGCGCAGTTCCCACCCAAAACGATCAATGTAGTACCAGTCGATTCACACTGCTCGTATGGTAGTGCAAATGGCCGATGGATTTCGCGCCCAACCATCACGCAACCGATGAGCATGGGATAACCATAGGCATTCGACG
>JBAXMJ010000175.1:0-4406 GCA_037134355.1 bacterium | reverse complement strand
TGGCTTCAGATGCTCCGCTTGTAAGCCCCGGCGCGCATTCCGACACAACTCGCGACGTCAGGGTCACATCGTAACATATAACTATTGAACTGTTTTGATTACTTCTTCAGACAGCATCGCCAGGGTTTTATCGCGCTTGCAGGCCATCGGGAACCGCCGCGCGGCCATGGTCCATCGCCGTTCATCTTGCAATATGTAACTTGTTCCGGGTAGTAACTAACTATATGTTAACGCATATAGTTAGCTACCCCCACAGACCCGGACTAGCAGATTTCCCGCATCCGGTTCTTCAGACTGAGATTTCACACGGTTTGTAGAGATTATGAACGATACGGGGAAACGCCAGCGGATGGCGGATTAACAGTGTCGCAAAGGCCTCCCATGTTAACTTTCCATCATTTCCACGCCGACGCAACCAGCGGAACCATGTCCGGCGAACTCTGTAGTGGAACTTTTGCAACGAACGGGTGTTATGGGTCAATCCGTAGTAACTGTAATGCCCACGGAGTTTCCAATTCAATGCCCGGCATTGGTCATCCACCGTCAGATGCATGTACTTGCGACACCATTCCCAAACCGTCCGACAACTTCGGGCCAATCGGTCTTTGGCTGTCTTGAGTTTGTGAATCATCCGCCCATCCCGGCTTCGGCCCCAGTAGTGAGTGAATCCAAGAAAATCAAAACTCTCCGACTTATCCTCCGGTCGGTCTGGCTTCCTGAAATCCACCTTCCTTGTTTTCTGCATGTTCAGGCTCAAGCTGAATCGGGCAAACCGTTTCGGCAATACCTCCATCACCCGCCGGGCGTCCTCTTCTCGCTCGAAGCCCATGACGAAATCGTCCGCATATCGGATCAGGAAGCTCCAGCCTTTCAGCCGACTCTTGATCTCCTTTGCGTACCATTTGTCCAACACCTCGTGCAGATAGAGGTTCGCCAGCAGGGGTGAGATGATCCCGCCTTGCGGTGTCCCTTCTTCCGTTTCCTGCCATGCCCCGTCTTCCATCACTCCGGCTTTCAACCATTTGTCAATCAGCCGGAGTATCACTCCATCCCGTACTCTTTGGCGCAGAAACTCCCTCAAGTGTTCATGCGATAGGGTGTCGAAGAATTTCCGGATGTCCACTTCCGCCAACCAGTACGCCTTACCTTCTTCGATGGCTCGGCGCAGGGCTCGGGTCGCATCTAGCGCACCCACCCCTTGCCGGAATCCATACGAAAATGGGTAGAACTCCTGCTCGTAGATCGGATCCAGTATCGCCACCGCCGCCGCTTTCTTCCGCAACTTCCGGCAGGATTCCCTTATCAGGTCCGCCGTCAGAAACTGATTCAGCGAGGTCAAGGCCACGTTCGGATGTTTCCGCGCTATTTCGGTTATCTGTGCTTGTATCGTTGACACGCTTCTCAGGCCCCTGTGTGCCCGCCGTGTTGCTCTTGCACGACGCTCTGTTCTGGCGTTTCCCTTCCCTACTCACTGGGTTCCCTGAGTCAGAGTTCCCCAGTTTTCAACGGTACTATGAAAACGCTAAGACTTCCCCTACGCCGCAACACCAGTCTCGCTTGACTCGACCAGTGCTTCCCGCCTGAGACGACCTCTTCGCTCGCCACCCCTGCCGTCCGGAGTTGCGCCTGGATGTTGTTCTCCCGGTTCACCCTTCCGGTTTGATATTCAGCGGCCTCGTGTGGGATATCCCGTGTTCCCGTTGAACCCTTTGCCTGTCTGCCATGTTCTTAGACCCCGGCGGAACGTCCGCGCCAAGCCTTTCCGGCGTTTCGGTGTTGCCCGCTCCTATCGTAATGAAATGAGCTTCCGCAATGCGGTCATTTCGAGATTCAATAGCATGGCCCTCAAGCTCGCTGTGTACGCTTCGTGCCAACGTTATCGTTGACTACGCAACACTCGCTTCCGGCTGGCGGCTACCCTTGGCCGGGTCACCCGTTCCGATGACAGGGTTCATCAAGTCAATTTCGTTGTCTTTCGACACCTCCCTCAACTACGGACTTTTCACGGCGCGATACGATGTGAACCCTTTTTCACCAGCCACCCAACTCCAGGCAACGCTTTCGATAATGCATGTAATTTGCGTAAGACACATTGTTGGGCACACCGTGATCGCACGTGGGAATATAGCCGCCGCATTCCCGCATGAAGGGAATGATCCGCTCGACCATTCGATCAATATCACGCGGCGTCTGAGCCAGCACACGCTTGTCGATCCCGCCGGTAATCACGAGATCGGGATACTGCTTGCGCGTTGCCACCACATCACAGTTGCTGGCAACTTCAAACGGGCTCATCACATCCATTCCGATGCTCTCCCGGTAAATAGGAATCACCGGATAGGCAAACCCATCCGTATCAATCTGCACATAAAGATGGCGCGTGCGATCAAGCTGACGCGCCTTCAGGTTGGTAATCAACTGCTGGTAGTACGGCAGGATGAACTCCTTCATCATCTCCGGAGAGATCAGCGAACCGTGATTGTAGCAAATATCCTCCCCGAAAAATATTTCATCAAGGGTCACCTCCTGCTGATGCCGGGCAATCACGGTATCGGCCAACTCAAACCAGGTTTTCATGCAATCATGCACCATGTCCGGCATATCGTAAAAAGCGTATAACAATTCCTCGGGTCCGATGAGGCTGCGCAAGTACATATAGCCGCCAACCAGATTCTGAACAATGTACCGCCCCTCTGCAGCCGCCGCACGGGCAGCGGCCATACGCGATTCCAGATCCACATAGCGTTCAGGACTCGCCGGATTCATCCGCCACTTCACATTCTCCACCCAGGTCCGCATGTCCTTGACAGGATGGTCCACATATTCGGGCATGAATCCATGACGCCGCCCCTTGAAAAACAGAACATGGCGTCCTGCAAAATCCTGCACCAATTCCGTTTCGCCCCGGTCCTCGATCAACTTGGTCTCAAAACAAGGCCGGAACTCAGCCTCACACCACCCGATCTGTCCCAGCGAATGACTCCCAGGCGGATCGTAACCAAACACTTGCTCATGAGGCACATCGGCAGGCATCCCCTCCTCCGCCTTCCAGCGTTCCAGCGCGTCAGCCCAGATATAGAATTCACGCTGGAACAAGGGTGCACCCGGCTTCCGCTCGTAGGCATCCCGAAGCTTGCGGGCACCCGGACTCATGCGCTCGCGCGGCACCGGCGCCAAGATCCCCTCAGCAACAACCGACTCAGAATTTTTCATACTCATTTCGGACTCCTTTACTTGTTAACCCGTGCGTTTGAATGCGGTTTGGAACACAAATAATCACCATATTACGCAAATACTGATGAAAAGAGAATGGACGAATCGGCTATTTTCATACATAAATCGGCATAACTATGTGGCAGGATTGTTCCAATGCAAGAAATGGCGGGCTCCCTGGGGGAGGACTATCCCTGAATACCATCTGGCATGTTCGGGCGGATGCTTCCTATCGAGTAACCCGTGATCAGCCCGGCACGCAAAGTCTGATCGCCCTGCGAACTGTGAGGGGACGTGGCAGCGTAACACTTAATACCAGTGAGACTTTTGAGGTTTCACAAGAAACCCTGTTGATTGTGGAAAATGACCTTATTCGACAGTACCGACAGGAAGCAGGCTCCTGGCACTTCTGGTGGTTCGAATTCAGAGTAAACGGTCCTTTGTTCTTCCCGCTCTGCCAAATCATGAACGTCCCGGCGAAATCCGACGAACCAGAATTGCTGAAGCACCTGTTCAGCACCTTGAGAAAAGAGGCCCCGGCGCAACGGAGTCTCGCCTCAGCAGGCCTGGCCTACCTACTCCACATCTGGCTGACCGCGGTTCAGGAACAGCAACAAGCCTCTCCGCACCAGACCAAGGTGATCCATGCCATCGAGACCATGTATGCCCACACAGATGGTTCGCATCGCGTGGCAGACATGGCAAAGCAGGCCGGCTTGAGCGAACGGCGCTTCCGGCAGGTGTTCGAAACCATTACCGGTCAAACTCCAAAACATTTTTATGATGGGATCCGGCTCGAGTTCGCCCGCCAACTGTTACTCGCATCTCCGGACAAGCTCGAGACCATCGCCGAACGTCTGGGATTTTCGAGCCCCTTCCATTTCAGCCGGAGTTTCCATAAACGTTTTGGCGCCCCCCCCTCCCACATCCGTAACGGACGAAACTAAATCGCCCTGCACCCAACCTGTCAACCGTGCGACGTCAGGGTCACATCGTAACATATAACTATTGAACTGTTTTGATTACTTCTTCAGACAGCATCGCCAGGGTTTTATCGCGCTTGCAGGCCATCGGGAACCGCCGCGCGGCCATGGTCCATCGCCGTTCATAACTTGTTCCGGGTAGTAACTAACTATATGTGGCGCTACTGGGTTTACGGGGGGATTTTTCACTGATGAATGAGCTTGGACAAA
>JBAXMJ010000174.1:0-4427 GCA_037134355.1 bacterium | reverse complement strand
GTTATTATCCTTCAGCCGCGTCGGCTTGCAGCGCGGTTGCTGGCGACACGGGTGGCGGCTGAGCGGGGTGGCTCCATCGGGGGCGAGGTGGGTTACCAGATCCGGTTCGAGGACCGTACGGGCGCAGGAACCCGAATTGTCTTTGTGACCGAGGGGATCCTGCTGCGGCGGCTGATCAGCGATCCCATGCTCCAGAACGCCGGGGCGATCCTCTTTGACGAATTCCACGAACGACACCTGTTTGGCGATATTACCCTGGCGCGGGCACTCCAGCTTCAGAAAACGTCCCGGCCCGACCTGATGCTGGTCGTGATGTCGGCCACCTTGGACAGCGCGGCGGTGGAGCAGTATCTGAATCCCTGCACGACGCTCAAATCGGAAGGCCGGATGTATCCGGTTCGGATGGAGTATCTTGAGCGGTCAGTTGACGCCAATCGCATACCGGTGTGGGAAACGGCGGCGGCGGAGACCGCTCAACTGCTGCGGCGCGAGCCGGAGGGGGATGTTCTGGTGTTCATGCCCGGCGCCTATGAGATCAACCGGACAATCCAGGCGCTTGGCATGCGGCCGGAAACAAAAGGGTGCGCGATCCTGCCTTTGCATGGGGAATTATCGCCACGTGACCAGGATGCCGCCGTCGCGCCCGAGCAACGGCGAAAAATTATTGTGTCTACCAATGTGGCGGAAACGTCGCTCACGATCGAGGGGGTCCGGTTGGTGGTGGATAGCGGTCTGGCCCGTATCGCGCGGTTTGATCCCTACCGGGGCATCGACACCCTGTGGATTGACAAGGTGAGCCGGGCCTCGACGGATCAGCGCGCGGGCCGCGCCGGCCGTATGGCGCCGGGAGTTTGTCTGCGGTTGTGGACGGAGCGCGAGCAGAATGAGCGGCCGCCCCGGGAAGTGGCCGAGATCCGGCGGGTCGATCTGGCTGAAACCCTGCTGATGCTTAAGGCATCGGGCTGTTCGGATGCCAAAGCCTTCCCCTGGTTTGAACCGCCGGAGGAACGGGCTCTCGCGCGGGCCGAGACCTTACTCCGGGATTTGGGGGCTGCGGATGAGCCATCCGGAGCGATTACGGAGACCGGTCGCCGGATGCTGGCGTTTCCGCTTCACCCGCGATATGCCCGTATGATGCTGGCGGCGGCTGGAGTTGGCCGGGTGCGGAGTGTCGCGCTGATTGCGGCAATGACTCAGGAACGCGGGGTATTGATCCGGCGGACTGATTCCCGACAGGAAGAACTCCGGGACCGGCATCTGGGCGAGGAGGGGTTGTCGGATTTCTTTATGCTGATGAAGGCCTGGCGTGAGGCTGAGGCCCATGATTATGGGATGGAGTTTTGTCGGGGCGTGGGAATTCATGCCGGCGCGGCGCGGCAGGCCGGGCGTCTTTATGACATGTTCTGCCGGATTGCGCGCGGGCAGGGATTGGTGTTGGAGCCGGAGATTGTGGCGGATGACGCGGTGCGGCGCTGTGTGCTGGCCGGGTTTGCCGACCAGGTGGCACGGCGGCTGGATGGGGGAACCCTGCGTTGTGAACTCGTTCATGGGCGACGCGGAGTGCTGGAGCGCAATAGCGTGGTGCGGCAGAGTCCGTTTGTGGTTGCGGCGGAAGTGCGCGAGGTTGAGGCGGGTGGTGGCAAGGGTGATATGGATGTGTTGCTGTCGCTGGTTACGGCGGTTGAACCCGGTTGGCTTGAGGAATTGTTTCCCGGCTCGGTGCGGGAGGAGCAGCGCGTCCGATTCGACGAGTCCCGGCGGGTGATTGCCGAGCGGGGCCGTTACTACCACGACCTGGTATTGGAGATGAAGCGGGGCGGGAATCCCTCTGAGGCGGAAGCGGCGAGGTTGTTGGCGGATGAGGTCGAGGCCGGGCGCTGCACGCTCAAGCACTGGACGGAAGAGGTGGAGCAGTGGATTTTGCGGGTGAATCTGTTGAGAAAGTGGTGTCCGGACTTGGATTTCCCCGGGATTGAGGCCGAGGACCGGCGTTTGATGTTGGAGGAAATCTGCCACGGGGCCTTCAGCGTCAAGGAGGTCAAGGATCGTCCGGTATTCCCGGTTGTGAAAGCCTGGCTCGATGGGCGCCGGCAATCGTTGCTGGATAAGCAGTTGCCCGAGCGTTTGGAGTTGCCGGGAGGGCGAAAGGTCAAGGTGGTGTATTCAGAAACCAATCCCCCGATGGTGGCGGCTCGGATCCAGGACCTCTACGGCGTGGAGGACAGCCTGCGGATCGCGATGGGCCGGCAGGTTCTGACGATCCAGGTGCTGGCGCCCAATTACAGGCCAGTTCAGGTCACATCTGATCTCACCACCTTCTGGCGCGAGGGGTATCCCAAGGCGAAGAAGGAACTCCAGCGAAAGTACCCCAGGCACCAGTGGCGGTAAAAACGCCATCTAAACCGGTTTAGATTTGGAAAATGAGGTTTGTTCAGGGTAGGGAGGCCTCTCCGAGGCCTCCGCTGGCTTTGGATCAGTCGCACCTGTCCCACTACCTCTTCGGAGGCCTCGGAGAGGCCTCCCTACCCTCAGTCGTACGTCCCCATAAGAGCCTCATTGACCAATGGCGCGGGGTTTTATAACTTAAATAAGTTCAGTGGAGGGATTTTGAAATGAAACGGATTGCAATGGTTCTGGCGGCGGTACTGCTGGCGGGATGTGTCAACAAACAGGAGACGACAATGGCGACAAATGACGTAGTGAAATCGACGAGTGTGATCATGGAAACCTCGGAAGGCAATGTGGAGATCGAGCTGTTTGGCGACAAGGCGCCTCTCTCGGTGAGCAACTTCCTGGCGTACGTGGATGCGAGTTTTTATGACAACACGGTGTTTCACCGGGTGATCAAGAGCTTTATGGTGCAGTGCGGCGGGTTTGATACCAAGATGAACCAGAAACCCACCCGCGCGCCGATCAAGAATGAGGCGGCCAACGGGCTCAAGAATGAGCGCGGGACCCTCGCTATGGCTCGGACCGGTGTGGTTGACAGCGCAACCTCACAGTTTTTCATCAATGTCGTGAACAACGATTTCCTGAACAACGGTGCCCGTGATTTCGGCTATGCCGTTTTTGGCAAGGTGACGGCCGGTATGGATGTCGTGGATAAAATCGCGGCCGTGCAGACCGGTGGCGGTGATGTGCCCGTCAAACAGGTATTGATCAAGTCGGTAAAGCGGAAGTAATTTCAGTGATATGAGCAGGCGGAAGACTGTTATTTTCTTGGGCGATGGGATGGCGGATGAACCGCTGGCGGAACTGGGCGGAAAGACCCCGCTCCAGTTTGCGCGGACGCCCGGAATGGATCGGATTGCCCGCGAGGGGCGTTCCGGTACGTTGCTGACGCTGCCTGCCGGTTTCCCCACCAGTAGTGAAGTGGCCAATATGTCGGTTCTGGGCTGCGACCTGCCCACCGAGTATTGCGGGCGGGGCGCTTTGGAAGCGGCCGGACGCGGGGTCAAGCTGGGCCCGGACGACACGGCATTCCGCATCAACCTGACCACCGTTGAGGACGGAATCCTGAAGGATTTTTCAGGTGGTCGCGTGACCCAGGCCAATGCCGTGATCCTGATCCAGGCGTTAAACGATCATTTCGGCAGCGACAAAATCCGGTTTTATCCCGGGGTCAGCTACCGGAATATCCTCGTGCTATCGGGGTCGGAGTATTCAGCGAAGGTCAAGGCGGATAAGCCTGATGACTGCCATGGGGAGCCTCTGGCGAATCATGTGCCGAAGGCCGATGGTCTGCAGGGCGAGGTGACGGCCGCGCTCTTGCGAAAACTGATGACCGAAGCGGCAGCCGTGTTGGCGGCGCATCCGGTGAACCTGCGTTTGAAGGCGGAAGGCAAGGCCGTTGCCAACGGAATCTGGCCGTGGAGTGGCGGGAAAGTCGGCGCGTTCCGGAAGGTGAAGGACAAGTACGGGATCCATGGAGCGGTGATCTCTGCGGTGGATGTGATTATGGGATTGGGCCGTTGCCTCGGGATGGATGCCATTGCCGTGCCCGGTGCCACCGGATACATTGACACCAATTATGAGGGCAAGGCGGCCGCCGCCATAGAAGCCCTGAAGACCCATGATTTCGTGTATCTGCATCTGGAGGGAATTGATGAGGTCTCCCACGAGCAGAACCTGAAGCTGAAAATCAAGGCCATTGAGGATTTTGATTCCAGAATCATTGTCCCTGTGATGGAGGCGGTGGGGCCCGACGCGAACTACGCCGTTCTTCCCGACCACCCCGTGCCGATCAAGTTGGGCAAGCACACCCGGACGCCTGTTCCGGTCTCCGTGCGCATGGTTGGTGTGGCACCCGATGGCATCCAAGCCTATAGCGAAATTGACTGCCTTCCCGGCGCCTTGGGCGCCATGAAGGCTGATGGTCTAATGCGCGTTTTGTTCTAATCCAGCAGACTACTTCTGCATATTCTCAC
>JBAXMJ010000173.1:0-4456 GCA_037134355.1 bacterium | reverse complement strand
GAGGACGGGTTTTGTCTTGTCCGAAGGGCATTCTCTTGGTTCACTACTGATTATGTCTGATCTATCTTCCCCACAACTAGCTCACTCCGCTGATATTCCCGCCCGCTTGAAAGCGGCGACTGAACTGTTGAAGCAGGTCGCGGGAAACCGGGCCTTACTGGCGGAGCTTTCTCTTGAGGAGCGCAAGGAATTGATGTCGGCAGCGGGCGAGGTCTATAATCCTGATATGATTGAGCGTCGCCGCCTGGTTCGGGCCACGGAACGCCTTCGCAAGGCTCAGATGATTGGGCGTGATCAGGCCAAACTCAATTCAACGGGTATCCGTGAGTTGCGTAAAAAGCCCGTGTATATGACCCCGAACGGCCTGGCTCCGGCGAACTTTGAGCAAAAAGATGTTGAGGATCCGGATTTTCGCGAGGTGGTGGATCCTCAGAATTGTTATATATGCAAGAAGGACTATACGACACTTCACCCTTTCTACGATCATCTGTGTCCAACCTGTGGGGAGGTGAATTTCAACAAGCGCGCGGAGTCGGCGGATTTGAGCGGCCGGGTGGCGCTGTTGACCGGCGGGCGCGTGAAGATCGGTTATCAGGCGGGGATCAAGCTGTTGCGGGCCGGTGCGCACCTCATTGTCTGCACCCGGTTCCCGCGCGATTCCGCTTTGCGTTACGCCGCCGAGCCGGATTTTCCGGAGTGGGGGAGTCGTCTTGAAATTTTCGGCCTCGACTTCCGTCATACCCCGAGTGTGGAAGCGTTCTGTCGTCATCTTCTTGAAACCCGGAGCCGACTTGATTTTATCATCAACAATGCTTGCCAGACTGTGCGGCGTCCGCCGGATTATTACCAGCACATGATGGCGCAGGAAACGGCCGCGTTGGGAGACATGCCGGAGCAGGCTCGCCGGTTGCTGGGTGCTTATGAGGGGTTGCGCGGCTATCACATGCTTCCGGAAGCTGATGCGGTGGCTGCCCGGAAAAAAATGTCAGAAGTAGCGGGATTGACCCATGCCGCCGAGTTATCCCAAGTTCCCTTGTTGCCGGATGAGCTTGCGGCCCAGAGGGATTTGTTTCCTGAAGGCCAGCTTGATAAGGATCTTCAACAGGTGGATTTACGGACTACCAATTCGTGGCGGTTACTGATGGCGGATGTTCCTGCAGTGGAGTTGCTGGAGGTGCATCTGGTAAACGCCATCGCCCCCTTCATCCTGAATGCGCGGCTCAAGCCTCTGATGATGCGCACCCCGGAACGGGACAAACATATCGTGAACGTCTCGGCCATGGAGGGTCAGTTTTACCGGAAGCTCAAGACCACGCGGCATCCGCACACCAATATGGCCAAGGCGGCGCTGAACATGATGACGCGTACCTCGGCGACTGACTATTTCAACGACGGTATTCACATGAATGCCGTGGATACCGGGTGGGTGACCGATGAGGATCCCGTTCAGCTTGCGGAACTCAAGACGAAGATGCATCGGTTCCACCCCCCTCTGGATATAGTGGATGGGGCGGCGCGCATTGTGGATCCGATTATTTCAGGCTTTAATACAGGGGTTCATGTCTGGGGAAAATTCCTGAAGGATTACCAGCCGACGGACTGGTAGGTGGACGATGGCGCTGTTTAAACGACAACATTCCCTGTTGATTGTCGCCGGAGTACTGGTGGTCTGCATTGCGGTTCTGGCGGGAGTGAATCTCTGGTTCCTTCGTGCGCTGCACAGCCGTAGCCTTCATGATACCGCTGCTCAATCGGTATTGCAACTGGGCGCCGAACTTGCCAGAACCCTTTCAAACCATCCCGTGCTTCAATCGGCGGGCGGTGGCGCTAATCGCTGGTCTGATTTTTCGAGGCTTGTCCAAGCCATCAAAGGGATTGAGCCCTCTCTGGAATATGTCACGGTTAATGAAGGGGATGTCACTCTTTTTCATTTGGACATCTCAGGGACCAATGCCGGTATGTCCAGTATGAATTCTCGCTCTGACGGGGAAGTCCGGATCGGGCGCAAACGGCTGGCGACGGAAGCGGGCGTGATTCCCGTACTCACTTTTTCGGCCCGGGCAACCGGGGCTTCGGGATCGGCTCTTAGCCTTCAAATTGCGATGCGGAAGGATGCTGTTCAGCAGCGGGAGGAGCAGGCGGCCCGGATGCTCGGGATCATGTTCCGGTTGTCGCTCATCACGTTGAGCGTGGCGCTGGGGCTGGTCGGAGTGCTGGGGGTCTGGGTGTTCCGCCATGAAATGGAGCGGCAGCGTCGGCGCCGTGATGAGGAGCACCTTGCCTTTGCCGGACTTCTGGCCGATGGCATCATTCACGATGTTCGTAATCCGATGAGTTCTCTCCGGCTGGATGTCCAAATGCTCGAAAAAGAAGCTGGCCGGGGATCCGAATGCAGAACTGACCGAATGGTTGAACTGGCCGAGCGGGCGCGGAACACGATTGACCGAATTGATCTGGTGATGCGTGAATTCCTTTATGTCTCCAAGCCCGGGGCGCGGGAACCGGAACGGTTTGAGCTGAATGCAGCCGTCCGGGACTGCCTGGATCTTTTGGGTCCACGTTTTGAACGGGCTGAAGTCAAGCTGGAGGTTCACCTTTCTGCTGATCCATTGCCTTTAATGGGGCAGAGTATCGGCTTGAAGCGGGCAGTTATCAATGTCCTGACCAACGCAAAACAGGCATCCCCGGCCGGCCAGAGCGTGATTGTGAAGACGCTGAGGGAGGGCGACGAGGCTGTCCTGATCGTTGAAGATCAAGGCCCCGGTGTGAAGAAGGAAGAAGTAAAGCGCCTGTTTGAAATGTTTGTGACGGGGCGGCCGGACGGAATCGGGCTCGGGCTGTATCTGGCCAAAGCGGCCGTGGAGAATTGCAGGGGAACGATTTTGGCTGATAATCATCCCGGGGGAGGGGCTCGCTTTACCCTGCGCTTCCCCTTGGGCTTCGGATAAAGTATTCAGTTTTCACTTGTCCTCATTCAGTATAAGTTCATCAATTCAATGATGTCTGTAAGTGAACCATCAAAAGTTTTTGTGATTGAGGATGATCCGGACGGGCTCCGTTCTGTGAAGGAGGCTGTCACGGATGCCGGTTATGCCGTTAGTGTCTCCGCCACCGGGCGAGGGGGGCTTGATGGCATTCTCCGCGAGCAGCCGGATGTTGTTTTATGCGACCTGTTTCTGCCTGATATTGACGGACTAAAGGTGCTGGAGGAAGTCCGCCGGTTGAAGCCGGGAATTCCTGTGCTGATCATGACGGCCTATGGTTCCGTGGAGTTGGCGGTCAAAGCCCTCAAGCAGGGTGCGTATGATTTCCTGACCAAGCCGCTTGATCTTGATGACCTTCAAGTCAAGTTGGCCCGGTCGATCGAAACTAGCCGGTTGCGAACGCAGGTGACGCAGCTTCGCAGCGCCGTTCAGGGGCGGTATTCCTCCCGGAGCATGATAGCCGGGGCGCCCGCCATGCAGGAGGTACTGGGGCAGATTGCCGCCGTGGCGGGAACAACGGCAACGGTTCTGGTGCTGGGCGAAAGCGGCACGGGTAAAGAGTTGGTTGCACGGGCGTTGCATGCCGACGGGCGCCGGGCGGGTGGCCCTTTTGTGGCCGTGAATTGCGGGGCATTCGCCGAAACCCTTCTTGAATCCGAGCTTTTTGGCCACGAGAAGGGGTCCTTTACCGGGGCCGCGATGCGGCATGAAGGCGCTTTTGAGCGGGCGCATGGTGGCACCCTGTTTCTGGATGAGATCGGCATCGCGCCTAAGTCCGTACAGGCGCGATTGCTCCGGGTTCTTGAGGAGCGGGAGGTGATGAGGGTGGGTGGAACGCTTCCTGTGAAGGTGGATGTCCGTATTGTCGCAGCCTCCAATCGTGACCTGGACGAGCAGGTGGAGGCGGGTGAGTTCCGTCAGGATTTATTATACCGTTTGCAGGTAATCACGATCCGGCTCCCCCCCTTGCGGGAGCGACGTGAGGATATCCGGCCGTTGACCGATCGATTTGTTTCTCAGGCCTGTGCCGAGCACAGTCGCCATATTGAGTCAATTGATCCTGGCTGTTATGCGCGGCTTGAGGGATTCGATTGGCCCGGCAATATCCGCGAACTCCGGAATGTCGTGGAGGCTTCGGTGATTATGGCCACCGGGTCTGTCCTGCGGGCGGATGATCTTAAACTGGGACGAAGCGAGGTGGCCATGTCGCGACAGGCCTTGATGCTCCCCCCGGGGATGACTCTGGCCGAGTTGGAGAAAGAGGCGTTGCTACAGGCGTTACGCCGGAATGAAGGGAATCGACAGATGACGGCCGACACTCTTGGGATTTCAACGCGCACCATTCAGCGAAAGATCAGGGACTATAACCTGCCCTTCTCATGATGCCTTTCATCATACGTCGCGTTCTCACTATGATTCCAATCATCCTCGGGGTGATTCTCATCACATTTCTTCTATTTAATGTGGTGGGT
>JBAXMJ010000172.1:0-4505 GCA_037134355.1 bacterium | reverse complement strand
GGCAGCCACGGCTCGGGCAAGCGGCACAGGCGGCGGAGGGTTCATGCTTCGGGCCGGAGGACGCCATTGAGACACTGAACCCCGACAGGGCTTTCTTCAATTTCCCTTTGCATTTTCCGCAAGCCTCGGGGACATCTTTTTGATTACGAATCAGCACTTCAACCCGTGCCCCACAGGATCCACACTCATATTCATAAATCGGCATCATTCACCTCTTCATAAAAGAAAGAGGCCGCAACCTTTCGGCCACGGCCCCTTTACCAAAGCAACAAACTCAATTAGCCCAGGATCGCATCCTTGGCAGCCTTGGCGACGCGGAACTTAACCACGCGCTTGGCCGGGATCTTGATCGTTGCACCGGTCGCCGGATTGCGGCCCATTCGCGCCTTGCGATTCACCAGCACGAGCTTGCCCAAGCCGGGAACTGTGAAACCATTCTTGGCGTTCTTGTACGCCAGGCAAACCAACGCTTCAATCGCCGCGCCCGCCTGCTTCTTGCTGAGTTCAACCGCTTCCGCCACGCCCGCCACAATCTGACTCTTCGTCAACGCTTTAGCCATTTGAGTAACTCCTATGAGGTTTTATAGGGCCGCGTCACCATGACTCAGCCTCTTCAATTTCGAAATATATGCGGATTCCTTAATGAATGCAACCCCCATTGAAGTTTATTTTCAATGTTTTCAAGGGTTTGAACGGAGGCCGAAAGCACTTCCTGTCAATTCAAAATCACTGCCTGGAAAGCAAAGTTATGAATTCGGATTCGTTAAGGATAGGCACACTCAAAGACCTCGCCTTTTCAAGTTTTGAGCCCGCATCGGAACCCGCCACAAGGTAGTGAGTCTTTTTACTGACGTTGTCCGTGACCTTGGCGCCCCGTCTCCGCAATTCGTCCTGTGCCGCATCGCGGGAATAATGTTCCAGTGCCCCCGTGATCACAACCGTCTTTCCGAAAAACGGGCCACCCGATACTTCAGACCGGTCCGACAGATTATTCATGTTGATTCCGGCGGCGCGCAATTTCCCCAGAACTTCCCGGTTTCGGGCATTCGCAAAAAAATCAACCAGGCTCTCCGCCATCACCGGCCCCACATCGGGGACCCGCTGCAACTCCTCCACGTTGGCCGCCGCCAAGGCATCGAGATCTTGAAAATGGTCGGCTAATTTTCGTGCGGCACCTTCCCCGACATGCAGAATTCCAAGGCTGTAAATAAAACGCCAGAGATCACGCCCCCTGCTCTCCGCAATGGCATTGATGACATTGGTGGCGGATTTCACAGCCATACGCTCCAGAGTCGCAACAGCATCCACTTCTAGAAAATAGAGGTCAGCGACATCATGTACAAGCTGTCGGGAAACCAACTGGCTCACCAGTGACTCGCCCAATCCCTCAATATCCATTCCATGCCGACCGGCATAATGCTCAATTGTACGTTTGATCTGGGCAGGACAAGACAGACTGTCGCATCGCCATGCAACAAATTCAGGATCACGACTAATCGCCCCCCCGCATTCGGGACATTTACCATGGAGATGGGAAACAAGGTCAAAGGGTTGGGAGTCCGCAGATCGCTTCTCAGGGACTACCGCTACCACCGCCGGGATCACTTCACCTGCTTTTTCAATAATAACCGTATCCCCCACCCGGATATCCTTGCGCTTGATTTCCTCCTCATTATGCAGGGTGGCTCGGGAAATCGTGGATCCCGCAAGCAGCACCGGATCCAACTCCGCCACCGGCGTCAGTACACCTGTCCGGCCGACCTGGACTGTAATGGCGTTCACCCGAGTGCGGGCCTGTTCATGGGAGTACTTGTAGGCTATGGCGAAACGGGGAGCCTTGGCAGTTGCACCAAGACGCCCCCATTGAGACAGTTTGTTGACCTTGATCACATTGCCATCGATTTCATAGGGCAAATCCGACTCCATCCCCTGAAGTTCTTCTGATCGGAGAATAACTTCCTCAATATCTCCGCATACCCACCAATGGGCGGGAATGGGAAACCCAAGTGCCTTCAAAAGCTTTAAGACATCGGCCTGGGTGGCGGGAGTCTCCATCCCTTCAATCATCCCGATTGCGTAGAACACCGCCGCCAACGGTCGTTGCGCCACCACCTTAGAATCGAGTTGCTTGAGGGACCCCGCTGTCGCATTACGAGGATTGGCGAAAGGCTCATCCCTATGACTCACCCGGGTCTCATTAAGTTTCCGAAACCCCTCAACCGGCATATACGCCTCACCCCGAACCTCAAGAAAGGATGGCATACCGGCGGGCAAGCTATTCAGTCGCAAGGGGATGGCTCGAATCGTTCTGAGGTTTTCAGTAATGTCATCACCGGTCGTTCCATCCCCGCGCGTTGTCCCTAGTGACATCACTCCGTTTTCGAAACGGACACTAATGGAACAGCCGTCTACTTTGGGTTCCAACACATACTGGATCAGTTCGCCTGGAAGCAACTTCCGGACACGCCCGTCAAAATCACGGAGTTCGTCGAAGGAGTAGGTGTTATCCAGCGACATCATCGGCTTAAGATGCGCGACACTTCTGAATTCCTTCAGAGCCTGCCCCCCCACCCTCTGAGTCGGAGAATCCGGAGTAATGAGGGAGGGAAACTGCTCCTCAAGCCTCTTCAGCTCATCATAAAGCCGGTCATACTCGCGATCAGAAAGCTCGGGCCGCGCTTCGACATAATACAGGACATTGTGCCGATTGATCTCGAAATGCAGTTGCGCAATCCGCGTCTTGGCTTCGGACTCAGTCATTCCGACATCATTTCAACGGCATCGGATTGCAGAGATTGCCTTCCTTGTCGGCCACGCGGCCGCAATTGAAGCAGACAAACTTGGGATTTTGAACCAGATGTTTGATCTCCTCAATCTGGTTGGCTGCCGCCAACATGCAAAGGTGACCGGGATGACCATGCTCATGTTTGCAGTCTTTTCGTTTTTCAATCATGGGATAATGTCCTTCTTTAGCAATCTATTGATGGATACCTGAAACCTTATATCAAGCCGGAGCTCATGAATCCATGCCATTTATTCAAACTGCCGGATCTGGATGTGGGCGGTCGCACTTTCCGCCATGCCACTCCTGAAGGCCTTGGCCTTGATTCTGGCTCCATAGACAACAGAAACGGCACCGGTATAGAGCAAGGACTTCTCATCAGGGGCACGCCCATCGAGCGTGTAGCGGACTTCCGCCCCGTCGGTTTCGGATTCCAGCACGATCTTCACCACAGGGGCGATGGCTTTATTTGCACTTTCAATCACGCGACAACCGGGAACCGGATACTCTTTCCCGACTTCATACGCCCCGATGTCCGGCAGATTACCCGTAAATTCATCCGTAAACTCAGGCTCCTCCTGCCCTGCATCAATGCAGGGCGAGCCCGCCACCAACTTGAAATTGCGATTCGTCTCATCCACAAAGCCGGGATTTGGGCCCGTATAATTCTTATTCCATACCAGTTTTGAGGGCGGCACTCCGCCTGTGGAGGGCCATACCGGCCCCACTAAAATATTGTTCATAAAACGAGTCTCTCGAAAGTCATCGTTCTTTCCGGCCTTTTCCGCATCCACCCCGCACCCGTTCAGGGTCGCTGTATTATTGAAGATGAAATTATATCGGGATGCTCCCGTCAATTTGAACGCCGCACCCGGCTGCCCCCAGATTACATTCTGCCGGAGCACATAGTTTTCCACCGGCCCCTCCAGGCGGATTCCCTCCCCGTCCACAGCGGCATTATCATGCACCCAGTTGTAAGCCAACACCGTACCCTTGCCGTCGCCCGACACCCGAACCAGGCTGGTATTGGTGAACCCGGCACCGGCATGGTGAAAGTCGTTATTCTCAATCCGGGCATTCATCACGTTGCTGCATAGGATCGCACCGCCTGCACAATCCAGGACTGACACATTGCGAACCGTCGGAGCAGTACCCTGCGCCAGAATTCCAATGGTGCTTAAGGGGGGAACATCCCGTCCCCTCACCAGAGTGTTAAGCACTCGGTTGTTCACTCCACTAGCGAGCAGCACTACTCCGTATCCAGTACTACCGATGATGGAACTGTTGACGAGTTCATTATCCTTGCCGCCCATCAATACGGCACCGGATGGCGCCCCATTCCACCATATATGGCAATCCTCTACTCGGCACATCCGGGCCTCCGGAAAATTAACCCCACACGCCATCAGATTAAAGCCTTTGATCTCAATATGGGAAAAGCTTGATGCATCAATCCCCCAGGCGCGCGTCTGGAGTTCAATAGAGTGTTCACCCGGCGCACTATTCCCGGGAAGCTTGAGATAGACATCACCGGAACCGGACTCGTGGTACCACACCGCCTTAGAAACCGCGGCATCATCAGGAATGGACGGGCGCAGAATAGCAGGAGCCTCATCGACCAGAACCTGAATCAAACCCTCCGCATTCACCCGATACACGCTCCCGGTATAGCGTTCCCACCGGGCCGCCTCATTTGCGCCACTGATCGTCACCGTTTCCCCGG
>JBAXMJ010000171.1:0-4576 GCA_037134355.1 bacterium | reverse complement strand
ACGATGAAGGAGTTGAACAGCGCGTTTGATTTCACGCTCACTCGTGCCGAACAGGTCGAGGAGGTGCGGCGGGTCCTGGCTGCGGTCGAAGACCGAGAGAAGTCGAAAGAGGAGTTGGAGGACGCCACCGCATATTTGTCGTCTACGGATCAGGCAGAGATCGAAGGACTCGAGCAACAGTTGGTTGCCAGCGGGCGGTACGTGGGACAGCGGGAGTTGGTCCTTCTCATCGAGGACTGGATCGGACAGTGCTCAGGAGCCTCATGTTCGGTCAACGACTCGGAGACCCTTCTCGCCATCCGCGGGAATCGGGAGATGGAAGCGCACCTTCGGTCCGTTCGAGGTCGAGGTGAGCGCTCCGAGGTGGAAATCGATCGCTTGGCCATCAAACTGAGAGACGAACAGGAGATCTTGGTCCACCTCGACCAGGAAGCGGCACGCACTCAGGGTGGCGATCTCCTCACCGCAGCCCATCCGCTGGTTCGGGCCGCCCTGGGGATCCCCGGAAATCGGCAGGCTCGTTTCTCTAGCATCGCGATCTCCGACGTGGAGGCACCTCGCGGGATCTACGTGGTGCTGATTGCGGTGGCAAGGTGGCAGGGCATCCGCTCGGCAACCGAACTTTGGGCTGAGGCGGTGGAGGTTGAAAGCCTTGCCACTGAGCCAACTGTTGGATTGGGAGTGCTCGCTCGCCTTGCTGAAGCCGAGTTGCGCGATGGCAACGGCACTATGGAACTGGCAAGTCTCGAAGGCGCGCTGCGGACGGCGACCTCGAATCTGCTGGGACGGCAGGCGTCGGAAGAAGTACGACGCCTTGCCGAGAATGTTGCGTTGGTCGACACCCGACGGGTCAGCCTTGAGCAGACCTACAAGCGAAAGGTCGAACGCATCCGCGGTGTGATCTCAACGTTGCGGGCCAGTGGGAAGTTGAGGACCATCCCGCTTCAGGAGGCTCAACTGAGGAAGCAGGGGCAGAGTTTCGATGAGGCGCTAATCGGCTTGCAGCGCCTTTCGGAAGGTTCGCTTCGGCTCGAGGAACTCGCAGTATGTCTGGTGACGGTGGAGTAAGCGTTGACCCCGTCAATCCCGAACGATCATGAGCGACAGCTGGAGATCGAAAGAGCCCGCAATGAGCGCTACCTCGCGCTACTCAAGGAGAAGCGCCAGAATCCGAGCGGACCAAAACAGCAAGTTGCCGGGCCGGCCGTAGGCAAGAAGATACTTCCTGGGAATCCGCTCCCACCTGCCGCCAAGGGCATCACCATCACCCGCCGCGCCCTGCGCCAGCGGTGAACCGGGGGGGCTTGAGCGTCAACATCGGGACGGAACGTGCTCTCCAGGTGTCAGGTTTCAGCCGGACCCCCTGCCGGATGTTCAGCGTACGTATTCAGTGAAGTACGTGTTTGAGCTTATTTGGCGAGGAACCGGGTTTTGGCATGAAAAAGCCTGGCGGGATGGTTTTTAAAATTTTCTCAGCCTGAGTTTCTCTTTCAACTCGCCGCTGATCTTATGTGGGAGGATATTTCTGGCCGTTTCGGTATCCATGCCCCGATTTGCCATGCAGGAATGAAAGTAATGGAGCAGGTATGCCTTCGGTTCAATGTCGTTGAGAAGGCACGTTTTGATGATCGAATACATGCACGCTGCGAGGTCGCCGCCCCACCGTGAATGGGTTCCCAGGAAGTTGTTACGTCCGAGCGCGATCGTTCGGAGGTCGTTCTCCATGTAATTGTTGTCCATGGGGATCTCGGGATGGTCCACAAACAAAGTCAATCCACCCCAATGCACCTTCAGCGACGCCATGACCTTGACCTGGGCGTCATGGGCGTCATGGGCGCATGGTTCGTCGATGGCTTGGCGGAACTCTTGGATCGCCACTCGTAATTTCGCGTTGTACTCGCGAAAGCTTTCTCCGTCTTGCGGGTGTTTGACGCGCTCATTGTTGATGTGGTAAAGGTTGGCGATCTTCAGCCGCCAGGAATCAGCCCATTGGCCAAGGTTGAGGAGGTCCGGGTATTTTATCTTAACATCGCTGAAATCCCGCCGCACGTGCGCCCAGCAGTAGGCAAGAAGTACAAGCCCAAAACGCATCAGCGTTTTGTATGCCGAGTATCTGTCCACGTTTATTATTTTCAGCATCTCTGGCGGCAGTTCCAAGGGTGTCGTGTCCAGTTCCAGGCCGTCGATCCCTATCGTCTCGATGTCAAGGTTGAAAAGGGTTTTCAGTGGCACGCCGGCCGCCCGTGTCGGGTCCAGGACGAAGGCTACGATCTCCGAGGAGCGGTATCCCCACATGTACCACATGGTCTTGCAGCCCTCAAGAAACATCCGCCACCGGGTTTCATCCGCGTGCCAATGGTTGGCAAGGCGAAGTTCCAGGAGCAGCGCCTCTTGCAGGGGCTTTAGATAATCGACGTATATTTTCGCCAGCCCGCTAAACACGGTTCCCGGTTTGATGTTAATATTGGCCTGGACCATTTCGAACAGTTGCCGGTTCACCGGCTGGTGCGACATGAACTTGGCGATTAAGAAGTCCGCCCATATGTCCTCCGAATATTTACCCTTGGGAATGAGTTGGACCGGCGGCGGGGCGGTGATAATCGTGGCCAACTTATCACAGGTACACACGGGTTGATAGCTGACACGCACGAACTTGCGCAGCAGATACTGTTTCCTCACGGTTACCTGGTAGGACACCACCTCGAGCCCCGGTTTCTCAACACATGGCTTTCCGCATGCGGGACACCCCAACTCCAGTGCTGGGAGTTCTACGCGTACCTCCTCTTCCGTAAGGTTATCGGGGATCTTCCTGCCCCTGCCCGCGTGCCCCTTCTGTGCTCCCCGACGTTTCTTTTCCTCCTCTGCGGGCGGGCCTTGTGGCGCCGGTTCCACTGCGGGTGGCGCCTCCGTTCCTGTACCCTCCTGAATGACTTCTGCGGTGGCACTCTCGACGACCACGGCATCGGCCCCGATATCAATGTCCGCGATCTTGAGTTTCTCGGATTTTACCGCGAACAGCATGGCCCCGAACTTGTTGGCCCTCGCCTGGGCTTTCTCCCGTTCCTTCTCCAAGCGCGCACACTCCGCGTTGAGAGCCTTTGACTTCGCCTTCTCCCGCGCCAGTTCATCCTCCAACATCCGGACCTGGCCACGCAACTTCGTAAACTCCTCGGCGGCGGTGTCGAATATTTCCCGCAGTTGCCGGTTTTCATCGCGCAGTTGGTCCCGATCCGCGCCATCAGCGCGGACGGGTTGACACGATTTGTCGTTCATGACCGCTAGCGTACGACCACCTCTTGACCAAAACGCCTTAACGGGTGGGTCTCCGAAAAAGAGGGGGCGATCATGCGCTCTTGGCTGTCTTCGCCCGCCATGCTTTAATCAAGACTGGACCGGCCTCATGCAAGCACTCTTCGACCAACCGCCCATTGTCCAGAGCCTGGCGCAACGGTTCAACACAAGCCAGAGGCACATACATGCAGCACCGCTTCCCGCCTTTTGCGTAGTGGAACATGAATGCCAGATGTTTGCGGCCTGACTTGCACGCCGTGCAGTTTGCGCGGATACATGGCTTCCGCACTTCCACCAGAGACCCCTTCACGGCCGAACCACACGCCACCAGCATTTCCTTGATTTGTTTTTTTGTCATAACGTCTGTCTCCTTTGGTATGTATTTACTATATAATACATACATACAAAAGTCAAGACGGACCCGAGCGATTTTGAGGAAATATTTTCAGGTGGGTGCGTGACCGGCCCGGGATGATGATAAAATCGCCTTATCCTGAGAGGGTAGCGTCGGAGATTCAATGCCCGCCACAGGGCTGGTCGCCACCGTGCTCGGATAGACGCAGGGGAAATCGAGGAAGACAACAAAGGTCAGAGTTCATGACCGTGGAAAATACCCTTGTTGGCATTCTCCTCGTAATCGCGGTCGTAATCGCGGTCTTAATCGAAAAACAGACCGTGCACGATTACGATCAGGATTACGACCGCGATTACGATTACAGCCAAAGCCACAGCGACTTTTTCCACGGCATCGACTGTCTTTTGACAAAACTGATCTCAATCATGGTCGACAGGAATTCTGAAGGAGGCGGACGAGAACACGCGATGCGTCTGTCCAGTGTGGTTTCTGCTTGTCGCGGAAGGTTCAGCAGGCCAGGACTTGAAAACGCCGGAGGGGCGTATAAACTCAAGCACGTACTTTACTGAATACGTACTGTTCAGCCCTGCCATGGTTCCGTCGATCATTGGTTTTGACCCCAACGGGGTCGGGGTGGGTAGCCCCCGGTGAAACCGGGGGTTCCGGGTCCATCGCGTTTTGCACCCCAACGGGGTGCGGGTGGTGTGATCATGGCAGCCGTCATGGTTCGTCCGTACCTGCACCCGCGTTGGGGTGCACTTAAATGCCATAACGCATCCACGGGCTGAAGCCCGCGGCTACCAACCCCGACCCCGTTGGGGTCAAAGCCGGATAAACGGTCAGGCCAAGGGGCTTTGTTGGTGCCGAAACCTGGGTACCTGAGTAGTTACGATACAATTAAGAAAGGGCATTCATTTGTGAATCTCAAGA
>JBAXMJ010000170.1:0-4618 GCA_037134355.1 bacterium | reverse complement strand
GTCGGCACGTTCAAAGGCGCGGACTCGCGAATTGCGGCTTTCTACACCTTCCCCGAGGGCGCGAAGAAGGCGCCTGCATTTGTATGGGCGCATGGCGGTGGACAACGCGCGGATCGGGAGCGCGGCCTCTATTTTGCCAAACAGGGTTATGCCACGGTGGACATCAACTGGGGTGGCCGCGAGATGGTCGAGGGAATCAAGGAGAACACGGACTGGGGGAATGTCGATCCAAGCCAAGGACCGCAATTCTATCCGAAGGCGTTTCGAGCCGGGAAAAGTAATCTCCTACCGGACGAGCACACGATTGATTCGGTGGTTAGTCCGCGGAATGGAAACTGGTTCCTGCTGACCTACGCCGGCCGTCGCGCGATCACCTTTCTTGAACAACAGACGGAGGTCGATCCCGAGAAGATCGGATTCACTGGGTACTCGATGGGCGGCAACATTACTTCGTATGTCGCCATCGATTCGAGGCTGAAAGCGGTGGTGCCCATGGTCGGCGGCACGGGATTCATCTCCAGCGAGTTCCCAGGAATCACCCACAACCGGCCCAGCGCTGCCCCCTATAGCGGTCACGCCGAGTTGTTCGCCAACACCATGGAGTCGCAGTCCTACTATCCGCTGGTCAAAGTCCCCGTGCTTGTGCTGACGGCATCGGACGACTTTCACGGGATTGTTGAGCGCGCTTACACGTGTATGGACTTACTGCCACATAAAGACTGGCGGGTTAGCTTGAAGATGCATTACAGCCACAATCTCGGGTCGGAGCAGTGGATCATGATCAATCAATGGTTCGATAAATACCTCAAAGACGAGCCCATCAACATCCCGAAGACCGCCGAGTCGAGCCTCGCGCTGAAGCCGGAGACCCACGCCGCTGTGTTCACCGTGAAGCCTGATCAGCCCGGTCAACTCAAGGCAATCGACATCTACTACAGCTATGACCCGAATCCGCAGTCACGCTTCTGGAAGCTCGCTCCCAGCGTGCAACACGAGGGCGACACCTGGTCCACGAAGCTGCCTTTGCATAGCGGTCTGCCTTTATTTATCTTTGCCAACTGCACCTATCCGCTCGGCACCGAACGCGAATCCTTCGATGGCAGAACTTCCACCTATACCATCACCTCTAGGGAACAGGTGCATCTGCCCTCTGAGTGGAAACTGGAAAACTTGAAGACCTTGGCCACCAGTGATGAATTACTGCCATCCTTTGAGCGAGGCTGGGGCGATTCTCCTATTAGCGGAGTCATCACCTACAAGTTCCGCGACCCCGAGATGAGGCTGCCTGGCAAAGATCGCGCACTGCGGCTGACTCTGACCGGCGTTACCGAGAGCTATGGCGTGCGATTCCGCATAACGAAAAACCACTACCTCACAGACGTCAAAGCACCGCCGCAGGATTACGTGGCAAACGTCCTCATCAAGCCGGGTGACACCAAGGTCGTCTTTGGCCTCGCTGATTTCCTTGATTCCAAGAAGCAAACCATGCCGGACTGGAGCAACGTCTCCACCCTCAGGCTGGAATTCATTCAAAAAGGAAAGTCGATACCCTTGAAGGGTAATCCCATGCTCCAGTCACTTGAGTGGACGGCGGCGAAGGCGGAGAAATAACATGATCTTGAAACCCACCCTCACCCTCTTAACCGCCCTGCTGCTGACGCCGCTGCCCGCGCTGCACGCAGCCGATGCGGCAACGAAAACCCGGCCCAATATTCTTTGGATTTTAGTCGATGATATTGGTCTTGATTTGGGATGCTACGGCAGGAAAGAAGTTCACACCCCGAATCTGGATCGTTTGGCGTCTGAGGGAGCACGCTATACTCGTGCCTTTACGCCCGCATCCGTTTGCAGTCCCTGCCGCTCCAGTTTCATCACCGGGCTTTATCCAAATCAGGTGTTTTCACACAACATGCGGATCTATGCACCGCTGGTGAAGCATGCCCTCCCGAATGGAGTCGAATGCTTTACCAAATACATTCGCGATGCGGGATATGCCGTAGGAATGCCGAGCAAATATCAGAAAACGGACTGGGGCTTCGAGACACCGAAGGCTCCTGCTTTCGATATCAAAAACTGGGATGAGTTGATCAAGAAGGAGCCCTTTTTTTGCGAGTATCAATTCGCGGCGCCACATCGGCCATTTCTTCCTTGCAAGGAACACCCCGTCGATCGCTCGAAAGTGCAGTTGGCTCCGTTTGAGGCCGATTTGCCGGAGGTTCGTGAAGAGCTCGGGGCTTATCTGGAGTATGTCAACCTGCTCGACATGCAGGTGGGCAAGTTGATCGATCAACTCAAGTCGGCGGGTCTCTATGAAAAGACAATCATTGTTTTCACAGGCGACAACGGACCAGCGATTCATCGCGGAAAATGTTTCCTGTATGATCGCGGGATCGCGGCTCCATTGATTGTGCGTGTGCCAGCAGCCTTCAAGCCGGACTTCAAACCGGGAGCGGTGATTGATGAGTTGGTCGCGACGGGAATCGATCTCGCTCCGACCTTTGTTCATTGGGCAGGGGGAAAGACGCCGGACTACATGAAGGGCCGGTTTTTCTTCGGTCCGGACAAGCAACAGGCGCCGGAATACATTTTCGGTTTGCGGGATCGGCATGATGCGGAGATCGACCGGATTCGCAGCGTGAGGTCGAAGGACTTTAAGTATCTCCGCAATTATTCTCCGGAGAATACCTATGATGAAATCGGTATGAACAATGTTCTTGCCACGCGTGCGATGCGCGAGGCCTTTAAGCAAGGAAAACTCCCTCCGGAGCAGGCCGCCTATTTCCAAAAGAAAGCTGAGGAAGAATTGTATGATTTGAAAACGGATCCGTTTGAGTTGAAAAATCTGGTGGCTGATCCGGCATTGAGCGGGACGCTTCAAAAAATGCGTGCGGCATTGGATCAGTGGATAATCGAGACCAATGATGAAGGTCGTCTTCAGGAGGATCCGAAATTGGTGGAAGAGAGCCGCAAAACGCTCCTCAAGACGCGGGAGGATCGCGGGGATAAACCGAAAAAGAAAAGCGAAGAGAAGGATCAATGAAAACGAACATGCACACGATTTGCACCCTCACTATCTTCGCCATTTCTATCCTAGTGCCTTGGGCCGCGCTGGACGCTGCCGAGACTCCGCCAAAAGAGACGGCGCAGGCCGTTGCCCGGATGCCCGCATTCTCTTGGGATACGGTTTCCACGGCGATGCCGCCGCGCAAGATCCCTCCCTTCACAGACGAAGATTACTCCCGGATAGCACGGCACAGCATCGCTGCAGGGGGCGAAGCCATGGAGATCGCGGGGGAATTAAAGAAGTTTAATCCCGCTCTAACCGTGATCGGCTACAAGAATCTGGTTCTGCATGTTCAGAGCACTACCGATGCTTTATTCCGTGATCACCCCGACTGGTTCCTGCATAGCAAAGGGAAACCTGAACTGAATGGCAAAGGGAAGAACAAGCGGCCGATGTATGATCTGCGCAAACCCGAGGTGAGGGAGTATTGGCTCCAGGATGTCGGGCGGATGCTGGCAGAACCGTCTCTGGATGGCGTATTTCTGGATGCCTACGCGAAGGTGAGCTTCGGCCCGGTCAAGCGGGCCACCCAACAGGATCCGCCGACGGATTTCATCAAGGGATACTCCATGATGATGGACGAACTGCTCAAACGTAGGGCCAACAACGACAAGCTCGTCATCGGGAATTATCTCCGGGCCACCAGCGAGGACTGCCAAATCCCCGAAGTGATGAAGTATCTCGATGGGTCTTATCTCGAAGCCTTCGAGAACGTGAAGCCCTCTCCCTCCGACCCCCAAGCCTATGAAAAGTATGTGGCTAAAGGCATCGCGGCGGTGCAGCAAGTGGCTCAGGCCGGCAAGATGATCATCTTGCGCCTGCACGCGACAGACGATGCGGAAGGTGTGGACGAAGCGGGCGATGCCGTCGGAGGCGCTGGGAGCGAATCAAAGTCTTCGCACAAATTTTACCAGAACCTTGAGTATAAATTAGCCCTGTTCTTGGTCTGCGCCGAGCGGAACTCCTACCTCAGCTACTACACTCCGGCCCCGGCGAAAACTTCCGAGGAATTGGCTCCGGATCTGGCGGAGTTCAAGAAGCCCCTTGGTCCGCCCAAAGGACCGGCGATGAGGGATGGCTTCACCTACACGCGGGAATTCGAATACGCCAGCGTCTGGCTCGACCTCACGAAACGACAGGGTCGCACTACATGGAAGGCTAGCTACCCCCAAGCGAAGACCCTTTCTCCTCGTCACGGAGACGAGCTAGTCCCGGTGGGCGCCTTGGAATGCCGGATCGAGTTTGATCGTCCCATCAATAGGGGCAACGGCACCATCAGCCTCCATCGCCTGAGCGACCGGCAGAAATTGGCCTCGGTGCTGGTCGAATCCGACGCCGTCTCGTGTCCTGACGACAAGACCGTAATCGTCCGGTTTCCCAACGGGGTAGAGGCAGGAACGTCGTATTCGGTCACTATTGAAAAAGGAGCCTTTCAAGACACTGAGAACATGAAGTTCCTCGGCATGCCGGTACTCGGAGAGTGGAAGTTCACAACGAGATCCAAATAATAGACATATAAATCTACCATGAAACCCACCCTCACCCTCTTAACCG
>JBAXMJ010000169.1:0-4689 GCA_037134355.1 bacterium | reverse complement strand
CGATTAAGTTACTGCCCAGGATTGGCTTTTATGAAATCTCCCGCAGTTTTGGGAGTGCGCAGGGACTATTGACGCTTATCGGGGGATGGTATAGGCTCTATTCCATAGAGCCATTGCAGGTTGCTGGCTAAAAGTGTTACAGGTCATTAAAAAGGAGAACAGGATGAGCAAGTTTTTCCGCAAGGTAAAAGGTTTCACGCTGATCGAGTTGTTGGTCGTAATCGCGATTATCGGCATCCTGGCAGGCTTGCTGACACCCGCCCTCGCTGGCGCCCGTGAAAAGGCACGCCGAACGACCTGTGCGAATAACATCAAGCAGTTGGTGTTGTTCTTGAAAATGTATGCCAATGACAGTCAGGAGTCCTATCCCAAAACCAGTTTGACCGAATTGTTCGGGACCTATATCAAGGGCGGGGATTTTGGTGTGTTTTATTGTCCGTCATGTAAATGGTTGGATAAGAGCCTGACCTCCGCCTCAACAGGTTCTTTCGCTGCGGCAAATTGTGCGTATTTTTACGATAATTTGCAGTCGGAGTCCTCTGCCGCATCAACTCCGATCATCTGGGATAAGAATAAAGATGCGACCACAGTTTGCTCCAAGACTGGCTGGGGTGGTAATCACCAGGGTGATGGTGGTAACATAGGCTTTGTTGGAGGACAGGTTCAGTTTTATACTTTGGCAGGTGCGGACACTAATTCTGCCTCGATAGCGTACCTTGATAAGATGGGTGCCCTGACTAATTTCGATAAGGCTGTCGCGAAATAATAACAATATAATCACAAAGAGACTCAACCGGGGACATGAAAATGTCCCCGGTTTTTTTCTGCCTCCCGCCAATCACTCCTATCTCTTCCCTGCTTCTGGATCCGGAACGCCCTCGTCCTGTTCTTGAGGTGTCCCTGTGGGCGCGTCGAAATCCAAGGAGGACCGCGACCTTCCCGCCACAGCGCATACGCGTCAACCTAAGACATCCCTGAATCGGGGATTCGGATTCACCACCCGCCGAGTACGGCTAGAGGCACGAAGACACCGAGAAGATAATGTTTCGCGTATTTTCCGGAACCGGAGTACCGCTTCCATAAAATCCGCGAAACCCCTCTTGGAGGAAGACGTAGAGGGGGAGGAGAAGGATGGCATGGTGAAATTTCCAGGAGCATGAATGGTTGACCCATCAATCACAACTTCTTCATCTCCTCCCCCTCTTTGCATTCCTTCTCGCCACATTGTATTTTCTTTTCTTCTCTGTGACTTCGTGCCTCAAGCCTGGTACTCCAGGCGGGTGGTGAATCTTCCCGGTTTGAGTCGATCCCAAGCCGATGGTCGTCAAGGCGGGTCCCTTAGGTTGACGCGTATGCGCCACGGCGGTATCAGACGCCGGTGGAGAAAACCTCAAAGCTATTTCTTTGTGGGAGGGGCGCTGTGCGCCGCGACAAGGACTATTAATCCGGCTACTAAATAGTAGCGAAAATCAAGATTCACCACCCGCCTGGAGTACCAGGCTAGAGACGCCCTGCTTCGCCCGGAAATACCGCGCTTCGCAGGGCAGGCCGAGACACAGAGAATTTCAGCAGGCAAGAAGAGAATGTGGCGGCTGCGGCAGGGAATTCTCGGTGATCAGTGTCTGTTGACACCTACTCTTTGATGGGTGCCTCTAGCCGTACTCGGCGGGTGGTAAATCTTATTCGTCGCGCGGGAATCGTTGCTATTTAGTGGCCGGAGTAATAGACAGGCTCCAGTAAGAAGCTCGCGGCCCTTCGGCAAAGCTCAGGGGGGCCGCACAGCACCCCTCCCACAGAGCCTTGGGAAAGCCCTTTCCCCTTTCGTTAGTGACCCCTTACTCCATTCAACCTAACCCGGCTATGCCGGGTTAGGTTGAATGGAGTTGAATGCTTGATGCCGGGATGGCATATTTCCCACAGTGAAATTGCCAAAAGCCAATCAAGCACGAGTGGATGAATCAAAGGTGACGGACTACCTGCTTTCAGCCGGTCACCCTGATGGCAGTTCCAAAGCGAGGTTTTTTGAGCGATTTGGATTTCACTCATTTGAATGGGCGGTACTTGCGGCTGCCCTGGTGGAGCACGGGCGGGTTAACCCTGTAGCGAATGTGGTGGAAACCGGTTACGGGAGACGGTATAGTGTGGATGGTCGAATACGGTCACCCGATGGACGGGATCCGACCATCAGGACTGTCTGGATAATAGAAACGGGCTTGGATTTTCCGCGGTTGATAACGGCTTACCCACTTGAGGTGCCAAAATGATAGAAGAACATGGCAGAGTAGTTTTGATGACTGACCGCCCAAAGCAGGGGTTGCTGGAGGGGGATGTCGGGACGGTAGTGCATATCTATCAGGGTGGTCGGGCTTATGAAGTTGAGTTTGTTGCGTTGGACGGCGAGACTGCAGGAATCGTAACCGTTGAGTCGAAGGACGTTCGTTCTGTTGGTCGGCATGAAATTGCCCATGTGCGGTCTCTGGCCGTGGCTTGATGTTTCACCTGATCACCACCTTATTACCACCTGATCACCACCTGATCACCACCTTATTACCACCTGATCACCACCTTATTACCACCTTATCAGCACCTGACCACATTGGAACATGGTGACTGGAACATGGTGACCTTGTTCCTCTACTTGCAAAACTCTCATCCCCGGCGGGCAGCGAGGCCGCTGCCCCTATCCGAATTCAAAAGAAACGGGTGGTTTCATTCCGGGAGGGACGGGTCAGGGCAGGTCAGGCGCGACTACGGTGCCG
Source organism: bacterium (assembly GCA_037134355.1). Lineage (GTDB taxonomy): Bacteria > Verrucomicrobiota > Kiritimatiellia > CAIKKV01 > CAITUY01 > JAABPW01. Next base: position 1,930 of record JBAXMJ010000169.1, on the reverse strand, counting down.
CCGCGGTTACGCGGTGGCCGGATCATGTCTGGATTATTGTGAGACCATTAATAATACCTGTTATTGACACCAGTGTCTTTAATGCGTATTATGATTTTCATGAAACCGGCTTCACCGTCCATTGCCTGCATCGAGCAGTTCCACCTCCTGTTCCTGGATCAGTTGGGGCGTAAAAAGCCAGAGACGTGGGACGAACTGGTGCTCAGCGTGGTGGAGGCGCTGAAGGGAGCCGCGTCGTGAAACTGGTGGATGCGCTGTCCGTGCTTTTGCGCCTGGATCAACCCGTTTTCGAAACGGCGGATGCGGCGGTTCTCCTGGGCGTCGAAAAAGCCCATGCCAGCAAAATGATCACCCGCCTGGCTTCGGCGGGTCATCTTCTGGCGTTACGACGGGGAGTATGGGCTTTTCCGGGACGATTAGAGGCCCTGGCTATTCCCGAATGGCTGACCGCTCCTCAACCGGCCTATGTGTCGCTTCAAAGCGCCTTATATCATCATGGGATGATTTCCCAGATTCCTTCATCGATTTATGCGGTTTCCCTGGCGCGAACCCGGCGCTATGTCACGCCTGTTGGGGTGGTTTCGGTTCACCATATTGCGCCGGAATTCTTTTTCGGGTTTGAAACTTTGGGTGAGAAGGGGATCCGGATGGCAAGCCCTGAAAAAGCGCTTTTGGACGTGTTTTATCTGGCTCCAGCCAGAACCCGGTTATTCTGCAAGCTTCCAGAAGTTGAGAAGCCGGGTGGGTTTAATGTTCGGGAAGCTCGTCGCATGATCGCCAGAATTCCTTTTCCTGCACGCCGGAGCCTGGTGGCCGAACAATTCGAGCAGTGGATTTCCGCAATCACCAGGGCAGACGCATCTAAATTCAAACCAATTCAAGAGAATTGAACAGAAGCCCCTTCGGCAAGCTCAGGGCAGGTCGCGAAGTTCGCAAAGATCAAATGTGGCGTTTATTTCGTTGCCATGAGTACATGGCCCCAAAATAAACGCCACGGCTTGCTTGAAGAAGACTTGTCTGCTCTCCCGAGGGTCGGTGCGGGATTTTTATTTCTGGTACTCCGGAAATACAAATCCCGCACCATTTACACGGGATCCGCCTTTCCCCTTTGCGAACTTTGCGAGCTTGAGCGCAGCGGGTGTTTAAATTCCTCCCGATCAGCGGTGAACTCCTTTCCCGCCAACAGCGACTTCCAGAAGACCCGGCCGTCCGGATCCTCCCGGATGGCCGCCTCCTTCTCTTCCTCTGTCCAGGGGTTTCCTTCCCATGCGATGAATTCCCTCTTGAATGGCGGTGCTTTCTGTTCCAACTTATTCAACCGTTTGTCCTGTATCTTCATGTTTCTTCCTGTCGCATTATGATCCCAAGGGTAGGGATGGCTCTCCGAGCCATCCGCGGAGGCCTCGGAGAGGCCTCCCTACCCAGCATAATCCCAAGGGTAGGGATGGCTCTCCGAGCCATCCGCGGAGGCCTCGGAGAGGCCTCCCTACCCAGATCATGTCACATTTTATTGTTCTTCATTGCCAACTCCAGCGCCGCCAGGCGCCGTTCAAAATCATCCAGTTCCCGGATTTTCATGGCGTGGCCGAGAATATCGTTACAAATCAACCGCCTCAGGCGGTCATCCTCCGTATCCAACATCCTGGCCAGTTCATCCATCGCCCGGACCGCATGCGTTTTGACGGTATCCAGGGTCTCCGATAGAACCGCGTCCCGCTGGCGTGCGAGCTCGGCCCGGAAGACTGGATCTCTCAGCCAGCGATGCGCCGTTGAGCGGCTTATGCCCGTTGCCTTGCACGCCGCTTGAATATCCGGATTCTCCACCAACGCAATCAACAACCGCTGGTGCCGCAGGGTCAACCCCAGGCTCGGCTCACTGAGAGCGATCACGGTAAATGATGGACTGATTGTCGCGGTAAATGATGTGAGG
>JBAXMJ010000168.1:0-4722 GCA_037134355.1 bacterium | reverse complement strand
CCCATCTACAGGCCCCCCCCCAATCCGCCACCCAATCCGCCGCCGGGTCCACCGCCGGGTCCGCCGCCGGGTCCGCCGCCGGGTCCGCCGCCGGGTCCGCCGCCGGAAGTCAGTTATTCAGGCCTGTAACGAAGGGCTTTTACAGTATGATTGTGTTTCATTGTGGAGCCTTGTTTTTGGCTCTTGGATTGACCCCTTGGCTACTGGCCCGGCTCCTGGCCCCCACATCCCATACCGCAGGCATACTGGCTTGCTGGGGAGCCGTGATGGTGGGATTGAATGTCATCGTCCCTATATTGCTTCATCTCCTGTCTATCGAAATCACCGCAAACACACTATCCACGGCCCATCTGATTCCGGCAGGTATAGCCCTCGTGGCATCGCGTTTCGGAAGAAAAAAAGTAATGGAGCCACTCCCGCGCGTGTTTCTTGTCACGGCCATCGTCTTCGCCGCACTGATTCTCCCCATCACCCATATCGCCGGAATCGACACTTACAAGTGGCAGGATCTCGCCGGAAGCGTGGCGGCTGAGGGCCGCATCGCCTGGCTGATTCATCCGCTGTCCCTGCTTGGGTTCACACCGCGTTCCTATTCCAGCGCCCAACCGCTGGTGCTCGCCACCATTGAAATTCTGGGACATACCGGAGTGGACTGGGGATTTTACATCCTCTCGCTCGCCTTCGGAATCACCGGCCTCGCCGGGGCCTGGATGCTGGGCCGGAGATTGTTCGGATCGGATCGGCTTGCCGGATGGTTTGCCGTCTTCTACCTTTTCTCCCCCATCTTCATGCGTTACAATTACTGGGCCACCGGCCGCGGCCTCCTTCTGGCACTTCTCCCCCTCACCCTCCTCATTCTCCTCCGTCTTTCGTCACGCTTGAATCTAAAGTCCACCCTCACCAATATCCTATCCCTCCTCTTCCTCTCTTTTCTCCTCGCCCTGTCTCATAAAGCCGGCCTGATCGGAATCATTCTAATCCCACTCCTCTTCCTGATCTCTCCCGCATTCATCCTGATACGCGGACGCTGGGGTCTTCTGCTGGCGTTGGTCGCTGTTCTGGCCATCGGACTGATGGTCGCGGGCGGCAATCCGGCGACCCTGGCATATCGCCTGCTGACACGATTCGGCTGGCTGCTCCCCCTGACGATCCTCGGCCTCTATTCCGCCCCGGCGCAATTCAGGACACCTGCCGCACGCGCCATGCTGGCTGCCGGATTCGCGACTCTGGTCATCTCCTGCACGACCGACATGTACGGTGCCCTGCTGGCCCTTCCGTTTATCACCTTCATCGCCACCACAGGGTTCGCCGCGCTCCCGGAACGCCCCTTCACGCCCCTTATCATGATCCTTACCGGCCTGACCGCCCTGATTATTGTGGTCAACCAATCTCTGGATTCGCCCAACGAGTCAGTCTATCGCGCGGCGCAATTTCTGGAACAGCACAACCCGCGGGGTCCCTTCCGGATTGAAGCCCCGGGCAGAACCCGCACCCGGATGCAAGCCTATGTCTCCGGCTGTCCCCGTTTCAGCGTGGACCCCGGCAAAGACCCGGAGCTGACCATTGCCCGTCCGCCTCAGTGGACTGGGAAATTATCCCTCGATGCCCGGCATTGGATCGATTATTTAAGAAACATGTTCGATCTTCACGGCAGCAGCACCGACTGGTACGGGGGCGGAAACAAAGTGTATTACGTCACCATCGCCGGAGAAGGAACCGTTCCCGGGGACGCCAAACTTCTCTTCACCCACGGCACCGTCAAGGTCTTCGGGAACCAGTAGCTACCGCGGGAACAGGCGTCCGCATTTCTTGCATTCCATCACGGAGGAAATGCCGGTGATCGAGCCACTGCAGTCGATATCGTCACGATGACTCAGTTCGGGGGCGCCACAGGTGGGACACCCGCTCCGGCGACGATGCTCTTCCTGCCGCGACTCCATCAACTCGGTGTCGTGCTGCTCAATCACCTCACACGCACGGTCAAATTCCTCGTCGGAAACTTGAATCTGAATGAACTCAAGCCCGTCTTCCTCCACCTTGTGGGACTCATGGGGAACACCGCCGCGCTTGAGCGCATCAAGCGCCAGCGCCGCATCAGCCGGATCAGAATAGGATGCCAGTAAAGCCATGCGGTATTACCTTAATAGGTGAACAAATCCTTCACCCCATAATTCATATCCGTGACCTTGTTCAAGGCGTTCATCACCTTGATTTTGACATGCGGAGTCAACCGCCGCCCCTTGCAGGCACGCGACACCATCTTGTGCGTGATTTGTTCCGTTGAGGCGGCAACCAGAGCCTGCGCCTTGAGCCCCCGCTCCGCCATGAGGCGGGCAATAGGCTGTTCCCCGAGATTCCTAACCACATCGTCCATATGTTCCATAGCGCTGGATTATTATCCCCTGCCTGCATTATTCCAAGCCTTTTCACCGGTTCCATTTGACCTTGCCCTCCCGCACGCGATATAAATCTGGAGGTTTAACACAGGCACTGTCATATGAATTTCTTTGAATATCAGGAAGCCGCACGACGGCAGACGAAATGGCTGATCTTTTATTATGGTTTGGCTGTCGTCCTGATTATTCTGGCCCTGTACGCCGTCACCACGCTTCTTTTCCATTATCAGGCCGCCGCACAACCAGAGGGTCTTGATTGGGCACTGCTCTGGGATCCGGCACTTCTGGGGATCGTTGGTCTGGCCACCGGATTTCTCATTCTCTCCGGCAGCCTGTACAAAATCGTCTCCCTGTCTGCGGGCGGAGAATCGGTGGCTCGGATGTTAGATGGACGCCCCATCGCCCCGAACACCACCGACTTTCAGGAGAAGCGGCTCCTGAATGTGGTCGAGGAAATGGCCATCGCCTCCGGCACCCCGATTCCCCGCGTATTTGTTCTGGATCAGGAGCAGGGCATCAACGCCTTTGCCGCAGGCTTTTCCACAAAGGATGCCGTCATCGGGGTCACCCGCGGCGCGATGGAAAAGTTAAACCGTGATGAACTTCAGGGCGTGATCGGCCACGAGTTCAGCCACATCCTGAACGGCGACATGCGCCTGAACATCCGCCTGATCGGGGTTCTTAATGGAATTCTGGTGATTGCCCTGACCGGGTACTGGATGTTCCGCATCATCGCCAACTCTAGTTCTGGAAGCAGTTCCCGGAACAAAAAAGGCAACCCGCTGATCGTCGTCCTCCTTCTCGGAGTGGCCATGATGATCATTGGATATATCGGTGTCTTCTTTGCCCGCCTGATCAAGAGCGCCGTCTCCCGCCAACGTGAATTCCTGGCGGATGCCAGCGCCGTCCAGTTCACCCGGAATCCCGGCGGTCTGGCCGACGCCTTGAAAAAAATCGGAGGCCTCATGACCGGCTCACGGCTCCAGGCTCCGGCAGCTGAATCCGCCAGCCATCTGTTCTTTGCCAATGGCTTGGGCACCTCGTTCATAGAGCTACTGGCAACGCATCCGCCCCTGGATGAACGGATCCGTCGCCTGGATCCACAATTCACGGGAGTCAAAAAGACCGAAGATGCCGCCGGGGACGGCGGCTACTCCAGCGGAATGAGCGATTCGCCTGTAGTAACCGGCGTCTCGCCGGTACAGATACGGGAAGGAGTGGCATCATTGGCCGGAACCCTGCCCGCCACCGCATTGCCTTACGCCTCGAACCTTGTGAACACCTTGCCCGCGCTCCTTCAGGATGCCGCCCGGGCGCCGAATAAAGCACAAGCCGTCATTTTCGGCCTGCTACTCGACTCCAAACCGGAAATGCGGCGGAAGCAACTCGCTGATCTGGCCGGCCACGCTTCCGCGGAGCTTCAATTGGAAACCGAAACACTCGCCCCGCTGCTGGACACCCTCTCACGGGAAGCACGTCCGGTGCTGGCCAACCTGGCAACCACGACCCTGAAGGAACTCAACCCGGAACTCTATCCTGCCTTCCGGGAAGCCGTCATGGGCCTGATCTCTGCCGATTCCGAGGTCTCCCTGTTCGAATACATGATCCTGCGCATGATGCTGCGCAATCTCGACCCCCACTTCAAGGTGGGCACCCGCCCCCGCCCCCGACACACGTCACTGAAACCCGTGCAACAGGAAGCCAGCACTGTCTTATCGGCTTTGGCCTGGTTCGGCACCGATGACCCCGTCGAGGCAGAACAATCCTTTGCCGCCGGCCAGAGGGAACTGGACGAAGTGGACATCCACCTGCTCCCGGCGAAACAGGCATCCCTCAAGGCCATGGACACCGCCCTCGACCGCTTGGCCGAGACCACCCCGCCGGTGAAGGCAAAACTCGTGGCCGCTTTTGCAGCGACCGTCAGCCGGGACGGCCTCGTCACTCACGATGAAGCCGAAGCCCTGCGCGCCGCCGCAGACGCTCTGGACTGCCCCCTGCCCCGTGCTGGATGATGATATTTTAACAAAAAGGGTGAAGGTCTCACGAAAACTGTGGAGGATGGGTTATGATAAAGTATTTGGACAGGGGTTCATGGTTTGTGGCGCTTCTGACTCTGGTACTGTTTATTGCGGCACTTTTTGTGAAGGGGCTGACTCACGATCTTTTTCTGGAAGGAGGCGTCTTCCTGGTCTCCGTCAAAATTATTGCCATGTCCTATAGAAATGGCATCGAGTTAAAGGCGCTGAGCGAGAAAACGGATAGAGTCCTTGTGGCGCTTGAAAAGAATAACCGATAAGGCGTAACGATCCTTGGATCGCCATCGTAT
>JBAXMJ010000167.1:0-4753 GCA_037134355.1 bacterium | reverse complement strand
GGAATCGTCGTGGCAGGTTCCGCACTGGGGCGGGGGGAGCTTGTCGGGGTGGGGGAGATCCTTGATTCCTGCATGACAATCGGTGCAGGCGAGGGCGCTGTGAACCGATTTGGCCAGGGCGTTCGTTTTGACGCACAGGGAATTGGTGGAGGCCGCCACAACCCGAACCAGTCCGGGATCGTCATGGCAGGCAAAACAGTCAGCATTGGTGAAGGTTGCGGTGGCGCCCCAAGCCAACGGAGCCAGTCCCCACGTCAGAAGCACAACAAGACCCTTTTGATTTAAAAATCGCATCATTCGCAACCCTTTCTCCGTCAAAATGTTATCAAGTTTAATGAGACTATCGCGGGAAGAACAAAATGCGATTCAACATACTGAATCAGAGACAGAGGAGCAATGGGAGAAATCAACAAAAGATGTCATATCTTACCGTTTGATCGGGAGAGTTTCTTGCGCCATTCGCCCGGGGAAACTCCGTTTACCTGACGGAAGCGACGTGAAAAGTAGCCAGCATCCCTAAATCCTGACTCTGCAGCCACTTGTGCGACATTGAGCGTGGGGTTTTTTAAGAGGATTTTGGCTCGGTTCAGGCGCTGTTCCGTCAGATACCCGGAAAAGCACTTCTTGTGATGCTCGTGAAACAAGTGGGAGAAGTGGTTGGGCGTGATTCGGCATGCGGCGGCAATAGCGGTGAGTCGAAATGGTAAATCGGGTTTGCGAGCCATCAGATCCGAGATGACATCAATGAGTGCCGCCGAGGGACTCCGGCTCACCTCTGCGGATCTCGGACGCCGCTCACTCAGGGTTGAGATCGCCTGATTCAGTTCCGCATTGATGGCGGTCGCAATGACCTCATCTGGGGTATGCCGCTTCTTCTCCTGCTCCAAATCACGTTCAAGGGTTAACTTGTCCAAAATCAGCGTCAATGCCTGAGCCGCCATGTTCATGATCATCAGAGCCAGTTCCATTTTTTCTGGATCAAGTTTGCAGAGGTTTTCTTGCGCTTTTTTGAGCTTGATGCTGTCAATGCCGAGTTTCTTGCCACGGCGCTGGATGATTTTTCCGGCGGATACGGCATTTTCATTAACCAAGGCACAAGAAGTAAGGATAGCCAGGTCGCAATCCCGTGCGCCCGGGAGGTGTTGCACCAGGGTTGATACTCCGGAATGACACCGTTTGACCATGCTGGATTTGTGAGGTGTTTTTTGAGCCATGAGCAGATGGCAGATCCTACAGTGCTCCGCTCCATCCGGACTTCCCTGAACCAATCTGCAGAACTCCGAAAGGTAATGACTGCTTCCCACCAAAGCTTGAGCCATTCCGTCCTTTGTGGGATAAATGATAACCAACCTCAACCCAAGTAATTTCACCGCCATGTCGCTCAGAGAATCCAAAATCGGTGAAACAAAGTCCCCTGGCTTCAGGTCAAGTTTAATTCGATTCGTCAACATTCCAAATGCTCCTTCTCAGGCCTGGATGGTGCCGCAACAGATATCATTCCAGGACATGGGTAAACAGACCATCCCTGAGTTTGGGTTCGAACCAGGTGCTCTTGGGCGGCATGATGCCGCCAACATCAGCAATATCCATCAACTGTTCGACAATTGTTGGATACATCGAAAACGCGACCTGATGGTCGCCTGATGCCACCCGTTTCTCGAGTTCGGCGGTTCCGCGTATTCCGCCCACGAATTCAATACGCTTACTGGTGCGCGGATCGTCAATTCCAAGCAGTGGAGCCAGCAGGCGTTCCTGCAATACCGCCACATCCAGTCGCCCCTCCGGTGGCGTGCCAGAGGGAATCGTCCAGGTGAGTTCATACCATTTTCCTCCCAGGAGCATTCCCATTCTTCCCGGAGCCGATGGGGAGGGGGAAGTTGCCGGGGTGACGGTGAAACGGGACCGGACGGCATCCATGAAATCGTTCTGGGAGTGACCGTTGAGATCTTTGACCAGGCGATTGTAGGCCAGAATTTGCATTTGGCTGGCAGGAAACAAGACTCCGAGAAACCAGTTGTAGGATTCATTTCCTGTCGGATTCGGAGTGAGGGCACGCCGCTCCCGGGCAACCCGTACGGCGGAGGCCGCCCGGTGATGTCCGTCGGCAATATAGGCTACCGGGACATTCAGAAAAGCCTTGGTCACGGCATCCGGGTTCTGAAATTTCCATCCGGCATGGGCAATACCATCGGCGGCGACAAAGTCGAAGAGCGGCCTCGATTTTTCAGTTTCAGCGACGAGCGTATCCAGAGTGGCCTCATCACGATAAAGCAGGAATACCGGCCCGCTCTGGGCGTTCAGGGTATTGATATGGCGAGTGCGGTCATCTTCCTTGTCCTGTCGTGTCTTTTCGTGGATCTTGATGATTTTATTCTCATATTCAACGGTCGAGCAACAGGCCACGATTCCGCGCTGAACATGGTGCCCCATGGTCTGGCGGTAAAGGTAAAGCTGTGGCGTGGCTTCCTGCTGGAGAATTCCCTCCTTTTGAAATCGAATTAAGGTGTCACGCTCACGCCCGTAAACAAAGTCGGAATACGGGTTAACCCCGGGATCCATATCGATTTCAGCACGTGAAACATGAAGGAAACTATAAGGATTCCCCTCCGCCAGAGCACGCGCCTCGGTGGTGTCAACCACATCATAGGGAACAGCCGCTACTTTTGAAGCCAGATCAGGTCGGGCACACCATGCTTTGAAAGCTTTTATTTTCATTGTCGTTTTCCAGATTCGAATTTATCAAAACAGAGAGTGTGAAGATCAGGATTAGGAAGTCAAGAAAGGTCTCTCTCATCCCTCCCGCACGATCAGGTCAGGATGTGGAACCGCCGGATCCTCGCAGAGGCTTCTGGGCGCTTCCCCGGTGAACAGGCGAATCCACAGGCGTAGACTGGCGCCCACAATCAGCAACACGAGAATCATGAACGTTGCGGTAACGGCAATGTCCACCTGGTTGTTGAATATCTGGGAAGCCAACTTGTTGGCCTCGGTGGCGGAAGCTCCGGCCAATTGTCCTCGAAGCGTTGCAATGGCTGGAAGAAAGCCCCCTGCATCCGGGTAAAATATCTTCTGCCAGCCCGCAGTCATCGTGACCACCAGCAGGAAAAGCAGGGGAATCAGGGTTACCCAGATATACCGGTCACGATTCATTTTGATCAAAATCGTTGTACCCAAGGCCAATGAAATCACCGCAAGCAACTGGTTGGCGATTCCGAAGATGGGCCAGAGACTGTTGATCCCCCCATAGGGATCCACAACGCCCTGATACAAGAACCATCCCCAGGCTCCAACAAATAGGGAACTCGCCAGGAGGTTGGCGGATGTGGATGAGGTATTGCCGAGTGGCTTCCAGACATGACCGAGAACATCTTGCAACAGAAACCTGCCTACCCGCGTTCCGGCGTCGATAGTGGTCAGGATGAACAACGCCTCAAACATAATGGCAAAGTGATACCATAACCCCATCAGTGCCTTGCTACCCAGGGCATCACTGAACATCTTCGCCATGCCGACAGCAAACGTAGGTGCGCCGCCTGTTCGTCCAAAGAGGGTTTTCTCACCGACATCCCCGGCCAGTTGAGTCATCTCACCCTCGGTCACCGGGAAACCCGCCGCCGTGACCTTCGCGACGATTGCCGCCGGCTCGCCTTTCATGTTGATGGCAAAGTACTGACCGGGTTCCATGGCGCAGGCGGCAATGAGAGCCATAACGCCCACGGCCATTTCCGTGATCATGGCCCCATAGGCGACTGACCTCACAGTCGATTCATGGGTGGCCAGCTTCGGGGTGGTACCGGTGGAAATTAGTGCGTGAAAGCCCGAAATAGCTCCGCAGGCGATGGTGATAAAGACAAAAGGGAAAAGTTTTCCGGGAATCACCAGTCCATTGCCATGAATAAAGGCTGTGAATTTTGGTATATGGATCTGAGGAGCCGCCCAGATAATGGCTGCCATCAGAATGATTACCGTTCCAATTTTCATGAATGAACTCAGGTAATCGCGGGGTGCCAGAAGGAGCCACACTGGCAGAATGGAAGCCAATAACCCGTACCCGATGATGGCCCATGCCAACCAAGGGGCTGATCGGGTGAACCAGGCTGACCAGACAGGGGAATGATGAACATATTGCCCGCCCCACACGGCAAGCAACAAGAGGACAACGCCAATGACCGACACCTCCAGCACGCAACCGGGCCGCAATATTCTCAGGTAAATGCCCATGAAAAGGGCAATGGGAATGGTCGCCGCAACGGTAAAGAGGCCCCAGGGACTTTCGGCGAGCGCTTTAACCACCACAAGTCCGAGCACGGCAATGAGAATCACCATGATGCAAAGGATGCCGAAAAGGGCAATCCCGCCGGCGAAAGTTCCAACCTCTTCCTTGACCATCTGTCCCAACGATTTGCCTCCGCGCCTCATGGAGCAGAACAGGGCCACGGCGTCATGCACTCCGCCGGCGAGGGTGCCGCCAATCAGTATCCACAATGTTCCCGGAAGATACCCGAATTGCGCGGCCAGAACAGGGCCAACCAGGGGGCCTGGTCCTGCAATAGCCGCAAAGTGATGCCCGAACACGATCCATCGGTTGGTGGGAACGTAATCCTTGCCGTCCTCTTTGGTGTAGGCTGGAGTCGCACGCCGGTCATCCAAGGTCAGTACTTTAGCGGCCAGCCATTTGCTGTAGAAGCGGTAACTGATCATAAAAAAGGAGATCGTGGCTGTCACAAACCAGAGTGCGCTGATGGACTCTCCG
>JBAXMJ010000166.1:0-4796 GCA_037134355.1 bacterium | reverse complement strand
GGCCCAAAAAATGAACGGAATCGGATATCCCCAATTCCCGCGCCTTCTGTTCAAGTTCCCCTCGCATCGGGCCATCGCCGATGAGGAGGAGGGATGGCGAACACCGAAAACTGAACATTGATTTCTTCAACAATGCAAAGGCCTCCAGTAGAATGTCCGGCCCCTTGACTGGAACCAAATTACCGACGAAGAGAATGGAGGGGGAGGCATTAGACTTCAGGAAACGCTCTTCTGTAGTAACCGCCGTGTCGGCGGCATCTTTATCCTGCTTGGCTTCTACCGGCGAGACGCCGGTTACTACAGGTGCTTCCGCCTTCGATGATCCGGCGGACAAGTCGCACCGGTCTATGGTCTCAGGTCTATGGTCTAATGTCTGCGGCGCGAACAGCGCCGCATCCACCCCATTGGGCACCACATGCAACTTCTCGCGGGGGACGCCCGCATCAGCCAGGCGGTCAGCCAGCACATTCGCCACGCAGATGATTCCCTCTGCCGCCCGGCAAGATTCCAGAATCATTTTCCTGCGTAAGGGCGACCGGAGGTGAAAGGTGTCGCTCCCTAAGGCCATCAACCACAGGCGTGCCCCCGTACCCCGGATCGCACGGGCCACGGCCACACCATCGGGGTATAACCAGGGAACGTAGAAGGTGTCTGGGGAACCTTCAGTTGTTAAGTTGTTAAGTTGTTGAGTTGTTGAGTCGTGTCCTGATGGACTAGTCAAATACCTTCGCAAGGAACGTGCGTAAAACCACCAGTTGATGGAGCGTCCGACCCAGGGAAGCGTAAAGACAGGAAGATAGGTGGTCGGAACTTGATTGGGAGAGGTCCACTGCCTGATTGTTCGCCACTGCCAGACTTTCCAGGAGGGCACTAGGCAAATGTTGAGGTAATGCCTTGGCCTTTCTTCGAATACCTTCTGGATTCCCTTCTCTTCCATCATCTCTCTGAACAGATAGTAGTTATACATCCCCAAGGTTGGATGATCCGGTCTGGGAAACAGATTGGAGACGGTGATGAGCATGTCAGGAGTATAAGTTTTCATAACCCTGAAGGGTTGAATCCAGGGAATAGTGACTACGTACACGATCTTTTGCAATGGCCACTCTTGCGTCACGAAGGGGGTCCGTCAACAATGCGGTAACAATAGTCACCCATTCCTCTTCGTTCCCGGGCAAGAGGGTTCCCGCCCGTCCTTCATCCAAAACCGCCCGGTTTTCCCCTACATCGGTAACGGCCACGGATGTCCCGGCCGCCATAGCCTCAAGCAGACTGATGGATAGCCCCTCGCTCCGGGATGGTAGGATGAACAAATCCATGGCGCTGTAATAAGGCCAGGGGTTCGCTTGATATCCTGCAAAGATGACGCGATCAGAAAGACGCAACTCGCGGGCTTGCCTCTCGAGATTCGTCCGTTCCGGTCCGTCGCCGACCAGTAGAAGAATCAAGTTGTGGGTCGTCATTCTTGAAAATGCCGAAATAAGCCTGTCGTGCCCCTTAACATGAGCCAGGCGACCCACTGATCCTATAACCGTGGCGCCTGCGGGAATGCCATGCTTCACACGGACTTCGTTGCCCTGCTCGCGGGTTCTACAGACAGTTTCAATTCCGTTTGGGATTACCCGGATTCTGTTCCCTGGCACACCCTGTACTTGTGACAAGGATTCTGCAACCGGGTCAGCCACCGCGACCACCTCACTTGTGCACCGCCACAGCCAGGCATTGCGTAATCGATTGATTAAGCCCTTGCCATGGGGATTCGTGCCGTGCTCGGTATGAACATGGCGGATGGATTTTCCAAGGCAGGCCAATACCCCATATTGCCATGCTGCGGCATTGTGGGAGTGTAGGACAGTTGTTGAGTTATTGGGTTGTTGAGTTGTTAAGGTGGGCGTCATCGAGGGAAGGGTGCTTAACAACTGACGGAGGTTTCGAACGGCGACGACATCGAAGGGTTTGCGGCTTCGGGTCGCGCCCAAACATACAACGGCGTTGCTCTCGACCTGGCTGGCGAGGGCGCCTCTTTCATCTAGACAGCAAATCAGGGTGGAACCGGGGTGTCGCTTATTCCGGGCATTTGTCCAGTCTACCACCAACCGCTCCAAGCCCCCGGGCGCAAGGGAGATGACTAAATGGATGACATGGGGGATGGGTGTCATAACAACTTCAGAATCTCATTCACCTTGGCGGTCCAGGTTTCTCCGGCCATGGAATCACTTAAGGCCAGTCGTTCTTCTGGAGACAGGGGGTGCTCTATCACCCGCCTCACCATCGCGACAAAATCATCATGGGTTACAGCAATCTGAACGGAAACTGGGAAGGATGCTTTAGATGTCGCATAGAGAGCGACTTCTGGTAACGCCGTGGAGACAACCGGGCAGCCTGCGGAAAGCATTTCCCGTAACTTGATAGGGTTGACAGCGCGAGTCAGGTCGTTGACTACAAACGGGATGATTCCGACCGTGAACCCGGCAATGGCGTTAGGTAAATCGGAGAACGGTTTTGGGCCGATGAGTTGGATGTTTTGTATGCCTTTCAGTCGCGACACATCCACATCTGCCTTGCCGATGAGAATTAGGGTGGCCTGCGGGAATTCCTTTGCCAATCGGAGTAGCAGATCCTGATCAACCCATTCCGAAAGAAGCCCGAAAAAGCCGATGGTGGGGGGGGAATGGAGCTTGCTTAAGGACTGTTTGGGACGGGCAACGGTTGGTGTACCGCCTTCAGGCGGCCGTGGCCCAGGAAGACCGGCTGAAGCCGGTACACCAGCGGTCTGCATTTCCGCCACCGCGTGGCGGAAATGCTCCCAGTCCACGCCGTGAGGAATGAGCACGGTGTTGGAGTTAATGGTTTTACAACGGTCGTACAACTCCCCGGCTGAGGCGATGACCAAATCGGCATACCGGCAACAGCGTCGATCCATCTCTCCCATCATCGCAGAGTCATACATAGCAAAGGCATCCCACCGGTCAACGCAGTGGTAGACCGTGCGTGCGGTGTGTCGGCCACGCATGGCTTCCGCAAGCACGGGCACATAGTTGATCAATACAGGACTCTGGAAACCGAGCCGCCACCCCCAGAACCGCATGTTCATCCGGCAGATAAGGCCGTTAAGGCGACGGATCACTTCGTAACGGGGAAGGGGGATGAAAAGAGGAGAGAGCACCCAGAGGTCAGTTGCTAGATTGTTGAGTTGTTGAGTTGTTGAGGAGTGGTCGAAGGGGCATTCACTTGACAACTTATCAACCTGACAGCTTAACAACTGCTTTTCGCGGCGCACGCCGCGGAGGGAAGCAGCGACCTTGCGCACCATCCTCAGGCGGTCTGAGGAGGAGCCGACGCTGGGGGTTCGCATCCCGGCGCCCTCAATCCAAAGGACGCGATGCCCTTGCTTGACGAGTTCCAGGGCTATCCTGTGTTTGCTGGTTGGATTGTCCTTTCCCGCGCTCCACGCATTGGCAATGATGAAGAAGTCCATGGCAGACACGATACAGGAATCGGGAGATCACCGAAAGTATGAAGTATTCATACTTTCTTTCGCTCCTTGGCATTGGTAGAAATATCGCCATGAATCTTTTCCTTCTGATTATCTCAGACGTTAAGGCCAAGGCGCGGTGGTTGTATGGCGATGCTTCGTTCCGCAATCTCCTTAAGGCGCGTTTAACGGATGGTACGTCCGCCATGATTCGCTACCGCTGGATGCAATGGGCGCATCGGCATCGGCTCGTGCCTCTCGCCATGGTTTTCAACAAACTCAATGTGTGGGGTGGCTGCATTATCGGACGGGGTGCTGACTTTGGTGAGGGATTTGTACTGGTGCATAGTCATGGCGTTGTGATCAATACCTCGGTGAAGGGCGGGCGAAACGTGGTGATTGAGCATCAGGTGACCATTGGCGCGGAGAAGGGTTTGTCGCCGGTGCTGGGGGACGAGGTCTTTGTCGGCGCAGGAGCCAGGATTCTTGGGGCGATCAAGATTGGAAACGGCGCCAAAGTCGGAGCCAATGCGGTGGTGTTGGATGATGTGCCTGATGGCGCAACGGTGGTGGGTATTCCAGCCAGGGTCGTGAAGACTTCACCTGATCTGCACTGATTCGCACTGATGAGGACCCTTCGACAGGCTCAGGGCAGGGAAGAGTTTGAACAGAAGCACGCGAAGGTCGCAAAGGGTACTTCGACCGGGTTTCCCCTCTTTTGAACGAGATGAGAATGTTTCACGATTTGTGCAGCATCCCGCCGGTGGCGGGATCCAGCAAAAATCGTGAAACGCCTCTCTGGGGGGGGGCGTAGCCGCCGCTGTCAAGCGGTGGATGAGAGTAGGAAGAGACCACACCGTGACCCTTCGGCGGTTCGACTGCGTTTGGCAGTTCGGCGGTTCGGTAGGCTCACCGCAGGCAGGCTCACCACGGGTCAGGGCAGGTCCCTTCGACAAGCTCAGGACATGCCGGCGCGGCTATCGAGACTCCAAAGTAGACGTCGTTTGAAACTTGCCCCATGCTTGCTTTTCAGTGGAAACCGGAGTAGATTTACACCATGAGTACGTTAACAATTGAATGTCCTGATTCGGTTCTCAGGTCGCTCCATGAAACGGGAGAGCGATTTGCTGACAATGTACGTGTATTGGCGGCGGTCAAACTTTATGAGATGGGAAAGCTCTCCTCAGGGCGGGCCACTGAATTGGCGGGCATGTCTCGGCTTTTGTTTCTGCATAAACTGGCGGAATACGATGTGCCCCTCTATGCAGGTGAGAGCGATCACGGTAAATGATGGACTGATTGTCGCGGTAAATGATGTGAGGGG
>JBAXMJ010000165.1:0-4796 GCA_037134355.1 bacterium | reverse complement strand
CTCTCCGAGGCCTCCGCGGACGGCTCGGAGAGCCGTCCCTACCCTAAGTTCATGTCCGGTCAATTATGAGATCCGTCATAACTCCTTCATCACCGCAGCCACCAGCGCCTTCTGTCCGGCCAGCCCGCTTCGCTCGGCCACAGCCGCGGCCTGTCGGGCCGCCTGAACCGCTGCATCCCTCTTCCCTGCCGCCAGGAGACTTTGCGCCGAACGGATCCGGCAATCAAACGCCTCCGCCCATTTCTCCATCTTTTCAAAATGTTGCGCGGCGCCATCCAAGGCCGACACCATGTCCCTGAACTGCCCGGCCTTTTTCAACCAATCAGCCCGGCTCAGTTGGAGCACCCCGACATCTCCAGCAATTGCCCCGGCCTGAACCAACCCCACCGCGACCGCTTCGAGCCTCGCTTGAATCAAGGCAGGAGTCTTCCCCGACACCCCTGATTTGGAAGCCTGATAACAGTCTCGTGCGCCCTGAACCTGTCCCGACACAAGAGCCGCCTCACACTGCAGAAGCAGGGCATGAACCCGTCCCTCGCGGTCCGCGCCCGCCAGCACCGCCTGCTGGGCCAACAGTCCGCTCTCGTCGGCCTTTCCGGACAATCGCGCAACCTCAGCCTCAGCCAACCGTATTCGTGCGGCCTCCTGCCCCTTCACACCGGCAAGTTCAGAAGCCTGGCTCAACAACCCGCGCGCCTCCTCCAGTTTACCAGCCACCATCCGGCACAGGGCCAGATTATAGGCGTTTCGTGAAATCTCCACGCGGTTATCACTCAACCTGGCCCGCTGCAACGCTTTCCCATAGAGCGCATCCGCCCGCTCAACCTCACCCCGCCGATAGGCGGCATTGGCTCCATCCGCACAAAGTTTGATCTCGGGATCAAGCGTGGACGGCTTCGGTGTGGAGCAGCCGGAAACAACCACAAGAACAGCCATCAATCCAACGACTGCCCCCTGAACCCTGAACCCTGAACCCTGAACCCTGACCCCTTCCCCCTGACCCCTGAATCCTCTCTTCACGGCTGCCTCCTTTCCCCGACTGCAGGCAGAGGCAGTTGCAGGGGCGTGATATCGTCAGCCTTGTCGCCAGCCCCGAACAACCAGCTCTTCTGGAGCCCCTCCACTAGCACCTGGGTCTCCCGGAACATGGATTCCGTCTGAAGCAGGACGGCCTGGATGTTCGCCACTTGTCCGGTGAGCCCGCCGGTCACACTCCGCACATCCTGCACGACGCCAGCCGTACCCTCGGCGACCTTCGGAAAGCTGGCGGCCGTATCTTTCAGCGACTGCGCCAAATCCTGAATGTTCGTCACCACCCCATCAATTTTCAGGGCGATCTGGGGAAGTTGCGCCGCCGTCTGCCGGACATCCTTGACGATGCCGTCCACGTCGCGGGCCCATTCCGGATCGCCGATCAGGCGGCCCGCCGTTCCTTCCCGGCGCTCCAACTGCCGGGTCACGGAATTGACATTGGAGAGAATCCCGCTGACCTCATCCAGCATCGGAACAGCCGCCTTGCGCAAATCATCAATAATCCGCTTGGCCGTCTCGATCAACTCCACATCCTGCACGCACTGGATGTAATCCCCGTTCTTTAATACCGGCTGGGATGAGGTACCAAGGGTGATATTCACAAACGCGTCACCGGCCACCTCGAACTTTTTGCTCACCTTGGCGATCGAGTCACCGCGCACAAATTTTCCGAACTTGCCTTGCAGAATCAGGGTTGTCTCAATACCACCATCGTCGGACGGCTTGATTTCACCCACCCGGCCGGCGAGGGTGCTGAGAATCCTGACCTCGGCGCCCTCCTGCAAGCCATAGGTTCCCTTATCCATGTCGAATTTAGTCTTCAACACCAGGTTCTTGTCGAACCAACCCTGGGCATGTCCGGCGGCATAAATCCCTATGATCAAGAGTCCCAGACCGAGCAGGACAAACCCGCCGGCAATTTCATTCGCATAGCGAAACCTGTAAGATTGAATCATCCGTCACTCTCCCGGCCGCTCGAGACGGCCACCAGTTTTTCACCATCCATCCGGAACCGGCGCACCGCCCCCAGGCTCCGGCATTCCGTCACACGCTCGTCTTCCGTCAACCAAAGCACCGCCACCCCGCGCCGGGACGCCTCGCAAACGGCCTCCATCAATTTGGGCGCATCCGCCTTGGGTGCCCCGAACAGGGGACGTTCCAAAATAATCAGGCTTGGGGTTCCGACCAACGCGCGAACCCACTCCAGCTTCCGCAACACCATGCCATGCACGCGGGTCGGGCGGGCTTCAGGAATATCCTCCAGGCCAAATCGCCGGGCCAATCCCCTGACTTCCTGCATCACCTCGTCCTTCGTTCTCCGGGTATGGTGACACTCCGCCAGGCAAAGGTTTTCCATCACATCAAGATTCGTCACCCAGCCGTAATGCTCATACACCCTTCGGATCCGGCCCCGTTCAACCGATTGCCGGGAGGCTTTCATATCCGCCCAGTCCTCGCCCTGGAATAAAACGCTGCCGGAATCCGGGGCCAGAAGCCCCTGTGCAAGCGGTGCCAGAGGAATGTGTTCACGCCCTTCTTCCAAACTCACGACGACAATCTCGCCACGTCCCAAAGAAAAATCGATCTGGGAAATGCTGCTGATCTGGGAAGAGGCGGAACGAACCGTCACCCCCTTGAATTCTAAAATGGCCGTTTGTTCCTGCATACCCTGCATTAAATATACGTCAACACCGACACGATGACCGACACCACCAGAACCGCCAGCGTCGCCCGCACCACGGTTCTGGTCACCGCCTGGGGAATATCCGTCGCCACGCCTTCAACCGACAACCCTTCATTGGCCGCAATCACTCCCGTCAGAAGTCCGGGGATTAAGGTCTTAGCCAGGATATTGTAAAAATCATACGAGGACACGCCCCGTACCACGCTTCGGGCAAAGATTCCCGGATCACCGGGTCCCGTTCCCAGAAATGCCCCGCAGAGGTACCCGCTCCCGAACGAGAACACCACGAAAAGCATCGCCAGGCCAAACACAGAAAGCGCCATGGAAATCGCCCGCGGCATTACCAGAAAAACAAGCGGGTCAAGTCCCTGGGAATCCAGCACCTCGACTTCGTGCCGCACTTTCATCCCGGCCAGTTCGGCCGCCATTGCCGTGGCGCTACGCCCGATCACAATGAAGTTCACAAGGAGCGGACCAACCTCACGAACAATAACCGTAACCAGAAGCGGACCAAGCAGTTCCGATTGGCCAAGACGTCCCATCCAAACCTGTGCCTGAACCACTACCGAGATGCCCGTCAACAAGGCCACGACCGCCACAAACCCGATGGCATCGTAACCCGTGAAAACAATCTGACGGGTTAAAACCATAAGGACCGGCTTAGTCCATGAAGAGGGTCGTAACGCCAACTGAACGATCGCCGTACTGATGGACACAACCCATCGGATCCGGTGATACAGGTTAATCGCGCCCTGCCCTATGGATGCAATAAAAGACATGCCCAGAAGCTAACGGCGGGGCTTTCCTGCATCAAGCCTAATCTCTCATCGTCACAGGAATCCGAGCCCGTCGAATTTCGCCCTCAGACCGGAAGAAGCCTGTTTCAGGCGAACGGTCGTATACTGGAACTCCCGCCGCTCGGGATAATCCTTTCGGAGCTTGTCAAATGCCTTGGCGCGCAGGACATCATCCGCCACCGCCGTGTCGCGCAGGCGACGATCATCCGCCTCAATATCATAAAGTTTTCGAGCAACCTCCCGGAGCACCGCTTCGTCGGTTCGCCCGGCAACATCGACATCCACCCGGGGAACTAAGGTCGCTGGCATCAGAGGTTCATGCGACCAGGTGGCCGGAACCCCCAGAAAACGGCAGGCCTCCCGGTACACCATAACTGTCCCCATCACCTTCCCCTCAAAGGAGTGTCCAGCAATGTGCGGAGTTCCGATGTCCACCCGGGCCAACATATCGGCTCGGTATTTCGGCTCCCCTTCCCAGGTATCCAGAACCACATGCCCCACCTGTCCCACGTCGAGGGCCTTCAGGAGGGCTGGCGTGTCGACCACCGCCCCGCGCGCCGCATTAAGGAAAATCAGCCCTTTCCGGGCCCGGCTGAAAAAGTCAGCATCCGCAAGATGAAATGTCTTGTCCGGCCCATCCTTGGTCAACGGTACATGCACCGTAATAATATCCGACTCCGCCAGAATCCGATCCAAACTGACAAACTCACTCTCTAAATTCTCCCCCCTGAACCCTGAACCCTGAACCCCATACTCCGCCCTCTCCCTCGGCGGATCATTCATCAGCACCCGCATCCCCAGCGCCCGGGCCTTTTTGACCACGCGACTTCCGACATTCCCCACGCCGATAACCCCGATCGTCTTACCTTCCAGGGTAATCCCATGTCGTTCCCCGAGGGTGAGCAACGCCGCCGTAATATATTCCGAAACGCTATTCGCATTGCATCCCGGGGCGAAACACCAGTGAATCCCCGCCTCCTGGAAATACGCCAGATCAAGGTGATCCGTCCCGATCGTCGCCGTCCCCACAAAACGAACCTGACTCCCCGCCAGAAGCGCTCGATTGACCTGGGTGGTGGAGCGCAAGGCAAGGATCCCGGCATCCCGGACATCTGCGCCAGTGATATCGCGCCCCTCCAGGATACGCGCCTCCCCCAGGGTGCTGAAGGCCTCCAAAGCAAACGGCATATTCGTGGCACAAATAATTTTCATGAGTGACGTCCTTTTCTCAGCCCATCCAATATCCGCGATCCAGGAAACGGTCAAGCCAGAACCAGAACAGC
>JBAXMJ010000164.1:0-4802 GCA_037134355.1 bacterium | reverse complement strand
CCGTGATACCTTCCCCGCAGTTATGAACATCCATCCCGCGCACCAGGCCATCCGTGGAATCCATGGCAATGGTTCGAGCCAGGTTGTTTCCCAAATGCTGGGAGATTTCCAGGGTCAGATTCCAGGGCTTGTCACTGATGAAGGGATTCGTCACCTGAAGTGCTGTTAAGATAGGAGGCAACTGGTTCTCCGGAAACTCGACATCCACCACCGGGCCAAGCACCTGTACCACTTTTCCCTTAACCGCTGTATTGTCATGGCTCATAGCATTTTCCTCTCACATCTCACGCCTTACGTCTTACGTCTTACATCTTCATTTTAGCGCTTCGGCGCCGGCAACAATTTCCGTCAATTCCGTCGTAATCGCGGCCTGTCTCGCACGGTTGCGCTGAAGGGTAATCTGGCGAATCAGGTTATCGGCGTTCGAACTCGCCTGCTCCATGGCCTTCATACGGGCACTGTGCTCACCAACTGAACTGCTCAGCAGCGAGGTATAGACTTTCAGGCTCACAATCCGCGGCAACAGGGCATTCAACAATTCCTGCGGATTGGGCTCCAGAATCCAGCCCGCAACCGGATTCTCCCCGCGCCCCGCGTTCAGAGTCGTAAGATCCATTGGAACAATCCGCTCAATCAGGGGTTTCTGGGACATCGCGCCCTGCAACGCATTATAAGCCAGATAGACCTCGTCCACACGGCCTCCGACAAAGGCCGCCTGCAAGGCACGACCGATCCGGTGGGCATTCTGAAAATCCGGACGTCCCATGACATCCTCATAAAACCGCTCAACAGTTACCCTGTTTTTAAAAAAGGAATAGCCCCGTCGTCCGCAGAAACTCATGAGAACAGCCCGGCCCTGGGTCTCCTGCTCCCGCATCCAAACCGAGACGGCCTTAATCAGGTTATTGTTGAACCCACCGCACAATCCCCGGTCGGAGGTGATCACCAAAACTAAAACGGTCTTCACCGCTTTGCGGGGCGTCACCAACGCATGCTCGCCAGGCGATACTGTAGAACCCATCCGGCCCAGAATTCCTGACATCCGTTCGGCAACCAGTTCCACCCGCTTTTCAGCATCCTGGGCACGCCTCAATTTATTAACCGAAACCAGTTTCATGGTCTTGGTCAACTTGCGCGTACTCCGGAGCCGGGTCAGCTTGACATTAAATTCTTTAAGCGTGGGCATGCGGGACAATATCCGATCAGGCTGACTTCACCGACAACCGTTTAAGCACGGCTTCCAACGCCGCCTTGACTTCTGGAGTCATCGCTTTTTCCTTAGCAAACAGCTTCAGATACTCGCACGGCTCACGATCCAGGGACTCAAACAACTCTGATTCGAACAGCCTGACCTTGGTCACGGGAATCGAATCCAGAAAGCCCTGCGTTCCCGCATAGATGATGGCCACCTGCTTGGCCACAGGAATGGTCGCGTGAACACCCTGCTTCATTAATTCCATAAGACGACGCCCCCGGTCCAATTGCTTTCGGGTGGCGGCATCCAAATCGGAGGCAAATTGCGAAAATCCGGCCAATTCACGATACTGTGCCAGTTCCAGTCGCAAGGAACCTGCCGTCTGCTTCATACCCTTCAACTGGGCATCACCGCCCACGCGGGAAACGGAAATACCGGGATTCACCGCAGGCCGTTGTCCGGAATTGAACGCATCAGTTTCCAGGAAAATCTGACCATCCGTGATGGAAATCACATTGGTCGGAATGTATGCGGAAACATCACTACCCTGGGTTTCAACAATCGGCAGGGCCGTGAGACTTCCCCCCCCCATTTCGGGACTGAATTTCGCGGCCCGTTCCAGCAACCGGCTGTGAAGATAGAATACATCCCCGGGAAAGGCTTCGCGGCCAGGGGGACGCCGCAGAAGCAGAGAGACCTGGCGATACGCCTGGGCCTGCTTGGTCAGATCGTCAAAGACAATCAAGGCATGACGCCCGCTGTCCCGGAAATATTCCGCCATGGTGCATCCTGTGTAAGGCGCCAGAAACTGCATGGGAGCGGGATCCGAGGCCGTTGCCGCGATGATGGTGGTGTACTCCATGGCGCCGTATTTCTTCAGCTTTTCGCACACCTGAACCACCGTTGAACGCTTCTGTCCGATCGCCACGTAGAAACACATGACGTTCTCGCCGCGTTGATTGATAATAGTGTCAATCGCCAGGGACGTCTTGCCTGTTTTCCGGTCTCCAATGATCAATTCACGCTGACCACGCCCGATCGGCGTCAGGGCATCAATAATCTTGATTCCTGTCTGAAGCGGCTCCCTGACATCCGCCCGCTCGATAATACCCGGCGCCTTGACTTCAATTTTTCGCATTTCCGCGCCCTGTATGGCCGGACCGCCGTCAATGGGCCTTCCCAGCGCATCCACCACGCGTCCCGCGAGGGCTTCTCCGACGGGAACGGAGGCAATCCGACCGGTCCGGCGGGCACTATCGCCTTCCTTGATTTCACGGTCTTCCCCGAACACCGCCACGCCGATATTGTCCTCTTCCAGGTTCAGCGCTAGCCCGGTGAGACCGCCATGAAACTCCACGAGTTCGCCAGCCATCACGCCTGAAAGGCCATGCACATGGGCAATGCCATCCCCGACACTCAGCACCGTGCCCACTTCGGAGACATCCACTTTCTGGTCAAACTCGGACAGTTGTTTCCGCAGAATTGACGCAATTTCCTCGGGTCTTAAATCAGCCATACGCCCACCTTGCCGTTATCCGGCCATCATCGTTTGCCTGACCAGACGCAATCGCGCGGCCAGACTGTAGTCATACACCGTATCGCCTACCTGCAGTCGGCAACCGCCGAGCAGGTCGGGATTTTCTGTCATTTCCAACAAAACCTGTTTCCCCATCCGGCGCCCCACCTGAACGGCTATATGATCGACCGTATCGGGAGACAAGGCAAAAGCGGAATCCAGCTGACCCCGCACAATCCCCTTCCGAATCTCTTCCTGATCCTGAAATTCAGCGCACATTTCCGCCAAGAGTCCGAATCGGCGCTTGGACTCGATAAAACGCAAAAACCGCCACGTCAGCGGATGAACCCAACCCCGGAACAATGCCTCGACCGCCCCGGCTCTGAGTTGGCTGGGGATCAGGTAATTCCTGATGAATTCCCGCAACTCACCCGATTCCGCGAGCAGTGCACTCACCTTCGCCACATCGGCGGAAACCGCCTCGAGCGCCTGGGCGCCCCGGGCAAGATCGTGCAAAGCTGCGGCATAACGATGAGCTGCCCTGGATCGGAGCTTCATGCGCGATCCAGCTCCTTCGTCATGTCCGCGACTAGCGCCCGGTTCCGCTCCGTGTTCATATTCTCAGCCAAGATTTTCCCAGCCAGCTCAATGACCAATTCTGTGGTTTCAAGACGCAAGGCAACCCGGGCCTGCCCGGTGGCAGCCTCGATATCCCGTCGAGCCTCCTCCAGCAAGGCCTTCGATTTCTGCTCCGCCTTTTCCTGAACCAGCCGGGCCGTTTCCTGTGCCGCCACGCGGGCTTCCGCAACCAGTTTCCGCGACTCACGTTCAGCCGCCTGAATCATCTCGCGGTTGCGAACCTCCGTGGCCACTGTTTCCGCACGCGCCTTCTCCGCCTGCTCCAGAGCATCCCGAATGGACTTCTCCCGCACATCCAGAACCTTCAAGATCGGCTTCCAGGCAACCTTGTACAGCACCAGGGCCAGCAACAAGAAGGTGACCCAGGTCAGGATCATCATCGGGGCCGACACGTCCATCACATTCGGCGCTGCCCCGTGGGCCGCTGCCGGAGGGACTTCAACCACTCCTTGAGTATGAGGATCCGCTTCCATGCCGGTTTACTTTCCCAAAAGACAAATCACCGCGCAGAACAAGGCCGTTCCCTCAACCAACGCGGCCACGATCAACATGGTTACTTGGATTTTGGCGGCCATCTCAGGCTGCCGCGCCATCGCGCTCACCGCCGATGCTCCCACCAAACCGATTCCGAGCCCTGCCCCAATGGTTACCAACCCTGCCCCAATACCCGCAACTGAACCGCTTAACATAATCCGTATCCTTTCTGTTAAAAAAACCTACTCCATCTCATAAACTCTCAATGCGCAGGATGATACCGTTCCCCAATGAAAATCGCGGAAAGCAGCGTGAAAATATACGCCTGCAGGAACGACACAAACACCTCCAGCAAATAGATTCCCAACGCCCCGAGAAGCGCCGGGGCCGCATAAAACCCGAACATCACGATCATGCCCAGCAGGGAATAGATCACCAAATGACCCGCCAGCATATTGGCAAATAACCGGATAGCCAGAGCCATGGCGCGAATGAACATGCTCAGCACTTCAATGGGAACAATCATGATCAACATCAACCGGGGCACCCCGGGAGGCGCGAACCCTTTGCAAAAAGCCACAAACCCGGTTCGAAAAATGGCCCCGATGATCATGAATCCCAGAGTAATTATCGCCAGAGCCGCCGTCACGCCCAAATTGGCCGTCGCCGTGTAAAAACAGGGGATCAACCCGGCCAGATTCATGATCAGGATGAAAAAAAACAGCGTACAGAACATCGGTGCCATCCGGGTTCCATCCTTTTCGCCCAAAAAAGGAATGACCATTTCGTTCCGGATATACTTGGCAAAAGTCTCAAGGACGTTCAACAACCCGGTCGGAACGGGTTGCGCGCGACGGGCCGTCAGCCCGAAAACAAGGGCGATCAGCACGGCAACGCAAATGACCATTACGCCATTGACAGTCAGGCGCGAACCCTTTGCAAAAAGCCACAAACCCGGTTCGAAAAATGGCCCCGATG